>DXFG01000003.1 GCA_019114545.1 Candidatus Blautia pullistercoris | reverse complement strand
ATGGAGCAGTAAAAACAGTTCCTACCGGCAGGGGAAATTAAAAAATCAGGTCACATGTCCAGTCAAGAATACGGTTAAAATAGGAGAAATAGGAAATGTAACCGTAGGAGCAGGACCGGAAATACGGTTAAAATAAGAGAAATGGGAAATGTAACCGTAGGGCTGGGCCCGAAAATACGGTTAAAATAGGAGAAATGGGAAATGTAACCGTAGGGCCGGGTCCGGAAGTACGGTTAAAATAAGAGAAATGGGAAATATAACCGTAGGGGCAGATCCGGAAGTACGGTTAAGAATGAAAAAAGAGACCGCCAAACAGAAGATCAGGATAAGAAATCTGAAGTTTCTGTTTGGCGGTCTTTTGAAATTCTTGAAGAGTCAGTCTTAAAGGACCTGAAAAATGAAGCTACTGGATGGAAGCCTGTCCCATCTGCTCCAGAAGATCTGTTTTGATTTTGTAGAGCTTATCGGAAAGATCTACATAAACTTCCTGAGGATTTACCAGACGTCTTGTCTCATCCCAGAGGGTGTTCATTTCTTTCTGGCAGATGTCCCGGATTTCCATGACAGAAGGAGAAGTGTATACACATCTGCCTTTTTGAAAGACCGGAACAAGAAGTTCTCTTAAAGTATAGGTGCCGCCGTAGATCTTAGTTTTCTTCCAGGTTGCCATAGGATCGAAGATAATCATATCCTGACTTGGATCGAAGGTCTCGTCCTCCAGACAGATCAGATCCGCACGGATTTTTCCGGTGGTTTTGTCATAGATACGCTGGATGGTCTTGTTTCCCGGATTAGTTACTTTTTCGATGTTTTCTGAGAGTTTGATCTTAGGAGTAAATTCCTTATCGTTTTTATTTTTAATAGCAGCAAGCTTGTAAACGCCGCCAAAAGCAGGATTTCCATTGGAAGTGATCAGGTTGGTTCCCACTCCCCAGGAATTGATCTTGGCTCCCTGGGTTTTCAGACTGTCGATCAGATATTCATCCAGATCACTGGAAGCAGAGATCACTGCATCTTCAAATCCGGCGGCTGCCAGCATTTTGTAAGCTTTTTTGGACAGATAGGCAAGGTCGCCGCTGTCAATACGGATTCCATAGCCTTTGTGAAGAATTCCTTCTTCCTGCATTTCCTTGAAAACCCTTATGGCATTTGGTACTCCGGAATTCAAAACATCATAAGTGTCTACCAGAAGAATACAGGAATCCGGATAAAGCTGGGAATAGGTCTTAAAGGCTGTATATTCATCAGGAAAACTCATGATCCAGCTGTGGGCATGGGTACCTTTCACCGGAACATCAAACATCTGGCCGGTGAGAACATTGGAGGTTCCGATACAGCCGCCGATCATGGCAGCTCTGGCTCCGTAGATACCGGCATCCGGGCCCTGGGCCCGGCGAAGGCCGAATTCCATAACGCCGTCTCCCTTTGCTGCATATACCACACGGGAGGCCTTGGTAGCGATCAGACTCTGATGATTCAGCATATTGAGAATAGCCGTCTCCACAAGCTGAGCCTCCATTACAGGGGCTATGACCTTCAGCAGAGGTTCTCTGGGGAACACAACAGTCCCTTCCGGAATGGCGTAGATATCACCTGTAAAATGAAATCCTCTTAAATACTCCAGAAAATCATTGTCAAAGATATTCAGGGAACGAAGGTAGTCGATATCATCAGGAGAAAAGTGCAGATCCCGGACATACTCAATGATCTGATCCAGGCCGGCTGCAATGGCATATCCTCCGTCACAGGGATTTTTTCTGTAAAAGGCGTCGAAGACCACGATCTGATCGGTGGGATTTTTGAAGTATCCCTGCATCATGGTCAGTTCATATAAATCTGTTAATAAGGTTAAATTTAAGGCTCTCATAGGTAGCCCTCCTTTATGATTCAAGGGCTTTGCCCCGGGTATTTTCTGCCATTATAGCACTTTCACTCAAAAAAAGAAAGTTTTCTTCTATAAATTGTGATATTCTTCCAAAGTCAGTCCTGTCATAGTGAGATATAGGGCAAGGGGTTCCCCTACATAGCGGATGTGCCAGGGTTCCCAGGGGAATCCGGTGATGTTTTCTTTGGTTTTGGGATAGCGGATCACAAAACCATAGAGAGGAGCATGCTTTTCCAGCCACCTGCCTTCGGGTGTTTCTGCGAAAGATTCTTCCAGTTCCAGATTCACCTCCGGGCAGGAAAGATCCAGGGCAAAACCGGTCTGATGTTCGCTGGCTCCGGGAGGAGCTACGGCAGAACTTTTTCGCCGCAGAGCGTCCAGATACAGTTCTTCCTGCCGTTTATAGGAGCGGTAGCCGGATATCCCTATGATCCCCATTTTATCCAGGGCTGCCTGAGTAAAGAGCCGGCCGGCTGCTTTTGAGGCTTTTCGTCTGAGAAGCCGTTTTTCAGAACCGGGAGGAGCGCAGAATGGGATTCCTGCTTCTTCCAGATCATCGGGTATGTAGTCAGGAGGAAGGAGATGAGTTTTATTTACAAGAACAGGATAATAGGACATAATACACCGCCTTTGCCGAAAATAATATAGAAACAATTTTACGGGATATATTTTATGCAGATGAGAGGAGAAAAATAACTATGGAGCCAGATTAGAAAGAGCAATTCTAAAAAAGGTATATTGTAAAAAAATGTACATATGATATAATGCTCATAGGCAAAAATGACAGAAATGCTCATTGGCGCACACCCCCTTCCTCTACCTGTCTAGGGGTGGTAGCGTGTTCCGTATAGCATAGACCAAGAAACAAGTAAAATATGTATTTTACAAAAAAGATAAAGATAATTAGGAAGGAAAAATTTACCCGAACAAAAAAATAAAAAAAATTGAAAAAAGTGCTTGCATTTTGGAAAGAGATGCTATATAATATCCATTGTTGCGAGACAACATTGAAAATATTGGGCTATCGCCAAATGGTAAGGCAACGGACTCTGACTCCGTCATTTCAAGGTTCGAATCCTTGTAGCCCAGCTACGAATATCCCAGACAAAGTGTCTGGGATATTTTCGTATATAAAGAATTGGAGGAAGGGTGAGTTATGGGATTTTCTTTTGACAGCAGAGTACGGTACAGTGAGACCGGAGAGGACAGAAAGCTGACATTAAATGGAATATTGAATTATTTTCAGGACTGCTGTACCTTTCACTCGGAAAGCGCAGGAGTGGGCATGGATTATCTGGAGAAAAAGGGCCAGGTCTGGGTGCTTTCTTCCTGGCAGATCATAGTAAAAAGATATCCGGTTTTGTTTGAGAAGATCCGGGTTTCCACCTGGCCTTATGCTTTTAAGAGATTTCTCGGAAGCAGAAACTTTACCATGGAGGATGAAAATGGAGAGCTGATCGCTTATGCCAACAGTCTCTGGACCTTTTTGGACATTGCTTCCGGAAGGCCGGTAAATGTGGATGAGAAACAGATACAGGCATATGAACTGGGAGAGAAGCTGGAGATGGATTATTCTTCCAGAAAAATTACTGTACCTGGAGATATGAAGGCGTATCCTTCTTTTCAGGTAAGAACTCATCACCTGGACACCAATCATCATGTGAATAACGGACAGTATGTACTCATGGCCCAGGAATACCTTCCAAAAGGCTTTAAAGTGGGACAGATGAGGGCAGAATATAGGAAACAGGCAGTGCTGAACGATGTGATCCTGCCAAAGGTAAAAGAAGAGGGAGATATTTATACAGTAGTACTGGAAAATCCCGAAAAGGAAGTCTATGCAGCGGTGGAGCTGCGCAGGTAAAGGAGAAAAAATGATCGAATTAGGAAAAGTACAGGAATTAACAGTAGTTAAGAAGGTGGATTTCGGCGTTTATCTGGGAGAAAAGATGGATGCCGGACAGGAGGAACGAGTACTCCTTCCGGGGAAAAAAGTACCGGCCGGAACAAAAGAAGGGGACAGATTCCAGGTATTTATCTATAAGGATTCTTCTGACCGTCTTATCGCTACTACAGATCGGCCAAAGGCGGCTGTGGGAGAACTGGCGGTAATGAAAGTGGCTCAGGTAACCAGGATCGGTGCATTTCTGGACTGGGGGCTGGAAAAAGATCTGTTCCTTCCTTATAAAGAACAGACCAAAAAACTTCATGAAGGAGAGGAAGTTCTGGCAGCAGTATATGTTGATAAAAGCAGCAGGCTCTGCGGAACCATGAAAGTATATCATTATCTTTCCACAGATTCTCCCTATGGAAAAGAAGATACTGTGACCGGAGTGGTATATGAGATCAGCGATAATTTCGGAATTTTTGTAGCAGTGGATTATAAGTATTCCGCAATGATACCAAGGCAGGAGGCTCAGGGAGGCTATAAAGTAGGAGAAGAAGTGACCTGCCGGGTAAGCGCTGTGCGGGAAGATGGAAAGCTGACTTTAAGCCCAAAGAAGAAAGCTTATCTTCAGATATATGAAGATGCAGAAAATGTTCTGGAGACTATCCGGGAATTTGACGGTGTTCTGCCTTTTGACGACAAGGCGGCGCCGGAATTGATCCAGAGAGAATTCGGCCTTAGCAAGAATGCCTTTAAACGGGCGGTAGGCCATCTTCTGAAAGAGAAAAAAATTGAACTGAAAGAGGGAAAAATCTGTATAAAGTAACGCTTTTCCCCAAAATAAGATTATGTTATAATCATGATAACTTATGTGTTTATGTCCAAAAGGAGGAAAATCAGTGGACTCGATAGATTATTATGACCGATATGCCGTGCCATATTATGAAGAGACTGTAGATTTAAGCATGGAAGATCAGCTGGAACGTTTTGTAGAGCTTCTGCCGGAAAGTGCAGATGTTCTGGATTTAGGATGCGGTTCCGGAAGAGATACCGTATTTCTGGAAGACGAGGGATGTGTGGTGACCCCGATGGACGGGTCTGAGAAGATGTGCAATCTGGCCAGTATCCATACCGGAAAAGAAGTGCTTCATCTCAGGATAGAGGAGATGGAATTTCAGAATGTTTTCCATGGGATCTGGGCCTGCGCTGTTCTGGGACATTTCTCCCCGGAAGAGATCCATGGGGTGATGGAACGGATCCTGGCGGCTCTGAAAGAAGATGGGATTCTTTATTTTTCCGTAAGGAGAGGGGATCGGAAAGGCAGGTTCAATGGCAGGTATTTTTACGATTATAACAGGGAATCACTGAATGATCTATTGGATTCTTTTCCTGAGATCCAGGTTCTTGATATATGGAAGACCAGTGACGTTAGGGAAGACAGAAATAATAAATGGTTTAACGTTCTGCTTAAAAAGCGGAGGGAAGAAGAATAAAACAGCTGCGAACATAAGGAGAGAATGACAGTGGATTTTGCTCATTTACATGTACATACGGAATACAGTCTGCTGGACGGTTCCAACAAAATAAATGAATATGTAGCCAGAGTAAAGGAGCTGGGAATGAACAGTGCAGCCATAACAGACCATGGAGTCATGTTTGGCTGCATTGATTTTTATAAGGCGGCAAAAGCAGCAGGGATCAAACCCATCATGGGCTGTGAGGTATATGTTGCTCCCGGCTCCCGTTTTGACAAAGAAACGGGACATTCTGACGATCGTTATTATCACCTGGTCCTTCTGGCGGAAAATAACCAGGGATATCAGAATCTGATGAAGATCGTGTCCAAGGGATTTGTTGACGGGTTTTACTATAAGCCAAGGGTAGATCTGGAACTTTTACAGGAATATCACGAAGGAATTATTGCATTGAGCGCCTGCCTTGCAGGAGAAGTTGCAAGAAATCTTGCAAGAAGTATGTATGAGGAGGCAAAAAGCGCCGCCCTCCGGTATCAGGAAATCTTTGGGAAAGGGAACTTTTTTCTGGAGCTTCAGGACCATGGACTGCCCCAGCAGAAACTGGTGAACCAGCAGCTTCTGCGTATGAGCCAGGAGACAGGAATCGATCTGGTTGCTACTAACGATATCCATTATACCTACGCAGAGGACGCCCAGGCTCATGATATCCTTTTGTGTGTCCAGACAGGAAAGCGTCTCCAGGATGAGGACCGGATGCGATATGAAGGGGGCCAGTACTATGTAAAATCCCCCCAGGAAATGGAAGAACTGTTTCCTTATGCCCTGGAGGCTCTTTCCAATACCCAGAAGATTGCGGACCGCTGCAATGTGGAAATCGAGTTCGGTGTGACAAAGCTGCCGAAATTTGATGTACCCTCTCCCTATACTTCCTGGGAATACCTGAATAAGCTGTGCTATGAAGGACTGGAAGAGCGGTATACAGACAACCTGGATCAGCTTAAGGAACGGCTGGAATATGAGCTGGGCGTTATCAAGAAAATGGGATATGTGGACTATTTTCTCATTGTGTGGGACTTTATCAAATACGCCAGGGACCACGATATCATGGTGGGACCGGGAAGAGGTTCCGCCGCAGGAAGTCTGGTGTCCTACACTCTTGGAATTACTAAACTGGACCCTATCAAATACGATCTCCTTTTTGAGCGTTTCCTCAATCCGGAGCGTGTATCCATGCCGGATATTGATGTGGATTTCTGCTTTGAACGCCGCCAGGAGGTTATTGACTATGTGGTGAGAAAATATGGTAAGGACCGTGTAGTGCAGATCGTTACCTTTGGTACCATGGCGGCCAGAGGCGTTATCCGGGATGTGGGAAGGGTAATGGATCTGCCCTACGCGCAGTGCGATACGATTGCAAAGATGATCCCCAATGAGCTGAATATTACCATAGATAAGGCGCTGACCATGAATCCGGAGCTGCGGAATCTCTATGAGTCTGATGAGACGGTAAAGACTCTGATCGATATGAGCAAGAGATTGGAAGGTCTTCCCAGACATACTTCCATGCATGCGGCGGGAGTAGTGATCAGCCAGAAAGCAGTGGACGAGTATGTGCCTCTTTCCAGGGCTTCCGACGGCTCTATTGTTACTCAGTTTACCATGACTACTCTGGAAGAACTGGGGCTTCTGAAGATGGATTTTCTGGGGCTTCGGACTCTGACTGTGATCCAGAATGCAGTGAAACTGGCCCAGAGAGACAAGGGGATCACTCTGGATATTGACCACATTAATTATGATGACAAGAATGTATATGAGATGCTGGGAGCCGGAAAGACCGACGGGGTCTTCCAGTTGGAGAGCGCGGGGATGACCAGCTTCATGAAAGAACTGAAACCTCAGAATCTGGAAGATGTCATTGCAGGGATTTCTCTGTACCGTCCCGGCCCTATGGACTTTATCCCTCAGTATATTAAAGGAAAAAATAATGCGGGGAGCATCCATTACGATTGTCCGGAACTGGAGCCTATCTTAAAGCCTACTTATGGCTGTATCGTATATCAGGAGCAGGTTATGCAGATCGTAAGGTCCTTGGGCGGCTATACCCTGGGAAGAAGCGATCTGGTCCGCCGTGCCATGAGTAAGAAAAAGGCTGCAGTTATGGAAAAAGAACGGCAGAATTTCGTCTACGGCAATGAAGAAGAAGGAGTTCCAGGCTGTATCAACCGGGGAATTTCAGAAGATGTCGCCAATAAGATCTATGATGAGATGATCGATTTTGCAAAATATGCCTTTAACAAATCCCATGCGGCGGCCTATGCAGTAGTCTCCTACCAGACGGCCTATTTAAAATATTATTACCCTGTAGAATTTATGGCTGCACTTATGACATCTGTGATCGATAACCCTTCTAAGGTGTCGGAATATATCCTTTCCAGCAGGAAGATGGGGATTTCTATTCTTCCACCGGATATCAATAAAGGAGAGAGCCAGTTTTCTGTGGACAACGGGGCTATCCGCTATGGTCTTTCCGCTATTAAAAGCATCGGGAGGCCTGTGATAAAATCTATTGTAGAGGAACGCCAGGAGAGAGGAGCGTTTAAAAATCTTCAGGATTTTATAGAACGTATGTCGGGAAAGGAAGTGAATAAAAAAGCCATTGAAAACTTTATCAAAGCTGGAGCTTTTGACAGTCTTCCCGGAAACCGGAGACAGAAAATGATGATCTATGCCCAGATACTGGACTCTGTAAATCAGGAGAAAAAGAATGTTATGGCAGGTCAGATGAGCCTTTTCGATCTGGTTTCTGACGAAGAAAAGGAAGCCTTTGAGATCCGTATGCCGGATGTGGAGGAATATCCCAAAGAGGCCAAGCTGGCTTTTGAAAAAGAAGTCCTGGGCGTGTATATAAGCGGTCATCCTCTGGAAGAATATACAGAGAGATGGAAAAAAAATATCACCGCTGTGACTGCCGATTTCCAGCCTGATGAAGAGACCGGCATGCCAAAAGTAAGAGATGGCGCCAGGGCTGTGGTCGGCGGTATGATCACCGCTAAAACTATTAAATATACCAAGACGAACAAGATCATGGCTTTCCTTACCCTGGAAGATCTGGTGGGAACTGTGGAGATCGTTGTGTTCCCAAGAGACTATGAAAAGAATGTCCGTTTTATGGAAGTGGACGCAAAGGTCTTTATTCAGGGACGGATTTCTGCAGAGGATGATAAGGCCAGTAAGCTGATCTGCGAGAATATTTATCCTTTCGATATGGTTCCCCGGGAACTGTGGATTCAATTTGAAACGAAAGAAGCTTTTCTGGCAAAAGAACAAGAACTTTATGAAGAGATTAAAGATTCTGACGGAAAAGATGGGATCGTGATCTATATCCGTTCGCCCAAAGCGGTGAAGAGGCTGGGGCCGTCAAAGAATGTAAAGATCGACGAGAAACTTCTCGACAATCTGTACGAAAAGTATGGCCGTGACAACGTAAAAGTTGTAGAAAAGAGTATTGAAAATATTCGGAAAATGCTATAAAATAAGATCGATTCAATGTATAAATATAAAAACAAAGGGCTGCGAGAATATGGAGGAGAAAGATGACTGCGAATAAAGAAATCAAAACAATTGGCGTTTTAACAAGTGGTGGAGATGCTCCGGGAATGAATGCGGCGATCCGTGCGGTTGTAAGAAGAGGCTTAAGCCGCGGAATCAAAATGAAGGGGATTTTAAAAGGATATTCAGGTCTTCTGAATGAAGAAATTATAGAGATGACAGCGGTAGATGTTTCAGATACTATCCAGAAAGGCGGAACGATTCTGTATACTGCCCGCTGTGCAGAGATGCGTACAGAGGAAGGGCAGAGAAGAGCTGCAGAGATCTGTAAAAAACACGGTATTGATGGTCTTGTAGTGATCGGAGGCGACGGTTCTTTTGCCGGTGCTCAGAAACTGGCGAATCTGGGGGTAAACGCTGTAGGTGTACCGGGTACCATCGACCTGGATATTGCATGTACAGAGTATACCATTGGTTTCGACACTGCTGTAAATACGGCGATGGAAGCTATTGATAAAGTTCGTGATACCTCTACTTCTCATGAACGTGTAAGTATCATTGAGGTTATGGGAAGAAACGCAGGATATATCGCTTTGTGGTGCGGTATCGCAAATGGCGCAGAAGATATTCTCCTTCCTGAAAAATATGATTATGATGAACAGCGTATCATCAATAATATCATTGACAACCGTAAGAAAGGCAAGAAACACCATATCATCATCAATGCAGAGGGTATCGGTCATTCGGAAGCTATGGCAAAACGTATCGAGGCTGCTACAGGAATCGAAACCAGAGCCACTATCCTGGGTCACATGCAGAGGGGTGGAACACCTACCTGTAAAGACCGAGTATATGCTTCTATTATGGGCGCCAAGGCGGTAGATGTGCTTCTGGAAGGAAAGACCAAGAGAGTCATCTGCTATAGAAACGGCGAGTATGTGGATATGGATATCAACGAAGCGCTGTCTATGAAAAAAACTATTTCCGATTATCAGTTCGAGGTCAGCTATTCACTGTCTCACAATTATACGAAAAACCAGGCATAAAGATATATCAGAAGAGAAAAAAGGTGTGCGGCAAACCAATGCAGTACACCTTTTTTGTGCGATACGCCTGGCAAGCGACTGCCGTGCTTGTACGAGCAGGCATTTGCAAGGCAACGGACAGCGAACGGCTTTGCCGTGAGCTGGCAGCGATACGCCTGGCAAGCGACTGCCGTGCTTGTACGAGCAGGCATTTGCAAGGCAACGGATAGGGAAGAGTCCTTCCCTATCCGCAATCAGTATACCCAGGAATTACCGAAACATTGAGGAGGAATCAGGACTATGATTACAAGTACGTCCAACGGGCAGATAAAGAAGATACAGCAACTGCTGAAAAAATCCAGAACAAGAAAAGATGAAGGAATTTTTGTGGCGGAGGGGATTAAGATGTTCCGGGAAGCTCCCCCAGATAGGATTGAAAAGATATATCTGGGAGCTTCTTTCGCAGAAAAAGAAATCTGGAAAGAAATTCTTCGGGAAAAAGGTCTGGAAGGGGAAAAAGAAAGCCTGGTGGAGATCGTGGAAGACAAGGTATTTAAGAGTCTTTCAGATACAGTTACCCCTCAGGGAGTCCTGTGTCTGATCAGGATAAAAGAAGGTACTCTGGAGGAAATGATTCCCAAAGACCGGCCGGCGCTTCTTATGATCCTGGAAGATCTTCAGGATCCCGGGAATCTGGGAACGATTCTCAGAACCGGGGAGGGAGCAGGAGTAACAGGAATTATTCTATCTAAAAATTCTGTAGATATCTATAACCCCAAGGTGATCCGTTCTACCATGGGATCGGTTTACCGTGTGCCTTTCTGCTATACTTCTTCTATCCGGGAAGAGATCCTTCCCTGGCTGAGAGAGAAGAAGATTACCGGGTATGCAGCTCACCTGGAGGGGAAGAACAGCTATGACCGGGAGGATTATACAAAGGGAACGGCTTTCTTTATCGGAAATGAAGGAAACGGGCTGAGCCGGGAACTTTCCGAAAAAGCAGATATATGGATCCGGATCCCTATGGAAGGACAGGTAGAGTCTCTCAATGCAGCAATGGCTTCGGGAATCTTGATGTATGAGGCTTACCGTCAGAGAAGAAATCTTTAAATGTCTTTAAGAGAAAAACAGATTGAAAAAGCTGTTCAAAATGTTGAAACAGTAGAAAAATTTTACAAAATTACTCTTTTTATTAATTTTCCCCTCTAAATTCTGTAAAATATGACAAAAATTACCCGCTTGACAATGAAATGTAACCTTGATAGAATATGTTCGTAACAAAACTTAATAAATTTGTAACAAATGAAAAGAAAATGTTACAGACTTATCAGGAGGTTATATTTTATGAAAGAAAGAATGAAGAGACTTTTTGCTTGTGTGGGAACTGTTGGAGTGATGACTGTCACAATGGCGGTTCCGGCTATGGCGGACACAACAGAGGAGAATCAGAATATAGATACAGCAGAGGTTCAGGAAGCAGTGCAGGAAGAAGCTGATGACTGGTCCGATAAGGCGGCGGCAAATGTAAGTACATATGCCAATATCCGTCAGGGTTCTGATATTGGAACGGACCGGGTAGGAAAGCTTGCTCCCGGAGCGGTAGTAACTGTAGTAGGAGAAGAAAACGGCTGGCTGCAGGTAATATCCGGAGAGGTAGAAGGATATATCAGAGGAGATCTTCTGGTTACCGGAGACGCTGCCCGGCAGCTTTTTGAAGCTTCTTACGGAGAAGGCGCCGATATTGTAGGCGCTGAGGCAGTTGATGAAGCTGCACTGGCAGCGGCGGAGGCTCAGGCAGCCGCGGAAGCCCAGGCAGCGGCACAGGCTCAGGCGGAGGCAGAAGCTCAGGCAGCCGCTGAGGCGGCAGCTTCCGTATCTCAGGGAGATCTGGATCTGATGGCAGCTATCATCGAATGCGAGGCCGGAGGAGAGCCTTACGAAGGAAAGATCGGCGTGGGGGCCGTGGTCATGAACCGGGTGAGAAGCTCTCAGTTCCCCAATACCATCTCCGAGGTTATCTATCAGAGCGGCCAGTTCTCGCCGGTAGCCAGCGGAAAGCTTGCTTCTGTGCTGAGCAGAGGGGCCAGACAGGACTGCTATGATGCGGCAAGAGATGTATTTGCAGGAGCAAATACCGTAGGAGACTGCCTCTTCTTCCATGCAGGAGGGGGAAGCGGACTGACAATTGCGAATCAGACGTTTTATTAAAATAGATGAAACATTTCCTGCAAAGGACATTACGAGGAATAATCTCAATAATAATACCTCCCGGAACTTTTCACCGGGAGGTATTATTATTGAAAAAATATGTTTCAATTCTGTAAAACATATACCAGATTTGTTAAATAATCCGAGAAAATCTTGTTGATTTCAGAAAATTAAGATATAATGGAGACACCTATCAAAGCCTGCACTCTGTTTAATGGCAGAGATTTCCTTTCATAATTTTATTAAGGAAGCTGCTTTGGGGAATAAAATAAGGAGAAGGTGGAAAAATGGCAGTAACAGCGGGAATGATCCCTATTATCTGGCTTGTGATCCTGGCTGTTCTTGTGGTGATCGAGATCATTACACTGGGGCTTACCACCATCTGGTTTGCGGGAGGAGCTCTGGTGGCTCTTGTAGTTTCTCTTCTGGGTGGTCCTGTATGGCTTCAGATTCTGCTGTTTCTTATAGTTTCGGTGGTGCTGCTGATATTTACCAGACCTCTGGCTGTAAGGTATATGAATAAGAACCAGCAGAAGACTAATGTAGACAGTATCCCTGGAAAAACGGGAGTGGTAACAGAAGCCATTGATAACCTGAAAGCAGAGGGCCAGGTAATGGTTGATGGTACGCCCTGGACGGCCCGTTCCAAAAACGGAGATAAGATCGAAGAAGGAAAAGTAGTAAAAGTGCTGGCGGTGGAAGGCGTCAAACTTATCGTGGAGGTGGAAAAGTAGTATGGTTGGTTTAATCGTAATAATTGTGTTAATAGTTTTGGTATTGATCCTGGCAGCTTCCTGTATCAAGATTGTGCCTCAGGCACATGCCATGATCATCGAGAGACTGGGAATGTATCTGGCGACCTGGGGAACAGGACTTCATATTAAAATTCCATT
>DXFG01000002.1 GCA_019114545.1 Candidatus Blautia pullistercoris | reverse complement strand
CTCCAGTATGTTATGCTATTCGGGCATGTCAATTTATTAACAAACCTTTGATGGAGGAAAACAAAATATGCACAGAAATGAGACAAAAGGATTTCCGGGGGGAATTCATCCTACAGACGGTTACGATAAGTCTCTGACTATGGATATTCCGGTGCGGGAATACTGGCCGGAAACAGTGACGATTCTGGCAGAACAGTCTTTTCGTGCCCTCTGCAGCCTGAAGGTCAGGCCTTTGGACCATGTGCAGGAAGGAGCGCGGATCGGGGATCCGGATGCCTTTATGGCGGCCCCTCTTCATGCCAGTGTTACCGGAGAAGTGCTAGAGATCAAAGAGGCAGAGAATCAGGGCAGGACCGTGACAGCCTGTGTGATCCGGCGGCTGGAAGATCCAAAGAGAGAGACCATGTCTTATGAAAAAGAAGGAGTTTCTCTGTCTGAGATTAATTCGGAGAAGATTTTGGAAGGGATTCGGGAAGGCGGCCTTACCGGTATGGGAGGCGCAGGTTTTCCTGCATTCCGAAAATATGAAACCGATAGGGAGATAGATACTTTGCTGGTCAACGGTGCGGAATGCGAGCCTTTTTTGACCTGTGATTACCGCCTGATGCTGGAACAGGGACCTGCTCTGCTTAACGGTGTCCGGCTTCTTCTGAAAGCTTCCGGCGCTGGCAAGGCTTATGTATGTATTGAAGACAATAAGCCGGAGGCCATTGAGAATCTTCGGAAGATTTGGGAAAAGATGAGAGAACAGGGGATTTTAGACCAGGGAGAAGAACTGGAAATAAAAGCGCTTCCTACAAAGTATCCCCAGGGCGGTGAGCGCCAGCTGATACAGAGCGTTTTGGGAAGAGAAGTTCCCATGGGAGGGCTGCCTGCCGATGCAGGAGTGATCGTCTCCAATGTGGGAACTGCCAAAGCCGCAGCAGATATGGTTCTGGGGAACAGAACCCTGACATCCAGGATCGTTACGGTAACAGGCTGTGTGAAAAATCCGGGGAATTTCCTGGTCCCTATAGGCACTTCCGCCAAAGAGCTGGTGGAACTATGCGGAGGAGTCACCACAGAAAAGAACCGGATTATCGGGGGAGGCCCTATGACAGGCCCCTGTGTTGCTTCCGACTGGAAGGGAGAAGAAGAGCTGTTTTACATTACCAAGAGCACTTCCGGTATCCTGGTCCTTCCGGACAGTCATTACGAAGAGCAGCCCTGTATCCGCTGCGAGGCCTGCAAAAATGTCTGCCCTGCAGGGCTTACTCCCTACCAGATCGATTTTGCCTTTTTAAACGAAGACTATGATCTGTGCCAGAAGCTCTATGCCAGCGAGTGTATCGCCTGCGGCTGCTGCTCCTACATCTGTCCGGCCAAAAGAGAACTGACTCTCCGGAACAGACTGGCGCGAGATTTCGTGAAGCAGCGAATGAGAGAAAAGGCGGTGAAGAAATCATGAGTCCCACAAAAGTAATAAACGGTCCTCATCTGAGGACTGCCCAGACCACCAGGAACATCATGCTCCATGTTTCTATTTCCCTGGTTCCTGCTCTTCTGGGAGCAGTCTATTATTTTGGAATCCGGGCCCTTTATCTGACTGCTTTTTCTGTAGCAGTATGTGTACTGACGGAATTTCTGTGGCAGAAGATAACCAAAAAGCAGGTGACAGCAGGAGACTTCAGTGCGGTAGTTACCGGAATGCTTCTGGCCTTTAACATGCCTGTTACAGTGCCTGTCTGGGTCCTTGGGGCTGCGGCTGTCTTCAGCATTCTGATCGTCAAGCAGATGTTCGGAGGCATTGGAAGTAATTTTGCCAATCCGGCTCTTATGGGAAGACTTTTGGTCATGGTCCTGTGGCCGGGGACGGTTATGGGATATACAGCTCCCAGGACGCTGGCAGCAGACGCTGTTTCCCAGGCTACAGTTCTTGGTACGGTAAAAGCAGGAGGAGAGACGGGATATTCCTATCTTCAGATGTTTCTGGGAGAAGTTCCCGGCGCTATGGGAGAGACCAGCAAGCTTCTTCTCCTGGCAGGATTTGCCTATATGTGTTACATGGGGGTGGTGAATGCAGAGGCTGCCCTTACCTATATTGCTACAGTGACAGTCCTTACCTTTATTTTCGGTCCCAGCGGTCTTTTTACCGGAGACATTCTGGCCAACCTTTTTGGCGGCGGACTGATCATGGGAGGCTGCTATATGCTGACCGATTATGTCTTTGTATCCAGAAGAGGAAAACTTCTGTATGCTCTGGCAGCAGGTATCATTACGGCTGCCATCCGTATTTTCAGCACATATCCGGAGGGAATCTGCTTCGGAATCCTGACGGCTAACTGCCTGGCAGGAATTCTTGCCCTGCTTTACCGGCAGCAGGTATATGGAACAAAGAAAAAGGCGATATAAAGGAGACGAATATGAAAAATAAAAATGTCAGAGGAATTCTTGCGTTGATCATCGTAACTGCTCTGTCCTTTGGAGTGATCGCAGGCTCTAAGGCTTTGGCAAAAGACCAGAGTACAGACCAGGGACAGGACAAGGCCCAGATAACAGAGGAACTGGATGTGACAGGGGCCGAAAATATCCAGTCAGCTGCCAGGACAGAGGAAGGCTATCTGGTAACCGTAACAGAAGCCGGATACGGCGGCGACATTGTTCTGGAGGTATCCTTTGGGGAAGATAAGGCTACTTTGACAAATGTGGCAGTGACAGAACAAAATGAGACAGAAGGCGTTGGCTCCAAGATTACAGAAGAAGAGTTTTTAAGTCAGTTTGCAGGAGCAAAGGCTCCGGTTTATCTGCCAGGTATGACACTGGAAGAAGGCACTGCTTCTGCTCAGGCGGAAGACCTGGAACTTCAGGACGGAACCTATGAGGCAAAAGCAGAGGCTCCTGACAATAATGGCTATACTGACCAGATGACAATGATCGTATCTGACGGAAAGATCACAGAGGCTGTATGGGATGCTGTAGACGGAGATGGAAATAAGAAAAGCGAGCTTTCTGAAAACGGTCAGTATGTGATGACCGAGGACGGATCTACCTGGGCGGAACAGTCCAAGGCTTTAGGGGAAGCGCTGGTTGAAAATCAGTCCCTGGCCTTTCTGACTATGGATAATCAGGGAAAAACAGATGCAGTATCCGGCGTGAGCATTTCCGTAGGGGGATTTGCCAAGCTAGCTCAGCAGTGTATCGACCAGGCATCCGGAAAAGCAGTCCTGGTGTTACAGGATGGAACCTATGAGGCTAAGACAGAAACTCCTGACAGCAATGGATACACGGATCAGGTGACCATTACAGTTGCTGACGGAAAGATTACAGAAGCTGTATGGGAATCTGTAGATGCAGATGGAAACAAGAAAAGTGAGCTTTCTGAAAATGGCCAGTATGTGATGACCGAAGACGGACCTACCTGGGCAGAACAGTCCAAGGCTTTAGGGGCAGCACTGGTAGAAAATCAGAATCTGGATTTTCTGACTACAGATAACCAGGGAAAGACAGATGCAGTGTCTGGCGTAAGCATTTCTGTAGGCGGATTTGTGAAACTGGCCCAGCAGTGTATTGACCAGGCTGGAGGAATGGAAAGCCAGGGAGGATCCGAAGGCCCACAGGAAGGAACGGAGGTAGACGGAGTATCCGGCGCCACCATTTCCTCCACAGCGGCTGTGAAAGGCATCAATGCAGCTTATGAATTTTTACAGACCATAGATTAAAGAAACGGGGGAACAGACATGAAATTAAAATATCCGGCAGAAGCCTTTGCTCTGGGTATTGTGCTTTTTTCCCGGAATATGAAGGAGGCCTTTGCAGGGGGAATACTGGTACTCCTGGCTGTGGTCTTCGCTGAATTTCTGAAGAATCTTTTAGAAAACTGGATACCTGTCTGGAGCCTCAGGCTGTGTGTACTGATCGGCACCGGAGCTGTTACCGCCAGTGCTTTCCTGCTGGGCTTTACAGCCCTGGGGATCACTGTGGATAATGGCACATGGCTGATGACCGCAGTAATCGGACTGTTAGCCGGAAAAACCGCTCTTTTCGGAAATCTGGAGGCAGATTACGGAAATATCTTTTATGAGTCCGGGATCCTCTGGGGATTCTGGATCCTGCTGGGAATCCTCAGGGAGTTCCTGACTCAGGGAACAGTCTTTGGAAACCTTCTTTTAGAAGAAGCACCTTTCTTTTCCCAGAGCTTTCAGGGAACTGCCTTCGGCTTTCTGGCAGCAGGACTGACCCTGGCCTTTGCGAATGGAGTCCTGAAGAAAAAATCTTCGGGAACTCAGAGCCTGTTTCTGGTGATTCCGGTGATCCTTTTTGCAAGGCCTTTTGAGATGGTTACCTTTGGAGGGATCGTTGCCTTTATCTGGACAGTAGGGGTTTCTGTACTTCTATATATTTCCGTACAGAAGATTCTGCGGTTTTCCAATCCGGGACCTTATTTCAGAGGACTTCCTCTGGAAATGCTTTCTATGAGCTTTATTTATTTGATTCTGAGTATTTATTAAAAAAGGACTCTTCTGGATACCTTATGGCAGAGATGCCATCAAAGGGACCAGAAGAGTCCTTTTATATTCTATAGGAAAGTCCTCCGGACTGTCCCATAGAATATAAAACTATTCTGCAAGAGTGATCTCTTTTTCGAAATCTTCGCTGTAGTGGAGCTGGTAATCCTCTGTGATAAAGACTGCCTGTACATCAGGGAGACTGTTGATCAGTTCCATCCCCCTGTCCAGACCCAGAGCAAAACAGGTGGTGCTCAGACCGTCTCCGTCTACAGACTCATCGGAGATGATAGTGACAGAGACCAGATCATTCTCATAGGGATATCCGGTGGAGGGATTTAAAATGTGGTGATACAGCACCCCGTCCTGTTCAAAGTACCGCTCATAAATTCCAGAGGATACCACGGACTTATCGGAAATTTCCATAATAGCCGCTGTTTCGCTTCGGTCTGCGAAAGGCATCTGGACGCCGATGCGGAAGGGGCTTCCATCTGGCCGCTGTCCTACGCACAGTACATTTCCGCCCAGGTCGATAATGGCGCTTTCTACTCCCTCTTCCAGAAGATAATCTTTCATTTTGTCAGCAATATAACCTTTAGCAATGGCTCCAAGGTTGATTCCCATTCCTTCTTTTTCAAAACGGATACGATTGCCTTCCAGAGTAATATCCTCATAATTGATGAGGGGCAGAGCGGCCTCAATAGCTGAACTATCAGGAACGGTTCCCTCTCCCGAGGTGAAATCCCACAGAGAGGAAAGAGGCTCTATGGCAATATCAAAGGCTCCCTGGGACAGCTGGCAGTAGGAAAGTCCCCGGGAGATCACATCGGCAGTTTCTTCTGACAATTCATAGAACCCCTCTTCATCTTGGGAAAGTTCGCCGTGATTCAGCCGGTACAGCTCACTGGTTTCTGCGGTAGGACTGAGAAGTTCGTCATATTTTCTGCATAATTCCAGGGCGCCGTCCAGAATGGATTCGTCCTGAGAGTCATAAAGAGTTACTGTAACAATGGTATTCAGTAAGTAATCGGTTTTGCTAATGGGCTCTGTTTCCCTCTCGCGGTTTTGATATACCAGGGCAAACACCAGAAGCACCAAAAACAGAAGAACGGCAGCCAGGACTGCCTGCTTGGTTTTTGTATTCATATAAGCTCCTTTAGTAAAAGATTCTGTTGACTTGTATTCACGGAACCTATTTTACGGGAAATGGAGGAAGTATGTCAAGAATGGAGTTTGACAAACGAATGGCTTTGACATATAATATATTTAACAAGACAGCCGGAAGATAGAGCACACCTATCCGCCCGGCAAAAAATATCTAGCTTAGTAAGCCGCCTATCTTTTCCAGGGACAGGGCGGCTTACTTATTCCTCAAATTCAGGATTGCAACTACAAGTAATGCGAATGTAAGTAAAATCTGCATTTCCTCATATGTATTCATAAGCATCATCCTCCTGTCAAGACTCAGGCGGATGATATGCACGCCCCTCCGGCTGCCTGGGTAAGTATTATAGCATGACAGTATAATATAGACAAGAGAGACTACAAAAGAAATACGGGTGACGAAAGAAATTGGAACATAATAAGGGGCAGAGAGGTGATAGCAGGAAAAAGGAGTAAGATTTATGGACTTATTTGATTATATGAAGGAACAGAATCTGGAACAGGAGGCCCCCCTGGCCTCCAGGATACGCCCTTCTACTTTAGAAGAAGTGGTGGGACAGGAGCATATCATCGGAAAGGATAAGCTGCTTTACAGAGCCATCAAGGCAGATAAATTAGGCAGC
>DXFG01000049.1 GCA_019114545.1 Candidatus Blautia pullistercoris | reverse complement strand
TGACTGACGGATCTGGGAGGTCGGGATAAAAGCGCCATCGGTATCAATAATCTGGACGACCTTCAGGATGTCTTCCTTTACGATATATGGGTGCTTTCGCAAATATTCCGCCACCTCCGTCTGAATCCGATCCGCAATATATTTCACCGTCATGTCCTCCCCGGCGGTAATGTCTGTATGGAGAACATCAAACTCCAGATCATGCTCCCTGACCAATTTGGAGTACACAAGAGCCAGAGCGTCTTCATCCGTGGGGCCTTCTACCAAAAGCAGGATAATCTTTTTAGTCATGGGCACCTACCTTCCCGGCCCGGCGCATCGCCAGTTCCATCTCATAGATATTGGTTTCGTCATATAGTTTCTCCTTCTGACCGCCCAGCTTGATGCTCCGCAGATAGGAGAGCCTTGTGTTCTGCGTGTTCTTGATATAGGCAGATTTGATATAGCGGTTATTCGGATTGACTGTGGTATAGATCAGGAACTCATTCTGCAGGACTTCCAGCGGGCGCAGATTGTGGGAGGTAAAGATCAGCTGCCCTTTTGCTTTCTCCTGCATGACCTCTAAGCACTCACCCAGCAAATATTCATAAATGCCGGAATCCAGTTCATCCACGACCAGACAGTAGGACTCCCGGTTATAGCAGGCCACCAGATTACTGCATATAGAAATCAGCTTCTTAATGCCGGCCGACTCATACAGCAGCGGAATCCGTGCCTCTCCACGGATCGTGATGACTTCAAACTGGATCCCATCTTTTCCCTTCTCCGTCAGTTTCTCAAATGCATTGTAAATCTCAATCCGGATGTTCGGAACCAGGGTTCTCATAACAATATTGATCTGCTCAATGGTGTTTTTTACATAAGGAAAGATTTCTTTCGGCACCACATTGATGTCCGTCAGTTTGAGCATAATCCCCGTGATCTTCGGTTTCATGGCATCCGGCCAGTCTACATTTACAGGGATAGTATCCAGGTTCAGAGCCAGAAGCCCATAATGTGCGTTCTCGATCACTGCCAGGTCATACAATCCATAATTCTGCAGTGGTTTTGTGAGCGTATATATTTTCTCGGCTTCCCCCTGTACCTTCTCAAACACTTCCTGCGCTTTTTTGGAAAACAGGAAGGAACCGATTTCCGGGACCTGTTTCTCCTCATTGAAATTTTCAGCAGTCTGCTGTGCCACGCCCAGCGCTACCATGCTTTCCATATCCCGCTCAAAAACAGAATAGTATTTCAACGGGCGGAAAAGTTCCTTCTCTCCTTTGTGGTAATCAAACACCGGCGTCAGACGTGTCTTTTTTCCCTCTTCCAGCTTCTTCATGCTGAGTTTTTCCCCGCTCAGGCAGAAGCTGTTCTCCCCGTTCTTTGTCAGTTCTACTTCATATTGTACGAACATCGTACCTTCATCTGACCGGGCCTCAAATTCATAAGTAACATGGCCGCTCTTGCTGAGCGCATTGATATAGTGATAAAAATGAGACGGTATCCGCCTTCCGGAAAGCAGGCATTTCAGGAGTACCATGCAGTCCACAACCACCGTTTTCCCGGAACCGTTCTGTCCGTAGATCCCCAGGATACTTCCGCTCTTTCCCTGGGAGAACTCCAGTCTGCCATATCCAACGTTTTTAATATTCTCTATTTCCATTGCTACCAGACGAATGATATGATGCATTACAATGTACCCCCTTTGCTTTTTCTTTTATTATATGTTAGGATTCCCGTCAAGTCAATTCTTATTCTGTTTTCGTTAATATTTTTAACGATATTATTTTTATTGTTTATCTGCTAAGAAAAATAGCATCCTAAACCATTACAGTCAAAGATGCTATCTCTGTTTCACTTGTAAATCTTCACCTCATCCGGACAAATATCCTGGCGGTATCCTTTAAACACCGGTTGGCGGAGTGCCTGCCTGGTATTCGGCATATATTCTACAGTACATACATGGTCCGGCATTACCCAGACGGCATCCTGGTTTCCTGTAGGAAGCAGCTGGAAGGGATTTTGCCCAGTTGCTGTAAGCGCCGATACTGCCTCTGAAGTAACACCAGACGTCACATGGCCTTTATATACCAGAAGCCCATTCCTATATTTTGCCAGGATCAGGCTGTAGGTGTGCTTTCCCTTCCTGATATATCCAGCGACAATGAAATCTTCATCCGCCATCCGCTTGCACTTGATCCAGTCCCGGCTCCGTTTTCCCATCAGATATGCACTGTCTTTTCGCTTTGCCACGATGCCTTCCAGTTCTCTTTGTTCTGCAGCCTGATACAATGCGATCCCCTGTCTTTCGATATAGCGGGACACTGCAATCCGGTCATTCTCTGTAACAAGCCTCTGCAGGACATCCTTCCGCTGCATCAGCGGCTCCCACACCAGTTCCCTTTCATCAGCATAGATACAGTCAAATGCTACAAAAGAGGCAGGAAACCGGGCAGCTTCCAGTTCAATCTTAAACCGGTCTGTCAATAACGTTCTTTTCTGCAGCGCATAAAAATCCGGAACACCCTTTTTCAGCACCACGATTTCCCCGTCCAGGATACACTTCCCAGATACGTTTCGGTATATCTCGGACAGCTCTGGGAACCGGGAATCCATCTGCATATTCCGTTTGTTCCTAAAATCCACTCCTGTATTGTCCATGTAGGCCAGACAGCGGAACCCATCCATTTTCAGCTCATAGATCCACTCCGGATTATCAAATGCCTCTTCCTGCCGGCCAATCAGCATAGGGCTGGCACTCCTGGTAGCAAACAGATCCATCAGGCACTCCCAATCTGGTGCTGACCGCTGGAAAGCTCCAGGCTTTTCTGCAGCGCTTCCATCAGATCGATCACATTGGACGGGCCGCTGGTATCCACTGCGACGATTTCCTGTCCCTGTATCTTCTTGTGGATCGCCTCCCGCAGTCTTGCCTGGTACTCGTCCTGAAATGCCGCCGGTTCAAAAGGTTTTGTCATGTTTTCAATCAGCATTTTCGCCATATTCAGTTCATTCTCTTCCAGCTTCATTTTCGGCACGTTCTTCGGTACAGCTGCGATCTCATCCTGATAGAACAGTGTTTTTACAATAATCCCGTCTTTTGTCGGATACAGAACCAGCAGCTTTTCGTTGGTTCCCATGACGGTTTTTGCTATGGCCACTTTCCGCTGTGACAGAAGCGCCTGACGTAGAAGCTCGTATGCTTTTTCCGCTCCAGTCTCCGGAACTGCATAATAATCTTTCTCGTAATAGATCATATTGACCTCTGACATCCGGGCAAATTGGATGATGTGGATAGTCTTATCCTTTTTCGTCTTGATCTTCTCCAGTTCCTCATTGGTCATGACCACATATTTCCCTTTTTCGTACTCATAACCTTTGATAATATCATCGCTGGCCACTTCTTTGTTACAGTGCCTGCAGTATTTCTTGTATTGGATCCGCTCCTTGCTGTCCTTGCACAGCTGATTAAAATGGATATCATTGTCTATCGTCGTTTTATAGAGCCCCACCGGGATCAGCACCAGCCCCATAGAGATG
>DXFG01000048.1 GCA_019114545.1 Candidatus Blautia pullistercoris | reverse complement strand
GGAAGATTTTGCTTTCCTGAATTCCTGTCTTCTTCTGGAGGGCTTTCATCTCACTCCAGATATTGCTCCGGTCTTTCGGTTTCCCATTTCGTGTAATGAAAATATATCCTTCCCTTAACCCTTTCTCTTTTGAATAAACAAGAAGCTTCTTCCTCAGAGAATCCGGCAGGAAAATCCTTCTGTATTTTCCTTTGTTGATGATCTCGATCCTTCCTTTTTTTACCCGTTCCACGGTAAAATACTGAAGTTCGCTGATCCGTATTCCTGTGACAGCAATGGTTTCCATACACAAGGCCAGTTGTTCTTTTCCCTGATGCCGGGCTGCCTCCACCAGCCGTTTGAATTCTCCTTTGGTCAGTTCTTTTTCCTCCTGTCTGAAAAGGCTTCTCTGGGTCTTGATCCTTTTAACTGTCAAGGAGTCATAACCTTTAAATTTCAGGAACTGGTTCAGGGCTGCCAGCATAGAATTCGCACTGCTGATTGCGTAATGCTCCAGCAGCCACTCTTTATATAGAAGTAACCGGTTCTTATCTGCCTCTTTCTCTTTCCCCAGATATCTGCAGAATGTTCGGATATCTGTCATGTACTTTCGGATCGTAGCCCGGGCGTTTTCCCTCTCATACAGATACTGTTCAAATTCTTCCAGGTCTTCATTTGCTACAGTAATAACATTTTTCAGCATGTAATAATTCCTCCTTTTTTATTTCATGAGATAGATATTGTATAAAAGGAATTGTAGAATTTCCGCAAGAAAATCACGACATATTTTTGGTTTTTGCCGCAATAAACAATTCGCACTATTATGATTTTAACCAAAATTTCTATTTACATTCTGAGTCTATCAGAAGATTTCTTACAGATAATTTTAGCAAATCTGACATTACCCGAATCATTACCAACAGAGTCCTGATTTTTTATCTTTGCCGTACGCACCACAAAAAAAAGCAGAAGACACCATTTTTTCCAATGATTTCTTCTGCTTCTTAAATTCTATATTATATTTTCAGCTTTCCGGATCACCAGTTTCTTCTCAAAGGATTCCTGCCGGATAGATGCTCTTTCAGCGCTTTGTCTATCAGCATCATCAGTTCCAGCGTGCTTTTAAACTCCCTGGCTCGGTTTTCTTCCACCCACAGAAAGCTCCCCTGCCAGGTGGCGTTCTGCCGGTAACGCACAGTTACCAGATAAGTGGCGCACACTCCCTTTTTTTCCGTAAGGAACTCTTTTTCCAGAACAGGTTCTTCTGTCTTCCCGGGAAGATTTCCGGGAGCGTGCCAGTTTATTCCCCGAAGCTGCACCGCAGACTGGGGAAAAGCAATCTTATTATAGAAGCTTTCCATTCCTCCCAGCAGTTCTATCAGACTGTGAAATTCCCAGGGATTCCGGCTGTAGCGGCTGTAAACTTTTCCGCCGAACTCACCTTCCCTGATCTCATCCACACATATGCATACCTGATTTGGCGCCGTTCCGCCCCGGCGATATCGTTCTCTTGCCATCTATCCTCCTCCTGTACTACTTCCAGTGGAATTCATTTCCGGCGATCTGGATCCGTGAACTGTCGCTTTTCACATCTGCTACAGAGGACACATAGTATTTCAGATAATTTTTCCAGGTTCTGTGCTCCGCAGCAAAATTATCCAGAATCCGGTTAAAGATCAGCTTACAGTTCTCCTTATTGGTTCCGATAAGAAGGATCAGAAACTGAGAAGGGCTGTATCTGGTAAAGGAATCTCCCCTTCGAAGGCTTTTCTGGATCGCAGCGTGAAGAATCCGTGAAAATTCTTCCTGTCTTTCCGTGCCCTCTGCCGGCCTTCCTTTGCCGTCTACAAGTGTAATCACCATAAGATAGGCCGACTGTCCGTTCCGCTCCAGGATCCGTTGAAATAACCGGTAACTGTCCCGAAAGCTTGGAAGGCTCAGATAAAAGGCTCCTTTCTCCTCTTCTTCCTCCTTCAGACGATCTTCAATCTCCCCCGCCGCCTGATAGCTTCCTGTCATCTTTGCACTCATTTCTTCAAAAAGTTTCATGGTCCTGACAGACGGGCTGATCCCCAGCTCTTCAAAAAACATTCTGGAAGTTTCTTCATAGAAATCCATAGCTTCCTTATATCGGTTCAGCCCCATCAGAGCTTCCATCTTCATGGCCTGCCACTCATCGAAGGGATAGATCCTTACCGCCTCTGATGAAAGTTCCAGCATTTCTTCATAATTCTGTACATATTCCAGGTAATCCCATACTCCGGATAAAGCCGTGGAATACTGCTTTTTGTAAGCCACGCTGTTAATGATTACCCAGTCTTCTCCGGATAATTCCGGAAGAAATTCTCCACGGTACAAAAGACAGGCTTTTTTAAAAAGCCGATATCTTTCTGCTTCGTTTGTCTCTGCTTCACCGGCTTTTACGCCTTCTGAGAAATCGATCACATCCACCCAGGTGGTCATAGGACTTTTCCACCGGTAGATTCCGCTTTCGATCTGTATATAATCATAATCCGGCAGAATAGTATCTGCCAGCATTTTCTTCAATCTATGAACAGTAACACGCAGATTGTTAGCCGCATCGGAAACATCTTCTCTTCCGTACAGTTCTTCCAGAAGCTGATTTCTTGAGATTCCGCCTCTGACTCCGCTGTAATGCAAAAGGATCTGCAGCAGCTTTAATACTTTTGTGGCGCTATTTCTCTTAAAGATTATAGGCTGTTCTCCGTATACCATGGAAAATTTTCCCAGCATA
>DXFG01000047.1 GCA_019114545.1 Candidatus Blautia pullistercoris | reverse complement strand
TCATCATTTGGAGCTTTTCCGTGCCAATCCACAGAATTCTCCATATAAGAAACGCCTTTTCCTTTTACAGTCTTCATAATGATGGCTGTAGGCATTCCTTTTACTGTCTTTGCCTCATCAAAAGCTGCTTTCAGCTGATCAAAATCATTTCCGTCTGCCACATTGATCACATGGAAATTAAAGGCTTCAAATTTCTTGTCAATGGGATATGGAGAACATACATCCTCGATCTTTCCGTCAATCTGGAGCCCGTTATTATCTACGATCACAACCAGGTTGTCCAGCTTTCTGTGTCCGGCAAACATAGCAGCCTCCCAGACCTGTCCTTCCTCGATCTCTCCATCTCCTAAAAGCGTATATACCCTGTAGGAAGCGCCGTCCATTTTTGCGCCTAAAGCCATGCCCACTGCTGCGGAAATCCCCTGTCCCAGAGAACCGCTGGACATATCTACGCCGGGAATATGTTTCATATCCGGATGTCCCTGAAGATAAGATCCCAGATGGCGGAGAGTCTTCAGATCCTCTACCGGAAAATAGCCTCTGTGAGCCAGAGTGGAATATAAACCGGGAGCTGTATGTCCCTTAGAAAGAACAAAACGGTCTCTGTCCGGTTTCTTCGGATCCTTGGGATCGATATTCATCTCTTCAAAATATAAGTAAGTAAATAAGTCTGCTGCGGATAAGGATCCGCCGGGATGACCCGCTTTTGCAGAATGTACGGCTGTAACAATACCCTTACGGATCTCGTTCGCCGTCTTCTGAAGTTCTAACTTGTTCATTTATTTTCCTCCTGAAATATGATTATTCCCCAAATACAGCAATATAATCCTTTTTAAATTTCTCAATACCTGCGTCCGTCAGCGGATGATTGATCATCTGCTCCAGCACTTTGTAAGGAACTGTGGCAATATCCGCACCAGCCAGAGCACACTGGGTAATATGCATTGGATGACGAACACTTGCAGCGATGATCTGTGTAGGAATATCTGCAACTGCAAAGATATCCGCAATGGTCTCAATAAGCTCTACACCGTCTGTAGAGATGTCGTCCAGTCTTCCCAGGAATGGAGATACATAAGTTGCTCCTGCTCTTGCAGCCAGCAGTGCCTGGTTTGCTGTAAAGACCAGTGTTACATTGGTCTTAATTCCCTCTGAAGCCAGAACCTTCACAGCTTTTAAGCCCTCTGCTGTCATAGGAATCTTTACTACCATGTTTGGATGGATGGCTGCGATCTCACGGCCCTCTTTGATCATGCCTTCTGCGTCTGTGGTAGTTGCCTTTACCTCGCCGCTGATCGGTCCGTCAACGATGGAAGTGATCTCTTTGATAACTTCATTGAAATCACGGCCTTCTTTTGCAATCAAAGACGGGTTTGTGGTAACGCCGCAGATAATACCCATGTCGTTTGCTTTTCTGATATCCTCGACCTTTGCTGTGTCAATAAAAAACTTCATAATCCTTTACCTCCGTTTACGCTCTTGGCGCTTAATTTGTTCTTGAATATAGTTTACGCCTTAAACTAATTCTCTGCAAGAGGCCTTTCTGTTATAAATATGTAAAATTATTAATATTTTCCCACTTTATTAATAGTTTTCCTGACTTCACCAACAAGATACCTATGATATCAAGGGTTTTCATCAATCTCTCTAAATATTTATTATTAATATTTTTCTCTATTTCATTTATTTAATTTATTTTTCTGCCTGGCGTATCCGGTTGTTTTTCGCACGATCAACTTGGGTTCATACTCAATATGATAGATACTGGTAGGCTGGGATTCGGAATAATTACTGCGTGCGGATTCGATCTTCCGCATGATAATATCACAGGCATCTCTGCCTTTTAACGGTACAAAGTGCTCAATGGTAGTCAGGGACATATGAGACATTCTGGAAAAAATAATATTATCACATCCGATCACGGATACATCTCCGGGAACTTTCAGTTTCTCCTCCTGAAGTGCATCAATGATCCCGAATGCGATCATATCGTTCAGCCCTGCTATAGCAGTCACGTCCCGGTGCTCTGCGAGAAGTTCTTTGGTAAGATTATAGCCGATCCGGTATTCGGAATCTATACTGGGAAGCACCTCGTCCCACCTGTCATCCGCCGCTTTAATGATCACGGAATCTGTAAGGCCTTCCTTCTCATATTCTTTTACAAAGCCTTCCACTCTCCTGGAACGCTGCTGCTGCCTTTTGGTGAGAGGGGGCGCAATAAAGGCTACCTTCCGATGCCCCAGATTCAGCAGATGCCGGGCCATAAGGCTGCCCACCTTGGTATTATCCTGATTGATGGCATCTACCTTCACCCGCTCCCGGTTACTGATAATCACCAGAGGGATCCTCTGGGCCAGCTCCTCCACCTGATCCATAAATGCAGAGCTGGGATTGCAGGTATAAATAATTCCTGCCGGAGCCACGCCAGGCATCATCCGCAGATACTGCTCTTCGATCCTTAATTCTCTCTGGGTATTGCAGGTAAATACCCCATAGCCCTTCTCCTTCGCCACTGTCTCAATTCCCTGAAGAAGCATGACATAATAGGGATTTGTCAGGGTAGGACAGAACACGACGATCAGACGGCTGTTCTTACTGTTTTTCGAGCTGCGCCGTTTGGGCAGTACATAGCCCAGTTCCCTGGCGGCCTGTTCTACCTTTTCCACAGTCTCTCTGGAAAAGGACACATTATATTTTTTATTCAGTACCATAGACACAGTAGCCTGGGAAACTCCTGCCGCTTTTGCGATGTCTGTGGAAGTTACTTTCTTTCTCATTCTATCTTCCCCGCCGTTTCTACAATTCCACTCTTCCCTCTAAAGCCCGAAGAAGGGTCACTTCATCAATATATTCCAGATCTCCGCCCACAGGTACGCCGCTGGCGATTCTGGTGACTTTGATTCCGGCAGGTTTTAGCAGCTTGCTGATATACATAGCTGTAGTCTCCCCCTCCAGGCTGGAATTGGTGGCAATGATCACTTCCTCCACATCCTGCTGGGAAATCCGCTCCATCAGCTCCTTCAGCTTAATGTCGTCCGGTCCAATGCCCAGCATGGGGGAAATCGCGCCGTGAAGCACGTGATACACCCCGTCAAACTTTCCTGTTTTTTCATAAGCCGCCAGATCTCTGGTATTTTCCACCACCATGATCACCTTTTTGTTCCTTTTGGGATTGCTGCAGATAGGACAGATTTCCTGATCCGTAAGGGTATAGCAGCACTTACAGTACTGCACGTTCTCCTTTGCCTCCACAATGGCATGGGCCAGACTTTCTACCTGATCCTTGGGCATATTTAAAATGTGGAACGCCAGGCGTTGTGCAGATTTCGCACCAATGCCCGGCAATCTGGAAAATTCTTCTATTAATTTGTTGATATGACTGCTGTAATATTCCAACTTTTTATCTCCTCACTTAAAAAGGAAATCCGCCGCCCAGGCCGCCTGTAAGTTTGGACATCACTGCCGCGGACTCTTCCTCTACCTTGCGGAGAGCTTCGTTGGTCGCTGCCATGATCAGATCTTCCAGCATCTCAATATCATCAGGATCCACCACTTCTTCCGCCAGTTTCACCTTGGTAACTTCTTTCTTCCCGGAAATAGTGACCTCCACAGCTCCGCCTCCGGCAGCCGCAGTGAACTCTTTTTCCTGAAGAGCCTTCTGGTTTTCTTCCATCTGGCGCTGCATCTTCTGGGCCTGCTTCATTAAATTATTCATGTTTCCCGGCATCATGCCTCCGGGAAATCCTCCTCTTTTTGCCATTCTAATAATTCCTCCTAGTCATCATCCTCTATATTTTCCACAGTTACATCCATATGGATATTCTGCTGGAGCAGAT
>DXFG01000046.1 GCA_019114545.1 Candidatus Blautia pullistercoris | reverse complement strand
AGTCCGGAAGGGATAAACGCTGAAGGCATCTAAGCGTGAAGCCCCCCTCGAGATGAGATGTCCCATCCGAAAGGAGTAAGACCCCTTGAAGACGACGAGGTAGATAGGGCAGAGGTGGAAGTGCAGCAATGCATGGAGCTGACTGCTACTAATCGGTCGAGGGCTTGACCAAATAGCTTAGGAAGGGTTGAAGGGAAGTCTGGAACAGACGGGAATGCCTGCATTCCCGGATGAGGAAGACGGACCGAAGTCATTTGCGGAGCAAAGGACACGAAATAAGCCAAAGGCTTATGAGTGACCGGTTGCTAAGCGGACGGGGCCAATACCTAAGTAAAACGGCAAAAGTTGGATACAAAGTTTTACATGTGTGGTTTTGAAGGTACAGACCTTATTAACCTCAGTTAGGAAACTAACTGGGGTTTTCTTTTTATATAAAAATCTTTATAATAAGATTTACAATGTACAAAGCAGCGACCAATGGGCAAGGTTCAGCGCCTTTGGGTTAAAATTTTACTATGGAGAGAAATTAACAGGCCGGAAAAAACAACAGAAAGGAGGCAGGCAGATGAGTTATCATATATCAGCCGCAGACTTTAAGAAGAAAGAAATCTACCCCCTGGGAGATGAGTTCCGGGGTACCAATCCCCAGGGAGAAGAGATTGGATTTACCAACTATTATATGACGTTAAATGGAAAGCCTTTCTTTGGGATCAGCGGTGAGTTCCACTTTTCACGATGCGAGGCTCAGCGCTGGGAAGATGAGCTTCTTAAGATGAAAATGTGCGGTATTAACGTGATCACAACCTACATATTCTGGAACCACCATGAAGAGGAGGAGGGGATCTTTGACTTTGAAGGGAGAAGAAATTTGCGACATTTTGTAGAGCTTTGTAAAAAGCACGGACTCTATGTGATTGTCCGTATAGGTCCTTTTGACCATGGCGAGGTGCGGAATGGCGGCCTGCCGGACTGGCTTTACGGGAAAACCTTTGAAGTAAGGAAGCTAAGTGAAGGATTTCTTTTTTATGTCAGAAGGCTGTACGGAAGGATTTCAGAACAGCTTAAGGGATTCCTGTACAAAGAAGGGGGACCGGTTATCGGAGCCCAGATCGACAATGAGTACATGCATTCTTCGGCACCCTGGGAATTTACCACAGGAATTTCCAATGAATGGGTGTTTGTAGGGGATGAAGGTGAGAATTATATGCTGACTTTGCTGGATGAGGCGAAGAAGTGCTGCATCCAGACGCCTTTCTATACTTGTACGGGCTGGGGCGGAGCCATTACCCCTTCTGTAATGATGCCTTTATGGGGCGGGTATGCCTACCGGCCCTGGCTTTTTTATGCCAAGAGGGGAGAACACCCCTGTACGGAGGAATATATTTATCAGGACTATCACAATACCAAGGCAGTCGTTACCAGTGACTTTCAGCCTGCCTACGATCCGGAGACAAGGCCTTATGCCTGCTGTGAAATGGGAGGCGGTATGATGTGTTCTTATAATTACCGGTTCATCCTCCCTTATAAGAGTGTGGACGCTATGGCAAATATTAAGATTGCCTCAGGCTGCAATTTCCTTGGATATTATGTATTTCAGGGCGGAACCAATCCTCTGGGAAAACACGGTGGATTTCTCAATGAGTCCCAGGTGCCTAAGATCTCCTACGATTATCAGGCCGCTTTGGGAGAGTTTGGACAGATACGGGAGTCCTACTTGCGTCTGAAGACTATGCACCTGTTCTGCAGAACCTTTGGAGAAGAGCTATGTAAAATGGAGACGGTTCTGCCAGAGGGGGAATCTCTTATAAGTCCGGAAGATCTGGACACCCTGAGATTTTCCCTAAGAACAGATGGAGAGAAGGGATTTTTGTTCCTGAATAATTTCCAGGATCATGCTCAGTCCATACCGAAGAAAAATGAGACCGTAACCATTGAACTGAAAGATGCTCAGGTGGTTTTTGATCATATCGACCTGGCGGCGGAAGAAAACTGTATCCTGCCTTTTGGCTGGAATATGGATGGGATCCTTCTGAAGAAGGCCGGGGCTCAGATGATCACCAGGACGGAAAAAGGAGGCCGGATTACCTACGTGTTTCTGAAACCGGAAGGAATGACTCCGGTGTTTACATTTGAAGAAGAAGCTATTACAAGCCAGGGAAACCATGTGTATAAGTGTGGAAAAGCTAAGCCCCGGGAACTGTTTATTGTGGAAAAAGGAGAGGTATGTATACGGATACTCTGCCTGGACAGAAATACCTCGAATCAGATGTACCTTCTTTCGGATCAGACCCTGCTGTTTGTCCGGGGCGCACTGCTGGAAGACAAGGACCGGATCCGTCTGGAAACGGAAAGGGCTTATAATAAAGTCATGTCCTACCCTGAAGGTGCCATGAAAGCCCGGGGGAGCCTGGAGAAGGCAGAGGAAGAAGATGAAATCTTTGACTGCTGGGTACTGAGGACAGAGGAGAAAAAGCCGGAGGCTGAGATAACCCGGACAGCTGCCTTAAAGTATACAGTAAAAGTTCCGGAGAATTTTATGGAGGGACTGAAGGACGTATTATTGCAGATCCGTTATAAAGGGGATATTGGCTATGCTTTTATAGACGGCGAGATGATCCATGATAATTTCTGCAATGGCGACTGGTGGGAAATCGGGCTTCGCACCTTTGCAGAAAGGCTGAAGAAAGATCCATTGACGATTTCCATTACCCCTCTGAAAGAAGGGGCCAATGTAAATGTAGAATCTGCCATGGCTGCACGTATGGAAGATGTAAAGGCTTATACCGGAGAACTGGAGAGCGTGGAACTGAAGCCGGTCTATGAGTTTTCTTTTTAAAGGGAGTAGTGCTATGTACGACGCAAATACCTTGAAAATCCTCTTTCGTTTCAGTCAGATTCCGGTTACTGTCTATACACTGGAATGGACCCGGATAGAAAGTTTTGCCAGCTTTATTAAGGCTCCGGAAACCTTTGAAAAGGATAGGCTGGAGAAGGTGAAGGAAGGACTTGCAGGAAAAAAGTTTCTCTTTCTTTCCTATGACCCGCTAGTGCCGGTGGCTCTGTGCGGCTGCCGGGGAGAGGAGGAATATTTTATCTTGGGGCCCTTCTCCTATGGCCCGACAGATACTTTTGAGTGCAGAAATTTCATACGGAAGAATAAGATCAGGGAATGTCCAAAGTGCCAGTTAGAAGATATTTTTGCTTTCGTGTCTTATCTCACCGGCGAGGAATTTCAGGAAGAACGGAGGAAGGATATCCTGGGGGAGCTTCTGCCTGACAGAGAGGAAGGAGAAAATCAGGAACTGATAACCAGGGAGGAACTGCGGCAGATAGATTCTTTTCAGAAAAATCATACCTACATGGACGAACAGCATTTGTATGACCATATTAAGGAGGGAGACGTGGAATTTCTCCAAAAGCAGGACTTTTATGAGGCACCTTCCCATCCCATTATCATTGAGGACCTTAAGAAAAATGAGGAATATATGACAGTAATCAGTATTTCCCTGGCCGCCCGGGCGGCTATAGAAGGAGGCTTAAGTTCTGCGGAAGGTTTTATTAACAATGACATTTATCTGAAAAAGCTTTCGCAGTGTAAGACGGTTTTTGAGATGGACCGGCTGCGGCGGGAAAGCCAGATTTACTTTGCACGGCTGGTAGCGGACCATAAGAAAAAAAGCGGTGTGAATTTCCATGTGGAGGAAGTAAAGAAAAATATCATATCCAAAAGATTTACCAAAATATCCCTACAGGAGATCGCAGATGAGCTGGGGATTTCAAAGGAATATATGCAGAAATTGTTCAAAAAATATGAGGGAATCTCCATTACCGAATATATTTCAGATATTAAGATCGAGGCAGCCTGTAATATGCTC
>DXFG01000349.1 GCA_019114545.1 Candidatus Blautia pullistercoris | reverse complement strand
TGCCAGGGACCAGACCTAATCGAAACAAATCCCCAATCCATTTGGAATCTTTTACATCATCCTTATTGCCTTTTACCGCCTTTACCCATTTGGGATTCGCAATGGTGACGTTTATTTCGTCCTCTAAAAGGTTGAAAACAGGAACCCAGTATTTACCGGTAGATTCCATACAGACATCACGGCAATGGTTTTTTAGAAGCCAGTCTTTGAACTGCAGGATAGAATTGTTGAAGGTAGAGAAACGTTTCTTTTGATAAGAAGGTTCTATACCGGAAGTGGTTTTGATGATTGTGGCAACGAGAAAAGATTTGTGGACATCGACGCCACAGCAGGTCTGGTAAACAACTTTCATGGTCAAAACTCCTTTCAAGAATGAGATAAAGAAGCCATTGACTGTTCCACCACACATTTAACAGAGAAGTTAAAACAATCCTTACTGTACGGTCTTATAGATCCACTTATTTGTGCTTGAAAGATGAAACTTACACTGATTTTTATGCTGTCTAAAACTGAAGAAAGTCTTTACAACTTACCTCCCCGTGCTTTGTAGTATAGCTTCTTTAACAATTATTTTATCAGCAATGTGGGGAATTGGAAGACTTTCATTACTATTTGTGCCGCCAACTGAAAGGCGGCGGAATGGAGATTTTTATGAAACAGTTAAAGGACGCCCCTATCGGAGTGTTTGATTCAGGGGTAGGAGGCCTGACCGTAGCCAGAGAGATCATGAGGAACCTCCCCAAAGAAAAGATCGTCTATTTCGGAGATACGGCCAGAGTTCCTTACGGCAGTAAATCCAAAGAAACCATTATCCGTTATTCCAGACAGATTGTCAGGTTCCTGAAAACCCAGGATGTCAAGGCCATTGTGGTGGCCTGTAATACGGCCAGCGCCCTGGCTCTTGAAACCATCTCTGCCGAGACGGATCTGCCTATGATCGGTGTGGTAGAACCGGGGGCAAAGGTAGCGGTAGAGACTACCAGAAATAAAAAGATCGGTCTGATCGGCACCAGGGCTACGGTAAAATCCGGCCTGTATCAGAGAGTGATCCAAAAAGAAGACCCCGAGATTCAGGTAAGCGGCCAGCCCTGCCCTCTGTTTGTGCCTTTGGTGGAAGAAGGCTGGCTGAAAGATGAGATTACAATGGCGGTAGCCAGGCGGTATCTGGAACCACTTCTGCAGCAGGAGATCGACACACTGATCCTGGGCTGCACCCATTACCCTCTTCTCAGATCTCTTCTGAAAGAACTGGTGGGAGATCAGGTGACTCTGGTCAACCCTGCCTATGAGACAGCCCTGGCTCTGAAAAGGCTGCTGGAGGAGCAGGGACTTTTAAGAGCAGGCAAAGAAGAAGAAGAATTTCCCTACCGGTTTTTTGTCAGCGATGAAGAAGAGGATTTCCAGAAATTTGCCAATTCTATCCTGCCCTATGATGTAAAGAGCACCAAACAGATACAGATAGAGGAGTATTAAGAGATGGAAAAGGATGTATTAGTTACGATTAAGGGTCTTCAGACCCTGGAGGATATCGAAAATCCGGAAGAAGTAGAGCTGGTGGCAAAAGGGGACTATTATTACAGGAACGGCCATCATTACATCTTTTTTGAGGAGATGACAGAAGGATTTCCCCAGCCTACTAAGAACACGATCAAGATTACGGACAAGAGTGTAGAGGTTAAGAAAAAAGGCGTGACCAACGTTCAGATGATCTTTGAAGAAAATAAGAAAAACCTTACATATTACGCCACACCTTTTGGAAATCTCCAGATGGGGATCGCAGCCACCAAGATCGCATTGAAGGAAGAGGAGAAAGGCCTGGACCTGGCCATTGACTATGCCCTGGAGATCAATGCGGAACATGCGGCGGACTGCCAGATACAGATCAATGTGAAGCCTAAGGAGCCGGGAAATCTTTCCCTGGATGTGGTGTGACCTAACCATTTACATCGCAGATAATTGAAAACCCCAAAAGCATCATTAGTACAAATTCGGTAAAGAAATACCCTAATGACGTTTTTGGGGTTATATGATTTAGATACAAAATAATAAAAAATACGGAAACAATGCAGGCATCGTCTCCGCGGAAAAAACTACGTTTTTTTGTTCTTCTCGGTTATTATATGCGATTGTCAGAAAAAAATCAAGGATTATTTCCGATATTTATTGCAAAAGTAATTGACAATTTTTGCAACGAAATTGTAGCTTTCTTTTATGGTGTTATTTTTTTCAAAATATTCTTTATGCTTTAACATGCGTTCATTGAATAACCAATGCAGATTATTAATGCCAGATTGCTTAATACCGGGGCTTTTGATTAACCGAAGATATACATATACAAGAATAACAAAATCATGTATAACAGGGTTTTCCATCCATTTTTCTCGGCTTTTTTGTGAAATGGTTTTAATTTTGGATATCTCAAACAGGATATCTCTAGTTTTATGGAAGGTTACATGATAAGGAGATTTTAAGCTGTTTAGTAAACAGTTATTATGGGCGGCGGCGTTTCTTAAAAATTTGATTGACCACAGATAGCTGCTAAAGTCATTATTTTTAGATGGATAGAGAGAATAGTAAAGTTGGTATAATTCGATAAACTCTCCAAATGAGATAACCTCAACAAGTTCCCATAAAGCATAATTATCATTAGTATTTTGTCTCTTTTGAATTAAATCTGTTGCGGCTGATTTTCCAATTTTGTCGTGAATAGATTTAGTACGCATAAAATCACCACAGGAAAGATATTTTTCAACAATGGAGTAACCATCTTCAGCATCGTTAGTACTTAGATCATAAAGTAATTGTGTCTTTAAGGCATGTTCGATGTCTAGTGCCATTGCTATTATAGCTTTGCGTAAATACATATCCAGAGTGGATAATTCTTGTAAATAAGAAAAATCCAAATTTATATACTGTCCTTTCTTTTCGGTAGAATTATACTTATCGTAATTTTTTCCATAAGATTTTAGTTTAAAATAATAATTATTATATTTTAAGAAGCGAGCAGCTTCATGTTCTTCTATATAATGAAAGGTAATTCCTTTCTGACGCATATCTGCAATTTGCTCAGCAACAGTCAGTTTTTTTCTTTTCATGTGTACTCCTAAATATTGAGAACCGGATGGATTTTTACTTAGCTACAAATAAATAGATCAAGATGGAACCATTATATTATATTGGAAAAATTTTTTCTACTGGTAACCAATAATATACGAAAACGGCATTATCAGTTTTGACATTTATGCGAATTTGTATATGCTGGTATGCAGATATATATCTGGGCTAAGTTATTCTACACTTTGTCGGATAATACGGCAATATTTCTACTAATCAGTGAATTGTGAATAATTAATTGCTGTTTTATAATGAAAATATGTTAAAAATGAACAAAATTAAGAAGTGGAGGTATTGTGTATGCTGACAAAGAAACAGAATTTACTGGAGACTATCCGGGGAGGACATCCGGACAGGTACGTGAATCAGTATGAGGCTATCGCTATGGTGTATGGAACCCCATATTCAGCCGGAAATCCTATGCCGGTGATGGGCGGTCCGGCTGTAAAGAATGCCTGGGGTGTGACTATTTCTTTCCCGGAAGGAATGCCGGGGCCGTTCCCTGTACATGATGAGGAACATATTGTATGTAAGGACGTGGCTCACTGGAGAGATTATGTAAAAGCGCCAAACGTAATTTTTACTCCTGAAGAGTGGGAACCATTTGTAAAAGAAGCAGAGAAGATTGACCGGAATGAATATTTTGTAGCGCCTTTTATCGCACCGGGTATCTTTGAGCAGTGCCATTATCTTCTGGAAATCCAGAACTGTATGATGGACTTCTATGAAGAGCCGGAAGCCATGCATGAACTGGTAGACTATATTACGGACTGGGAGCTTGCCTATGCAGCTGAAATATGTAAATATCTGAAACCGGATGCTATTTTCCATCATGATGACTGGGGATCACAGCAGAGTTCTTTCCTGTCGGTAGATATGTTCCGGGAATACTATCTGGACGCATATAAGAAAGTATACGGCTACTATAAAGACCATGGCGTACAACTGATCATTCACCACTCAGATTCCTATGCGGCAAACCTGGTTCCTTCCATGATCGAGATGGGAATCGATATCTGGCAGGGAGTTATGAGTACCAACAACATTCCGGAACTGATCAAGGAATACGGCGGCCAGATCACCTTTATGGGAGGCATTGACAGCGGAAAGGTGGACAAAGCGGATTGGACAAGAGAAAACATCACAAAGGTGGTAGAAGAAGCATGCCAGGCAAACGGGACCAAATATTACATTCCATGTAATACCATGGGCGGCCCGGAATCTATTTATCCGGGAGTATATGAGACTATTTCCGAAGAGATCGCAAAAGTCAGCGACAGGATCTTTAAGTAAGCTGCAGGGGTTTTTACAAAAGAGCAAAGGAGTGAGCAGGATTGTCAGATAATAATACGAAGCCTAAGGGACTCAGCAAGTCTTTGAAATACTTTTTTGGCGTAGGTGACTGCGGATTTACCCTTATGTCCAATATTGACACCTTTTATGCCAGTTACTTTTTCACCAATATTGCCAGATTTTCCCTGGGAGCCATAACGGTGATGACAACGATTTCAGCAGTGATAGACGCCATATTATCCTGCTTTTACGGGGCTTTTCTTAATAAGATCAAGCCTAAAAAATGGGGACGCTATCGTTCCTGGCTGATCCTTACTCCATGGCTGGTACCTTTTTTATACGCCATGCAGTTTGTAAAGATCACAAACGGGCTGGCCGGCGCTATATTTATCACTCTTGCCATGATCACCAGCAGGATCGCATGGAACATTCCTTATATAGCCAATGTTTCTATGATCAATATTGCAGGAAAGACTCAGGAAGAACGTATGCAGCTTTCTTCAAGCAGAATGGTATGGACTTCCTTCGGAACGGTCATCTATTCCTATGTGGGACCGGCGGCAGTGGCTGTTTTTGCAGGAATCCTGGGTGAGACCAATGCTTATGCGGCTACAGCCTTTGTATTTTCCGCACTGATGGCGGCAGGCTACTACGCTCATTTCCGTATGACAAAGGGATATGAGGAAACGGGAGCAGAAGAAATGGAACGGCTGGCGAAAGAAGCCGCTGCAAAGAACCAAAAAGGAAAAGGACAGAAGATCAGTACCTTTGGTGCGGTAAAGTGCAATCCTCATCTGATTTTCCTGTTTCTGTCCAATATTTCCAAATATATCGTGCTGTTTATGGTAAATGGTCTGGCTATCTATTACTTTACCTATGTTTCCAAAAACCCGGATCTTCTTACCGGTTTCCTGTTTGCGGCAAATATTTTAAGTATCGTGGCTTCTTACTGTGCGAAATTTATTGTTGCCAAGATCAATGCAAAAAGAACGGAAGTTGTGTTCTATCTGATTATGGCCGCGGCGGGATTTCTGGGATTTCTGATGTATGACCAGACTATGGCAGTTATCGTCCTTATGTGTATTCTGATGTTTGCCATGAACCTGACAAATGCCTGTGATCCGGAACTCTATGCCAACTGTGCAGCTTACAGCGGGAAAAAGCTGGGATATGATGTGACCGGTACGGTTATGGGTCTCTTGGCAGTTCCTGTAAAAGTTGGTATTATTATGAGAGGAATATTAATTTCTGCATGTCTTGCCCTGGCAAACTTCAATGCGGATATTGATCCGTCGGCAGCTACTCCGGCGCTGGAGCGGGGCATCAGCATGGGATTCATGGTACTTCCGGCAATCGTTATCCTGGCGGGAGCGCTGCTGCTGGCATTGGGGTACCGGCTGAAACAGGAGGATTAAAAAGTTGACAGGTTTTCTTTTAAATATGCAGATCCTTCATGAGGATATGAAGAAAAGAGGTATAGACAATCGGCTGTATCTGCAGGATGACAGCCTGTGCCTGAAGGGCGTTCGGATTTATGAACAGGGGCAGGCTACCAAAAGAGAATTTGTATATCTGGCATTAGACAAGGCGTTTCTCATTCCAAAAAATGCGGAAGGTGCTTTTATACTTCCGGATACTTTGGGGGAGGAACGCCTTCCCTCTGGGTGTTCCGGGATTCTGGTCCCGGAAAACACCAGACTTTGGGAACTTATGGACCAGATACAGCAGATTTTCCAATACTATCTGGATCTGGAGCGGCGGGTGGCTTCTGTTCTGTGCTGCGGAGGGAATATCCGGGACATTGTGGCGGCGGCCAGGGAGCATTTCGGAAGTCTGGTGTTTTACCATGACGAATATTACCAGATTTATGCAGATGAAAACTCTCTGAAAAAACTTCCCGATATTCAATATGATGAGAGAAAAGGCACTTATGTTCAGGAGGCTGAGGTGATCAATCAATTCCGGACAAGCGATTCCTACCGGGCAACTATGCATACAAAAGGAGGAGACCTGTGGGAGAGCGACTATGACGATAGCCGGGCAGTCTATGCCAATGTATGGGTAGACGGAAGATATAAAGGGAGACTGATCCTTACAGAAACTGCCGGGGATCATACAAAGGGAGAGATATATGAAATCGGATATTTTGCGGATGCAGTAGGGCTTCTTGTTAAAATGGAAGAGAGTATTCCCTCTGAGGATCCAAGGGGATTAGAGAAACTGATCCGGGAAGGGATCAGCGGGATCCAGCCTGAGGAAATGGCGGTAAAGTCTGAACTGTATGCCATGAACTGGAAACCGGAAGATACCTATATTTTCGGCGTATTATCCCTGATCGGAAGCGATCTGTCCAGGCTGTCCATTTACAGTATCTGTGCAGATCTGGAGGAAAGGATATCCGGAAGCTATACTTGTTACTATAAAGGTTATATCTATATTATCATAAACCTTACCAGAAGCGGATTGTCAGCAGATGAACTGCGGATGCAGATGGCTTACCTGATCCGTGACGGATTGATGCATATGGGTGTTTCCAATGTGTTCCAGGACTTTTACAGCTTTCCTGTCTATATGAAACAGGCGGCGGTAACTCTGCAGTACAGTGAGCAAAAAGCTTCTACCATCTGGTACAGTGAATTTAAAACCTATGCTCTGGAATACTGGCTGTCGGAAGGGATCGGGGGACTGAACAAAAAGGCGGTGATGCCTCCGGAGCTGGAGATCCTGAAGAATTATGATAAGAAAAATAACGCCAGGCTTTTGGAGACCCTGAAGGTATATCTGGAATCCGAGCGGAACAGTACTCTGACCGCCCAGATCCTGAAAATCCACAGAAGTACCCTTCCCTACCGTCTGAACCATATTATCAGGCTGACAAATCTGAATCTGGATGATTATAATACCAGACTTTATCTGATGATGGGTTTCTATGCTATGGAGCATATATGACAGGAAGCGGCGGATCTAATTTTATGAAATTCATTTTTGAGCATATCCGGTCATATATAGAGAGAAAGAAGAACTTGGGAATATCTTATGCAGGATCAGAAAGTAGATAATCTTTTGAATCTGGCTCTGGACGCGACTCCTGAGGAAAGAAACAAATCTTTGCAGCTGAATGTGGGGTATGATGAAGAAGACAATACCTGGGAGATACTTGTAAAGCACTCCGGAGATCTGAGAAAAGTTCTGGGGGAGAATGTGGGGGTCGTGGAGCTTTTAAATGGATTTGCCATACTTACTGTACCGGAGAGCCGGATTGATATGCTGTCAGACCTGGAAGAAATTGAATATGTGGAAAAACCAAAAAGCCTTTTCTTTGCAGTCAGCCAGGGAAGGAGCGCTTCCTGTATGAATGCGGTGCAAAGCGAGTTTTCCCCTCTGGGATTTTCTCTTACAGGAAAAGGTGTGCTGGTAGCGTGTGTGGATTCAGGGATTGATTATACACATCCGGATTTCCGGAATCCGGATGGCAGCACCAGGATTCTCCGGTTCTGGGATCAGAGTCTGCCGGGAAATCCGCCTGCCGGATATCAGATCGGAACGGAATTTACTAAAGAGGATCTTGACAGGATCCTTTTAGAAGAGGGAAACCCGGCGCAGAGGGAAAATCTGCCGAGCCGTGATATAAGCGGACACGGAACGGGGGTTATGGGAATTGCAGGCGGAAACGGGAGAGCTTCCGGCGGCGTCAACCGGGGAGTGGCCTATGAAAGCACACTGATGGCTGTTAAGCTGGGAATCCCCAGAAAAGGTGGTTTTCCCAGGACTACAGAGCTGATCCAGGGCATCGATTATCTGATCCGCCAGGCCCTGGAATTGAAAATGCCTCTTGCGTTGAACCTGAGCTTCGGCAATAATTACGGATCTCACAGCGGGGAGTCTCTCATAGAAGCGTATCTGGACAGCGTTTCGGATACGGGAAGAAATGTGATCTGCGTGGGAACGGGGAATGAAGGCGGAGAAGCCCTTCATACATCAGGAATTCTGGAGCCCGGACGGGAAACTTCCGTACAGCTGAATATCGGAGAATACGAGACTGGGGTAAATGTCCAGCTGTGGAAACAGTATATAGATCAGGCGGAAATTGCCCTGATCCATCCGGACGGAAGCAGGGTGGGACCTTTTCAGGAAGTGCTGGGGCCTCAGAGATTTTTGGTGGGAAACACAGAAATTCTGATCTACTATGGAGAACCCAGCCCATACAGCATTTCTCAGGAAATTTATATAGAGTGGATCCCCAGGGGGCAGTATGTAGACAGAGGAACCTGGAGGATTCTTCTGATTCCCCGAAAAATTGTAGAAGGAAATTTTGACCTGTGGCTGCCGGGGGGCGGTGTTCTGAACGAGGACACGAAATTTCCTTTTCCCACACCGGATACTACCCTTACCATACCATCTACTGCAAGAAAGATTATTTCAGTGGGAGCCTACAATTCCCGGCTGCTGTCCTATGCGGAGTTTTCAGGACGGGGATATACCAGAGTGACCAGAGAGATCAAGCCGGATCTGGCGGCTCCCGGGGTGGATATCCTCACTACTGTGCCGGGAGGGGGATACGGGACCAGGACAGGGACTTCCTTTGCGGCGCCTTTTGTCACAGGGGCAGCGGCCCTGCTCATGGAGTGGGGAATTGTCAGAGGGCAGGACCCCTATTTGTATGGAGAAAAGATTAAAGCTTATTTGAGAAGAGGGGCAAGGCGGCTTTCAGGCGGAATTTATCCAAATCCGGAGACGGGCTTCGGATTCCTGTGCCTGCGGGACAGTTTTCCTGTATAAAACTAAAAATATCCATTGATAAGAGGAATTTCTGTGAGTATACTGGTGTAAGACATTTAAAGTGTCCAGATGCAAACTTTTTACAGAGGAGAAGAAAAATGCTGAAAACACTAAAGAATCTTGCAGGATATTACAAGCCTTATAAGGGGCTGTTCTTTTCGGATATGTTTTTCGCCATACTTGGGGCCGCTATTACTCTGGTGATCCCTCTTATTGTCCGGTATATTACCAGCAATATTGTAAATCTGCCTGTAGAAATAGCTACCGGGATGATCGTAAAACTGGGGATTTTTATGATCCTGCTGGTGCTGATAGAGGCGTTTTGCAATTTTTATATTGCTTACTACGGACACATTATGGGGGCCAGGATTGAACGGGATATGCGCAATGAGATCTTCGGACACTATCAGAAACTGTCCTTTGCTTTTTATGATAATCAGAAAGTAGGACATCTGCTGTCCAGGATCACATCAGATCTTTTTGACATCAGTGAGCTTCTTCACCATGGACCGGAGGATCTGGTGATCTCTATTATCAAATTCCTGGGAGCTTTTATCATCCTCATGCTGGTAAATGTAAGACTGGCTTTGGCTGCCTTTCTTTTTGTGCCCTTTTTGATCATCTATGCAGTTGTTTTTAACAGAAAGATGAAAACTGCTTTCAAGGAAAACCGGGCCAGAATCGCAGACATCAATACTCAGATCGAGGATAGCCTTTCCGGGATTCGGGTGGTGAAATCTTTTGCCAATGAGAAACAGGAAATGGAGAAATTCAGGAGAGGAAACGAAAGATTTGTAGATTCCAAGAAGCTGAGTTATAAATATATGGGAGGCTATAACTCCGGGATGGGCGCCTTTACTACGCTGATCACTATTTCAGTTCTGCTGGCGGGGGCTTTTTTCCTTACCAGAGGAGAGATGCCGGTGGAGGATCTTGTAACAGCTCTTCTTTATATCAACAATCTTACCGATCCGGTGAAGAAACTGATTACTTTTACCGAGCAGTTCCAGAACGGCTACAGCGGCTATTCCCGTTTTCTGGAGATCATGGCAGTGGCGCCGGACATCAAGGATCGGGAAGATGCCAAAGAACTTACCGATGTAAAAGGAGAAATAGATTTTGAAAATGTGTCTTTTGCCTATGAAGAAAGTAAGGAAAAGGTATTAAGCCATGTTAATCTTCGGGTGAGGGCTGGAGAATATGTAGCCCTGGTTGGAAGTTCGGGAGCGGGGAAAACCACTCTTTGCAGCCTGATTCCCAGGTTTTATGATGTAACAGACGGGAGAGTTCTTCTGGATGGAGAAGACATCCGGAATCTGAAACTTCAGAGCCTGCGGAATCATATCGGAATCGTGCAGCAGGACGTATATCTTTTTGCGGGAACCGTTATGGAAAACATTCGTTATGGCAAACCGGAAGCTTCGGACGAAGAGGTTATCCGGGCGGCCAAAGCCGCCAATGCTCATGAATTTATCATGGAGCTGGAAAATGGGTATGATACAGATATCGGCCAGAGAGGAGTGAAACTTTCCGGAGGTCAGAAACAGAGGCTTTCTATTGCAAGAGTTTTTCTGAAAAATCCGCCAATCCTGATTTTCGACGAGGCAACTTCAGCTCTGGACAATGAAAGTGAGAAAATCGTTCAGAAGTCCCTGGAGGAACTGGCAAAGGACCGTACAACTTTTGTTATTGCACACCGTCTTTCCACCATACGAAAGGCTCAGCGGATCCTGGTCCTGACAGAAGAAGGGATCGCCGAGGAAGGAACTCATGAGGAGCTGATGAAAAAAGACGGGATCTACAGCAGTCTCTATAAAATGTCATTTGCCTGAAAGAAAATTTTCACAGGCGGATTGCTGTGAATATATTGGCTATAAGAGGCGCCTCTGTATGATGTTTCTGACTTTCCACCGGGGGCGGCAGAAGGATTTCGGTAAAACCGCTGAATTTAAAATTGGCACTTACACAGAGAAATATTTTCTGTTAGAATAGCACAGAAAATGAAATATTGGATCAGATGAAAATGGTAGTGAGATTATAGAACTGTAATCGCAGCGAAAGTTATATTGGCCCGGCAGAGAAATCTGCCGCCGCCGCTTTTACAGGAATATAACCCACTGCCTTTTTTCGTTCCATAAAAAAGGAGGACTAAAAATGCCAAAAACAAAATTTCAGGAAGTTATTTTTACGATTTTAATGGTGATGGTAATGGTTTATGCCATGGTGGTATATAATATCGCCTTTGATAAGGGAGGAATGAGCAACCAGATTTTCCTTCTGGCCTTTCACGAGTTTCCTATTATGGTGATCGCAGGTTTTATCCTGGAACTGTTCGTAGTGGGCCGGATCGTTCCAGGGCTGGCTTTCCGTATCGTAACACCCGGTAAAGAAAGACCTATAGCAGTGATCCTGGTGATTTCTTCCCTTACCGTATGTTTCATGTGCCCTATTATGAGCTTTATCGCAACGGTGCTTTTCCAGGGAGTGAACAGGGATCTGATCGCCAACTGGCTTCAGATTTCTGTGAGGAATTTCCCAATGGCTCTGTGCTGGCAGATCTTTTACGCAGGTCCCCTGGTGAGATGGATCTTTGGAAAGATATTCAGACAGAGCAAGGAAAGAGAAGCAGCGACGGCAGCCTGAGGCGGATACTTTTGGATAGTAAGATTAGGAAAAATAGATAAATATCGCATAGCCGGAGGATTTTCAGAAGTGAAGATCTTCCGGTTTTTTCTTGTGTCGATGGGCTGGGCTGATGATCTATGTAGACGAAAGCGGTGAATGAAAATCGAACATTTGTACTTTTTTGCTTTTCGAGCTATATACTTTTATCATTATCTTTGCTATAATGTCCGAAAGGGCAGTCCTGTTTCATGAGCGGGAAACAGTAGAAGCCTATACCCGATAGTATTTTAGGTGTTCGAAAAATTCGAATAACTGTCAAAAGTATGATAGGGTGAATCTGCAGTATACGCAGCGTGGCAGAAGAGCAAGAGAAGCAATGTATGCTTTGATTAGGAGAGATTTTTATGGATCATTTCGAAACTGATCATAGCCCACAATAAGACCCTGGCGGCGCAGCTCTACGGCGAGTTCAAAGAGTTCTTCCCCAACAACGCCGTAGAGTATTTTGTCTCCTAATGTTCCGGAGCCGGAAAATGAGGTGTATTTAGTGCTTTTCCATGCTGTTTCGTTCAGATTTTGTGGACAGAATAGGACGAAACGGACTGGATGATACCAGGAGGACAAAATGATTTTGTGACTTTTTACAGGGAAAATTCGAAATGGTAAAAAGCTATTGAATGGTATATTGATCAAAACGACAATGGAAATTATTTTCTGGCTTTTCAACATTATAAGTCAGGAGTACATACGCGTGAAGGAATAGGAGATGGAATATGGAGTATTTTTACGATTGCAGATGCATTATATGATGCTGAAAAAGGGGATACAATTGTTATTGATGAACCAGAATTATCATTGCATCCACAGTATCAAAAAAGAGTGATGAATTTGTTGATGGAGGAGTCTGCAAATAAACAAGTTATCATCTCGACACACTCACCCTATTTTATTTCAT
>DXFG01000348.1 GCA_019114545.1 Candidatus Blautia pullistercoris | reverse complement strand
TATGAACTAAGTTCTTCCGTGATGGGGCGGATAGCCGCCCCATCAAAGGGAACATTCCATGACAGATATCCTGGCAATCTCATGACAGCATGACAGATCGAGATCATGACAGCCAAGGAGAGCATTAACAGCCAGATAAATCTCTCCGCCCAAGAGTTTGAGTGATGAAATGAACTCCAAAAACCCAGTGCTTATACGGGTTGCAAGCAAATTTGTTTAAGCGTTGGCAACGATTTGGCAACATTTCGGGTATCACTCACTGAATAACAGAATACTTCAATAACAGAAAACCTTACTGATTTTCAGAAATGAGGCTGAAAGTCGGTAAGGTTTTTTGCGTCTGTAATGAAATTATTATTTGTCTGGTTTTAGCCTGTCTTTGAAGGCTTCTACGAGATAATCGCTGAGTTCCTTTGAAGGCGAAACTTTATGCCATTGCCCGGATGTATCCAGCGCCGGATAATTATACCGCCATTGGTCATATTCGTTTTTTGTGATTTCTCCCCGTTCCAGACGAGCAGCCTGTTCCTGCCATGCATGGAACATATCAAACATGGTGGAGTAAGTGGAGCCGGTGGATTTGTCCAACCGCAGACACACTTCTCCGTCAATCTCTCCGATTTTCAGCCCGTACATATCTTCCAGAGCAAAGAGGGTGTGCATAAGACCAAGGTAGCTGTCTATATCCGGCACGTCGAGTGCCCGTGGACTGACATCAAAGACGTGAGCCATTTCTTTGACGAGATCGAGTTTGGGTTTTCTGGCTTCGGATTCGTATTGCGCTACACGGACATCAGAGGTCTTTCCGAGAAAGCCGAGAATTTCACCGAGTTGTTTTTGTGTCATGCTTTTCCGATTACGGAAAAAGCGGATTCGCTTGCCGATTGCCATAATAAAACCTCCGTTGCAGTTATAGTAATACAATCATTTTGACTTAAACAAATTTGTTGAATTTAGTATAGCATGACACAAGAGGAATAGCAAGAAAAAACTTAAATAAAAAAAGTTAATATTTTTCTGTAAGCCACTTGACTTAACGGAATTTATTTAGTATTATACATATAGGTGTTAAACAAAAATAGTTAAGAAAGGGAGATGACAGTATGGCAGAAAGATCATTTATGACAGTGGAAGAAGTGGCAGAGGAATTGCGTGTGTCAAAGTCAAAAGCCTACCAGATTGTGCGAGAACTGAATGCAGAATTACAGAAACAGGGCTATCTGACAGTGGCGGGACGTGTGAGCGCTACATTTTTTCATAAAAAGGTTTGTTACAGCGATTGACGGAAAGGAGATGATTAAATGGCTGTATACAAAGATAACGCTACGGGAACGTGGCGGGTAATCTATCGTTTCACGAACTGGAAAGGGGAGCGGAAGCAGACACAGAAACGGGGATTTGCTACAAAGAGAGAAGCACTAGCGTGGGAGCATGAGGTAATGCTGAAACAGGGAGCGAAACTGGATATGACGTTTGCCAGTTTCTTTGAGATTTATGAAGCTGACAAAAAGCAGCGGGTGAAAGAAAGCACATGGGAATCCAAAAGCCATGTAATCCGCACAAAAATTTTACCGTATTTCGGGAATCGAAAGATAGCAGAGATTGAAGCAAAGGACGTTATTGCATGGCAGAATGAACTGATGGCATACCGGGACGAGAAAGGAAAGCCTTATTCAGCGGATTATCTGAAAACGATACACGCCCAACTGACAGCGATTTTCAACCATGCGGTAAACTTCTATAATCTGCCCTACAATCCGGCAAGGAGAGCAGGAACAATGGGAAATGAGGTTCCGAAAGAAATGAACTTCTGGACGAAAGAAGAATATCTGAAATTTTCCGAAGCCATGATGGATAAGCCCCGTTCCTATTATGCCTTTGAAATGCTTTACTGGTGTGGAATCCGTTCTGGCGAGCTTCTGGCTCTTACGCCTGCTGATTTTGATTTTGAGAAACAGACGGTCACGATCAGCAAGACGTATCACCGTTCCAAAGGACGGGACATTATCACAAGCCCAAAAACGAAAAAGAGTAACCGTACAATTAAAATGCCGCCATTTCTCTGCGAAGAAATGCAGGAATATATCAAAATGCTGTATGATATTCAGCCGGACGAGAGAATGTTTACGGTCACAAAATCCTATCTCAACCACGAAATGGAGCGAGGGGCGAAGCAGGCAGGTGTAAAGAAGATACGGGTGCATGATATTCGTCACAGCGCAGTTTCTCTGTTAATTAACATGGGATTTTCTGTGCTGGCGATTGGGGAGCGCATGGGGCATGAGGCAGAGAAAATCACCTACCGCTATGCTCACCTGTTCCCTACGGTGCAGACACAAATGGCGGAGAAATTGGAAATGGAGCGTAGACATAAGGAGAACACAAATGGAAAGAACACTTGATTACAAAGGGCGATGGCGCAATCATACAGTAGCGTTCCGGGTATCGGACGAGGAAGCAAAGCTGATTAACGATTTGGTTGCACTGTCCGGTTTGACAAAGCAGGATTATATCACAAGGCGTCTGCTGTGCCGGGACGTAGTAGTACAGGGTAATCCGAGGGTGTATAAGGCTCTGAAAAATCAGATGGCTGCTATCTATGAAGAATTAAAGCGGCTGAAAACATTAAGCCCTGACAATGATGAGCTGCTCTACACGCTGCAGGTAATCGCAATCACATTATACGGTTTGAAAGGAGAAGATGAATGACAGAAAAAATGAAAACGACTGCTCCCGTATCATCTGTTGGCGCAGATGGGGCGCAGCCGAGTACAAAAAAACACAATGAAATTATAGCAAATGAAACAGCACAAATCAATCTGCAAGCCGCACAAAACCTGGAGAAATCCGGGAACGGCAGGCTTCAGACCATTTCCATGACGGAACTGTATGATACGGTCTACCCACCGAGAACACCCATTGTAGAAGGATTCCTTTATGGTGGTACTTATCTCTTTGTAGGGGCACCGAAAGTAGGGAAATCATTTTTTATGGGGCAGCTTGCCTACCATGTGGCAATGGGGATCTCTTTATGGGATTATCCCGTCCGAAAAGGGACGGTGCTGTATCTGGCGTTGGAAGACGATTACGCAAGGCTTCAGCGGCGGCTCTCCGGCATGTTTGGTGTGGAATGTGCGGATAATCTGTATTTTGCGACACAGGCAAAAACCTTGAATGAGGGCTTAGACAGGCAATTAGAGGAATTCCTGAAAGAACATACTGACGCAAGGCTGATTATCATTGACACGCTCCAGAAAGTACGTGAGGTCGGCGGGGACAGGTACAGCTATTCCAGCGATTATGAGATTGTGACAAAGCTAAAATCTTTCAGCGACAAATACGGTATCTGCCTGTTAGTGGTACATCATACACGTAAGCTGGAATCTGAGGATAGCTTTGAGATGATCTCCGGCACAAACGGGCTTCTTGGAGCGGCAGATGGGGCGTTCATTATGCACAAGAAAAAGCGCACTGACAATCTCGCAGTGCTGGATGTTGTGGGACGTGACCAGCCGGATCAGGAACTGACCATAGAGTTTGACCGGGAGCATTGTGTCTGGAAATTTAAGAAGGCAGAGACGGAGTTGTGGAAACAGCCGCCGAATCCATTGCTGGAAGCAATCAACAACTTTCTGACAGAAGACAAGCCGGAATGGGAGGGAACAGCAACGGAACTTGCAGGTCAGCTGACAGATATACAGATACAGGCGAATGTCTTGTCCAGAAAGCTGAATGTAGCTAACAGCCAACTGCTCAACGATTATGGGATTTTTTATAATAACAAGCGGGGGCATGAAAGGAAAATTATTCTTAAACGGCTTGAGTCGAAAGAGTAAAAGCGACGATATGCGACGGTTGCGACGGTATTTTTTATAGCAGGTTGGTATGGAAAATATCGACGCTACCGACGCAAACCGACGCAGAAAGGATGAAGTGATGAAGAACGTGCAAATCCCTTATGAATTATTTGTATCTCTGCTCCGCTATCATCTAATGGAAGATAATGATTGTCTGAATGAAATACGGCAAGGCTTGGAGCAGAAATTGGATTCACTGGTGCGCCATGAATTATATGCAAAATATAAGACTGCGCCCACACAGGAAGATCGGGAAAAAGCCAGACAGGAATATCTGGATAAACGTGGAGTGCCGGACAGTTTCCGCTGGTAGTTTTCCTTTGAGGATAATAAACAGGAGCGTGCCACGCTCCTGTGGATAGCAGACAACGAGAAAGGTATGATTCGATGATATTCAGCCGGAATGGGGAACCCGGAACGTGAACAATTTTTTTTACGAAAGTGAAGCCTGGAGGATTGCCGTACTCAATGAAATTTTTGGGGAAATGGAACTGACGGCGGCAGAAGAAAAGCGGCGGGAACAATCGCTCCGTCCGTAGGACAGAAAAGCTCCCGGCAGGGCGCAAAGGCAGCTTTTGATGGACGGAACGGCTGTCGAAAGTGCTTTTGCGTTACTTTCGACGAAAGTAACAAAGCTTATGCGCCGTATCCGGCGCTGATTACTGCCCGAAAAGGAGAGAGGAGAGTTATTGAAGAGAACGATCAGTTTTATGACAGGCAAAGGCTCTGTCAACCATAACAGTAGGAAATTCCATGCGAAGAATACAGATCCAGAGAGAAGCCATCTGAATGTGGAGTACTGCAACGAAAATATCAAAGACGTTTATCACGAATTATTTGATGAAGCGTTAGCTCGTTACAATGAAAAACAGACAAGGAATGACCGCAGGATTGACGATTATTACGAAAAAATCCGTTCGGGAAAACAGGAGAAGCCATTTCATGAGATTATCCTGCAGATCGGCGACAGGGAGACAATGGGGGCGGAAACAGAAGAAGGACGGCTGGCGGCAAAGATACTGGACGAATATATGCAGGGGTTCCAGAGAAGAAATCCCACATTAAGAGTGTTTTCTGCTCATCTTCATATGGATGAGGCAACGCCACATTTGCATATAGATTTTGTGCCATATACGACAGGAAGCAAACGAGGGCTGGATACAAGAGTATCTCTGAAACAGGCCTTAATGGCTCTCGGATTTAAAGGAGGCACCAGACAGGAAACAGAATTAAATCAGTGGGTGATGGCTGAAAAGCAACAACTTGCCGCAATTATGCTGGAACACGGAATTGGGTGGGAACAGAAAGGCACACATGAAAAGCATTTGTCCTTGTTGGATTTTGAAAAAAAGGAGAGGGCAAAGGAAGTTTCTATGCTTGAAAAACAGAAATCAGAGTTGGAAGAGCATAATGCCATCATGCAGGAAGTCAACGAAAAGTATCTTGATCAGTTGGAGAGGGTTGAGAAGGATATATTTTCAGCACAGGAAAGCCGGAAAGAGGTTGATAAGCAGGCAGAACAGGCAAAGAAAAAGGCAGCGCAATATGAGAAAAAGCTGACGGAGATTGCCCCTATGGTAAAAGAGATGGAGAGGTTTGCAGAGAAATATTCTGCTGATCCAGAAGAGGTACTGCCAGAGGCAGGAACGTTGGAAACGGGAAAATCTTACCGTGAGAAAAAGGCAAAGCCGCTGATAAAGAAGATTGTGACGGTGCTGCGGTCAGTTTATCGGGCTTATCTGGATCTTTCCAGAAGATTCAGCGATCTGCAAAGATCATATGAGAGGGCGTGGGACAAGGTTAATTCTCTTACTGCCCGTGTAGAGGAACTTTGGAATGAGAATAGAACACTGAAGGAAAGAATGGGAGATTTTAATCGGGTAGAACGGGCTTTGGGACGAGATACAGTTGAAACCATTGTTCTAAGAGAAAAAAGGCTGGAAGAAGAACAAAGAGTGCAGAGACGAAAACAAAAAAGAAAGATGGATAGGGATGCAAGATAATGAAAGCAACTATAAAATACAAAGGGAACGGATTAAAACCGCTCCCTTTTCCCATTATTATAATACCACAAAATTGCTCTGAAAACAAGGCTACCAATGTCTCAAAGACGGTGCTATAATCTCTTTCCAAATACGAAGATGGGGAGGGGTTCTTTTGGACAAGGACTGGATGGTTTTATTAAAGGGACAAAATCAACTGAGCAATGTGATTAAAACAAACGAGACAACCGAACAGTTTGGACTTTCCTTAACAGAGCAAGATGCTAAATTGATTTTAGCGGAACGGAAAAACGCACTGGCGGAACAAAAAAGAATTGAGTTTGGTGAAGGAATTGCGACAAAAATCATTTATGAATTTTGCGATTCTGAGTACATTCATCAAAGCAATTATGTAGAAACAATTATTCGATTGCAGGAAATATTTTATCTATATAAAAATGAAATGCATGATGAAATTACAGATGATGAACTTCTCCATTTAATGAAAGAACAGTTTGAAAATATATGTTTTGGAGATTTGGATTATTTAGAGAGTACCTGCCTTGCTAATTTTGCAGAAGCAATCCGAGCTGGCTACGAAGGATATAAAAGTTCGGACGGCTATGGAGAATATTCAAAATTTGATGATGTAAAGAGATGGGATTATGACTTGTATCTTGAAACCCTGAAAGAACTCTGTTGGAGGTAAATCTGATGGACTATGAAATGGAAGAATTAGTGCCGATCGTGGGCAAACTGGCTGAGAAATATACATCACATGAAAGTACATCCATAACCTACGAAAAAGCAGAACAGCTTATGGGGGCTGTCTTATATTGTATTCACGAATTATGGGAAAGCAGTGGAAATGCGCCGTCATTAAATAAAAAATTATCAGCGCAAAGAGCGTATGAAATGGGTGCGGCATATGTTAGAGAAAAAACAGGAAAAGCACTGGATTTATATAACAGGATTCTGCCGGAATTTTGTCACTATGAAAATAAATGTCTGTATGATACTTTTGTTAAAGGGATACCAGAATTTTTCAAGTGGTATGATATTCAATTTGAACCGCAAAATACAATTTTGACTCTTGATTATCCTTTACTGAAAGATATTTCAGAATATACAGGAATAGATAAGATTTTTGAATTTATCAAGTCTATTGGTCTGGAACAAAAATTTTTAAAATTATTTCCTGCAGGTTACGTTATAAATATCTTGTCAAAGGATAACAGGAATTGGCAAGAATCAATGGATAATATATGTGAAATAGTTTTTACCCATGTAATAGGGCATATAATGCTGGGGAAATCCTTGACAGTAATTGAGTTGAAAGA
>DXFG01000347.1 GCA_019114545.1 Candidatus Blautia pullistercoris | reverse complement strand
TCTGATAAAGTGTTTGTCCAGGTCATGATAAACTCTCGCTTATCCAACCTTTTACTGTTTTGGTTCGTTGAACTGTTTTTAAAAATGAATGTAAAAGAATTTTCAGTTCATGTGTTTCACTGTTCAGTTATCAAGGTTCCTGTCTTGCGACAGCCATATTAGACTATCACATCTTTTCTGACTTGTCAAGAACTTTTTTCATTTTCTTGAAAATTTCTTTTTTCAAGAATTTTTGAAGTTCTTGGAGAGCACCGCTCTCGCCGACAGCTATGTTAGAATACCACAGCATTTCTCCTTTGTCAACAGATTTCGTGAATTTTTTTCCATATTTTTTATTTCTTCTTTAATGTGGCTAATAAAAGAGACCCTTCCATAAAGATCCTGCATGGATTTTAAAGAAGAGTCTCTTTCTTATTCTAGAAGGGAAAACAGCGCATTACGCCGGCAGCCCTTTTTACAGCAATCCGGATAGGAAACCTGCCAGCAGATTATTCTCATATAAATAATCTGTCACAGGATTTTCTTTTACCATGGATACTCCGCTTTGTGCCCAGGCAGTATCCCAGAACAAAGACAATGCCAGAAAAATGATCCAGACCACAAATATTCCCTGAATAGCACCTAAAGCGGCTCCTCCCACTCTATTAAAGAGATTCAGGACCGGAAGAGAAAATATACCGTTTAGAATTCCTCCTATTATATGAAGGATAATGCTGATTACCAGAAAGGTTACAATCATTCCCAGAATACTGACCGCTACTGCAGCTATACTGCGGGAAATATATTCAGAAAATGTTTCCGCCAGAAGGTGCTGGTACCCCTGAACATTATTGTTCTCTATGAGAAGCTCTTTGACACTTTCCGGAAGAGGCAGCTCCTGGATAAACTGATTCTGCTCTCCGGAGTCTGTCTTATCGCTGATTGCTGATTCCGTATCTTTCATAAGACTTTCCTGGCAGTTTTCCTGAATCATATCATAGATTGGTGTATTTTCCTGCACAAACTTTGTAATCTGGGGATTCAAAGCAAAACTCAGCACCAGTGTCAGAATTATTGACAAAAATGAAAAAGCCGTGCGGACCATTCCTTTCTGCAGACCGCTGAAAATATACGCCACAGGAATTGCCAGTATTACAATAGAAAACCAATTCATATCATTACCTGTCTTTCGTGTATGTCTTCTGCTACCAGGCCAGACGGATCATTTTGACCCCTTCGTCAGAGATCAGCAGATATCGGTTTCTGGACATCTGAAACAGATTTCTTACAGTTCCCTCCAGGACATCGCCCTGGAATTTCAGTTTACCTCCCAAATCATATATTTCCACCTGGGTGCTGTCACAAAGAATAATCCTCTCACCGCTGACAGAAATATTCTGATATTCCATATCAAATTCCCTGGAACATCTCTGTCTTCCTTCAGGATCATACAAGGTCATAAGATAAGATTCTTCTTCCCCTTGTGTAACAATGCCAAAATATTCCTCATTATAGAAAAGACTGATCATCTGGGTATCGATCCCGGTATTCTGGCTTTCCTCAGGAGTATCCTCCCCCTGAAAAACAGAAAATCCATCGTCTCTGAAAGCCACGCAGGTGCCTCCACTGAAGTAGACAAGATCCGGCACTACGGTATCTTCATATGTAAATTCAGCCACCACATTGTCTACCTGTCCCTGACCTGACTGACCAAAATTATAGAAGACCAGATGGCTGGAGATGTCTCCGGAATCTACCACAAGGTAACTGACAGCGATCACTGTTCCGTCCGGAGAAACAGCCAGATCCAGAGGATATCCGTTATTCTCCATCCGTGTCTGATTTTCCACGATCAGGCTTCCGTCAGAAGCATAATAGTTCACCCACGTTTTTTCACCGTCCTCAAGGATCGCAGCCACTGAACCGCTGAGGGTCACCTCCGCCTTAACAATCGGAAAATCTGTGGATATGGGGCCTACAGGACCCTCCATTTTTACTACATACATGGAAGTTCCCCGCCTATCATATATTACCGCTGTATCTCCCAGAATGCTGACTGACGGATCACTCATATCATATGTCTGATTCCAAAGAGTATCCCCGGACTGCGACAAAAGAGAGACACTTTCATTGCCATATTTCAGCAGATCATCTCCCATCTGTATATACTCTGAAGACTGGGTGTCCTCATTTTCTATCGTGGAAAGCACATCATAGTTCTGGTCCACATGGTTAAAGACAAAAACAATCCCTGCAACAGCTGCTGCGATCAACACTCCCAGGATCACTATCGTCCTGTTTGGACGTACCCTCCTGAAAAAATACCAGAAATCCGAAAGTCTGCTTTCTCCCGAACCTCTCTTTTCAAAATTAAAAATCTCTTTTAAATTCATATAGTTCTTTCCTAATGTGTTTCTGTGTCTGATGTATCCATTCCGGGTTCGTATACCTAAAAGCGAGGGTCTACTCTCATTTGACCGCCGCCGGCGATACTAGCTGCCCTGCGGCTAGTATAACACAAAAGTTTACGGGAGTAAAATTTTTTGTCCCGGATATATCAGATCATTCACCGACAGATTATTCAGCTCACAGATTTCCCGTACTTTTTCTGTACTTCCATAGGTCTTTATACTGATTTTAGTTATGGTATCCCCTCGCTGTATCGTATAGGTAGGATGGATTTCTCCAGATATCTGGGAACTGTCTTCTTCCTGTTCTGCCTCACTTTGACCACTTTGTTCCGGATCTGTATTTCCGGAAGCTGAGTTTTCTTCCCTTTCTTCTGCTGTCCGGTTCTGCTCTCCCTGGTCTGTATCTGTCTCCTGTACTTCCTGCTCATTTTCCTCTGAGGCAGAGGCCCTTTCTTCTTCAGTCTGCTGCTCATCGGCTGCCTCCTGATTAACTTCGCCGTTTACCGGTGTAGTCTCTTGTACTCCTGCAGCTTGTCTCTCCTGATCAATATCTGCAATGACTTCTCTGGCGCTTTGCAGTTTCTGGTAATCGTTGAGATAAAGAACCCCTACTGCCAATACAGCTACTGCTGCACAGATACCCGCGGCCTTCATCACTGGAAATCCCGACTTTTTCTGCTCCTGGCCGGCATTCTTTTCTACCTTTTTCCGGAAATTCCGGACAGCAGAATCATCTACCTCTTCGGTTTTCTTTTCCATTTTCTGGTTCTGGGCTATGAGAAAATTGTGCATAGGTTCGTTTTTCTCATAGTAGACATAAAATCCTGTCTGTCTGGACATACGTCCATCCTCATATCGGTAAAAAGCCTCCTCTTTTTCCAGGGGTTCCATAACAAACAAAATCTTATCGCTGCCACCGAAATGGTCCAAATGAGTCTGGCAGATCACCTGATGCAGCTCCATAGAACATCCCGGTATGGATAGGAACCAGCCCACTACTTCCTGATCCGGAAAATATTCTTTGTTTTTTTCGTATACATGGTTCCAGATTTCCTGAGTAAATTCCAGATGTTCTTCGCTGACTTCCATATCCGGCAGAGCCACAGCACTTTTAATAAACAGGTAAGAAACCCCATCCTTCCAGTTGGCCTGTCCAAGAAGAATCGCGCCCATCCCCCTGGTTAAATTTTCTGAAGAGATTCTACAAAGATACGTATACGCATAATCTTCTATATAGATTCTCTGTGTTCCTCCCACTTCTCCTATCTGGCGTATGTTATTGGGAATACGGAAAAAGCTTTCGTTCCCCTCAGACTTTTGTTTTTCCTTTTCATAGACAATCTCTATCATATAACATTCACCCCTTTTTGAAGAAAAGGATAGCACATACTCTCTGCGAAATTTAGCGTATTTGCTGGGGGATCTGATTTTTTTAACGACAAAAAATACGGGGATAATGAAATAAAAAACGGACAGAATATAAGCAGAAATTCAGCTTCAGAAAGGATCGGCAGATATGTCCACAAAAAAAGATTCCACATACTATATCGACCATAAAGGTGCCGGTATAAAACTGGGCGCCCTGCTCTTTGATTTTCTCAGTTCCTGTGACCTCTCCTTTCGGGAACTTGTATTCATCTGTATCGGAAGTGACAGGATCACAGGAGACAGCCTTGGCCCTCTGGTAGGCCACAGTCTCTCGAAACATGGGCTTTCTTTTGCGTATGTTTATGGAACTTTATCCCAGCCTGTCCATGCTTTAAATCTGAGCGAAACCATAGAAGAAATAAAACTGCGCCACCCGGACAGTCTTCTGATTGCTGTAGATGCCTCCCTGGGTACCAGAAAGCACACCGGCTATCTCACCATCTCCAAAGGATCTCTGGAACCGGGACTTGGCGTACACAAAAAACTGCCGCCTGTAGGAGATATTGCGATTACAGGAATCGTAAATTCTGCCGGAAATTTCGACCATTTTAGCCTTCAGACTACCAGGCTTTCCACTGTTGTGCGTATGGCCGATGCCATTGTCCTTGGGATCCTCATGGCCTACCGCCGCTATTTCTATGGTTCCGGACACAGTTTCCAGGAGCCGCAAAAAAGGCGCCTGAACATTTAACCAGTTCCAGAAGAAAATTCTGGATCCATCGGCTAAATGCAGGCGCCCTTTCTATTATTTTCTTATGATATTTTTATTTACACAAAAGCTTTTACTTTTTCGTAAATACCTTCTGCATCTATTCCGTATTTAGCCAGAAGCTGCACAGCAGGGCCCGACTCGCCGAATACATCGTTGATACCTATGCGGAGCATCTTGGTAGGCGCTTTTTCAGAGAGAACCTCTGCCACTGCACCGCCCAGACCACCGATAACAGAATGTTCTTCTACAGTAACAACTTTTCCTGTCTCCTGGGCAGCCTTGATTACCAGCTCCTCATCCAGAGGTTTGATGGTATGAATGTTGATCACCTTAGCTTCAACGCCGTCAGCAGCCAGTTTTTCTGCTGCAGCCAGAGCCTCATTTACACATAATCCTGTAGCGAAGATCGTAACATCTTTGCCTTCTCTCAGGACGATACCTTTGCCGATCTCGAATTTGTAATCCGGTCTGTCATTGATCACCGGCACTGCCAGTCTTCCGAAACGCAGATATACCGGTCCCTGGTAATGATAAGCAGCTTCCACTGCAGCCTTTGCCTCCACATCATCAGAAGGATTCAGGATCACCATGCCGGGGATGGTACGCATTAAAGCAATGTCTTCGTTGCACTGATGGGTTGCTCCGTCCTCACCTACGGAGATACCTGCATGAGTTGCGCCGATCTTCACATTTAAGTGGGGATAGCCAATGGAATTGCGGACCTGCTCGTAAGCACGTCCTGCTGCAAACATAGCAAATGTACTTGCAAAAGGAACTTTGCCTGTTGTAGAAAGTCCTGCTGCAATTCCCATCATGTTGGACTCTGCGATACCGCAATCGATATGACGTTCCGGAAAAGCTTTCTTAAAGGTACCGGTTTTGGTAGCACCTGCCAGGTCTGCGTCCAGAACTACCAGATTTTCGTATTTCTTGCCCAGCTCTACCAAGGCGTTTCCATAGCTCTCTCTTGTTGCGATTTTCTTTACTTCTGACATAATGCTTCACCTGCCTTTTCCAAATCTGCCATTGCGATTTCATACTGCTCGTCATTTGGAGCTTTTCCGTGCCAATCCACAGAATTCTCCATATAAGAAACGCCTTTTCCTTTTACTGTCTTCATAACGATGGCTGTAGGCATTCCCTTTACTGTTTTCGCCTCATCAAAAGCTGCTTTCAGCTGATCAAAATCATTTCCATCTGCTACATTGATCACATGGAAATTAAAGGCTTCAAATTTCTTGTCGATGGGATATGGAGAACATACGTCCTCAATCTTTCCATCAATCTGCAGACCATTGTTATCCACGATCACAACCAGGTTGTCCAGCTTTCTGTGTCCGGCAAACATAGCAGCCTCCCAAACCTGTCCTTCTTCGATTTCTCCGTCTCCTAAAAGAGTATATACTCTGTAGGAATCACCGTCCATTTTGGCACCTAAAGCCATTCCCACTGCTGCAGAAATTCCCTGTCCTAAGGAACCGCTGGACATGTCCACACCAGGAATATGTTTCATATCCGGATGGCCCTGAAGGTAAGAACCCAGATGACGAAGAGTCTTCAGATCTTCTACCGGGAAATAGCCTCTGTAAGCCAGAGTGGAATATAAACCGGGAGCTGTGTGTCCCTTAGAAAGAACGAAACGGTCTCTGTCCGGTTTCTTCGGATCCTTGGGATCAATATTCATCTCTTCAAAATATAAGTAAGTAAATAAGTCTGCTGCGGATAAAGACCCGCCGGGATGTCCCGCTTTTGCAGAATGTACAGCTGTAACGATGCCCTTGCGGATTTCGTTAGCTGTCTTCTGAAGTTCTAACTTGTTCATTTATTTTCCTCCTGAAATTTGATTATTCCCCAAATACTGCGATATAATCCTTTTTAAATTTCTCAATACCTGCGTCTGTCAATGGGTGATGTGTCATCTGCTCCAGTACTTTGTAAGGAACTGTGGCAATATCCGCTCCTGCAAGAGCACACTGTGTTACGTGAACCGGATGGCGAACGCTGGCAGCAATGATTTCTGTAGAAATATCTGCTACTGCGAAGATGTCTGCGATAGTCTCAATAAGTTCTACACCGTCTGTAGAAATATCATCCAGTCTTCCTAAAAACGGAGATACATAGGTTGCTCCTGCTCTGGCAGCCAGCAGCGCCTGATTTGCTGTAAAAATCAATGTTACGTTTGTCTTGATTCCTTCTGAAGCCAGTACCTTCACAGCCTTTAATCCCTCTGTAGTCATTGGGATTTTTACTACCATATTCGGATGGATAGCTGCAATCTCACGGCCCTCTTTGATCATGCCTTCTGCGTCTGTGGTAGTAGCCTTTACCTCGCCGCTGATAGGTCCGTCTACAATAGATGTGATCTCTTTAATAACTTCATTGAAGTCACGGCCTTCTTTTGCAATCAGTGATGGATTTGTTGTAACACCGCAGATAATTCCCATATCATTTGCTTTTCTGATGTCCTCAACCTTGGCTGTGTCAATAAAAAACTTCATAATTCTTTACCTCCGTTTACGCTCTTGGCGATTTATTTGTTCTTGAATATAGTTTACGCCTTAAACTAATTCTCTGCAAGAGG
>DXFG01000045.1 GCA_019114545.1 Candidatus Blautia pullistercoris | reverse complement strand
GTAGTTCATCATGGAGAACATACCTTTCTTCATCTCTCCGCCGTACCATGTGTTTAAGATAACCTGCTCACGGCTTGTGATGTTGAATACAACTGCTGTCTCAGAGTTCAGACCTAATTCTTTATAGTTTTCAACTTTTGCCTTGGAAGCGTTGTAAACAACGAAGTCTGGTTCGAAGTCTTTCAGCTCTTCCTCTGTAGGCTGGATAAACATGTTTTTAACAAAGTGTGCCTGCCAAGCTACTTCCATGATGAAACGGATAGCCATACGTGTATCTTTGTTAGCACCGCAGAAAGCATCAACTACGAACAGTCTCTTGTTGGACAGCTCTTTGATAGCGATATCTTTTACAGTAGCCCATGCTTCTTCTGTTGCAGGATGGTTGTCATTTTTGTACTCGTCAGATGTCCACCATACAGTGTCTTTAGAGTTTTCGTCCATAACGATGAACTTATCTTTAGGGGAACGTCCAGTATATACGCCAGTCATAACGTTTACTGCGCCCAGTTCAGTTACCTGACCTTTTTCGAAACCTTCCAGTCCTGGTTTGGTTTCTTCTTCAAATAACTGCTCATAAGAAGGATTGTAAACAATTTCTGTAGTTCCGGTAATGCCATACTTACTTAAATTGATTTCTGCCATCTTACACTAACCTCTCTTTTCTTATAATTATAAGGTAAAACTTACAGGAATCTTACCTGGGGACCCCTGCAGTATTTCCGAAGAAAGGGGCACCGCCCACTTCCCATACCCTTAATTATACATATTTAGCAAATTAAATCAATAAAAATCCTTTAAAAAATTTAAAAACTGATAATATTTTAACAAGTTTTGACCGGAAAAAGAGCCTTTTGACAGTCAGAGGCTGTTTTTGTCCGGATGAAGTCGGGGAAAATCTTGGCAGAGCCGGATAAAGGCTTCCATGTTAGGAGTCAGATATTTACTTTTGTGATAAATGATATTCAGATTCCGGCTGAGGGGTTTCTGGAAAGGAAGGACTTTTACCAGGTTTTCCCGGGCATCCTTTTCTACCAGCAGATAGGGGAGGACCGCCACTCCCAGTCCCTGGGAAACAGCGCTGACAATGGCCTGGGTGCTGGAGCTTTCCCAGATAGGACGGACAAAAAGATGCTGGAGAGAAAAGCTGGCCTCCAGGATTTCTCTTCCGGCGCTTCCTTTTTCTCGCATTAGAAAAGGGTACGCAGCCATCTGGGAAAGAGTCACGCAGCTTTGGACGGCCAGAGGATGATCGGTAGGAAGAATGGCACAGAGCTGGTCTTTCATGAAGGGCATTGCCTGGATTTCAGCATGTTCCGGCTGATTTTCAATAAGCCCCAGATCTATGGTGTTGTCCAGCACATGCTGCTCGATGAGGCCGGAATTATTTACCACAGCCTCTACCCTGAGAGAAGGAAAGGCTTCCTGATAACTTTTGATCAGGGCGGGAAGGATATGAGTGCCGATGGTGATGCTGGTGCCGATACGGATGGTGCCCAGAGTATCCCAGTTCTTGATCTTTTTTTCCATATCTTCAAAAAGAGAAACAATGTGCAGAGCATAGCTGTAAAATTCACTTCCGGCCTCAGTAGGACGGATGCCCCGGCCGATCCTATCAAAAAGCCGTATGCCGTAGTATTCTTCCAGTTCTTTTACAGCCAGGCTTACAGAAGGCTGGGCCAGGTGAAGCTCTCCGGCAGCTTTTGTAACGCTGCTGTGCTGATAAACAGTTACAAATATTGTCATGTGGCGAAGGGTCATAGAATTTTCTCCTGATACATAATAAATTTTATATGATAATCATAGAATAATACTATTTTACCTATGAGTCAAGAAAAGTTATACTGGCAGAGAGGAGGGAAATCCTATGAAGAGTAAAAGAGAAGTTCTGCTGAAATTGTTTATATCTACTTTATATTTAAGCGCCTTTACTTTCGGAGGCGGCTATGTGATCGTGACATTGATGAAGAAAAAGTTTGTGGACGAGTACCACTGGATCCGGGAGGATGAAATGCTGGATCTGGTGGCTATTGCTCAGTCTTCACCTGGGGCTATTGCAGTAAACGGCGCCATTGTAGTGGGATACAAACTGGCAGGCATGCTGGGAGCAGTCACTGCCATCATTGCCACCATCATTCCGCCTTTTCTGATTATTTCCCTGATCTCCGTGTTTTATCATGCTTTCCGCAGCAGCTTTCTCATCAGCCAGCTGCTGGAAGGTATGCAGGCTGGTGTGGGAGCAGTGATCGCCGCTGTGGTTTATGAGATGGCGGGAGGAATCATCCAGGGAAAGGATCCGGTCTCTATTTTGATCATGGCGGGAGCTTTTGCTGCCACCTGCTTTTTAAGCGTTAATGTTGTCTTTGTTATTCTGGTCTGCGGCCTGATCGGCGTGATCCGGACCTTGTATGCAAGAAAGGAGAGGGAAGAATGATCTGGCTACAATTATTTTTCAGCTTTCTTCAGATCGGTCTTTTCAGTTTTGGAGGGGGCTACGCTGCCATGCCTCTGATCCAGGAGCAGATCGTTAATATTCATGGATGGCTGGATATGGATCAGTTTACAGATCTCATTACCATTTCTCAGATGACCCCCGGACCTATCGCTATAAACTCCGCTACTTTTGTAGGGATCCGGATCGGAGGGATCCCGGGAGCTCTGGTGGCTACCCTGGGCTGCATCCTGCCTTCCTGTATCATCGTTACCCTGCTGGCAAAACTGTATCTGAAATATCAGAAACTGGATGTGCTGCAAAGTGTCCTTGACTCCCTTCGGCCTGCAGTTGTGGCGCTGATCGCTGCAGCGGGAATCTCCATTCTGATCACCGCTTTCTGGGGCAGTGAGGGTGTGATCCGGCCGGTCAACACAAACTGGATTCTGGTGGTCATCTTTGTAGTATGTGTAGTGTTTTTAAAAAAACTGAAATGGAATCCCATTATGGTCATGGTGCTGGCAGGCGTTATGAAGCTGGCAGCGGCGGCAGCACAGAAATGGATATTTTGACACCGGAAGCCTTAATATCCGTTATTTCTATCCGGTGCTGCTGGTGACCGTACCTCTGGGAATCCTGGTTTATGCAGTAGCCGGGAAGCGCCTGAGAGCCAGGCCGTAAGGGGGAAACAAAAAATGAGTATAAACACTCGCCTGGTTCCCTGTGTTATGGTACACTAAGGTCATCAATAATGGAAAGGCAGGGAGCAGTAGAAAAACATGAAAAAAGAAATCAGTATTAAAGAAATAAAAGGAATACGAATCGGCCAGGCGGAAAACGCAGAGGCAGGGACTGGCTGTACGGTTTTCCTGTCAGAAAAAGGAATGGCCGCAGGACTGGATGTCCGGGGCGGAGGGCCTGCCTCCCGGGAATCCGAGCTTTTAAATCCCCTTGCAGCGGCTCAGGCGATCCATGGAATTCTTCTGGCAGGAGGCAGCGCTTTCGGGCTGGGCGGAGCAGACGGCGTTATGAAATATCTGGAGGAAAGGGGAATCGGCTTTGAAGTAGGTCCTTCTCTGAAGGTTCCTCTGGTATGTCAGGCAGATCTTTTTGACCTCACCGTAGGGGATCCTCATATAAGACCGGATAAGGCTATGGGCTATGAGGCCTGTATAAATGCGGAAAAAGACGGGACCGGCAACTACAGAGACGGAAATTACGGGGCAGGCTGCGGGGCTACTGTAGGAAAATTTGCAGGCATGGACTACTGTATGAAGTCCGGGATCGGAAGCTATGCCCTTCAGATCGGAGAATTACAGGTAGGGGCTGTTGTAGCGGTAAACGCCCTGGGAGATATCTATGACTGGAAAACAGGACAGAAGATCGCCGGACTGCTGGCAGAGAATAAAAAATCTTTCCGCAGCACAGAAGAGCTGATGTATGCCAGTACAAAAGTGGTGGAGAATAAGTTTACAGGAAATACAACCATTGGAGTGGTTCTTACAAATGGAAAATTTCATAAAACTTCTCTATGCAAGATCGCAGGCATGGCCCATGACGGTTTTGCCCGTTCTATAAGGCCGGTCCACACTTCCGCAGACGGAGACAGTATCTATGCAGTTTCTGTGGGAGATGTTTCTGCAGACCAGGATCTTGTGGGGACTCTGGCAGGGGAAGTCATGAGTGAAGCCATTATCCGGGCGGTAGAAAGCGCCGAAAGCGCCTATGGATACCCGGGACTGGGAAGCTGGAAAATGGAATAGGACGGCACGTACAGAATGGAGATTTTTATGAAACAGGAAGCTATTGATCAGATAAGGGGATGTCTTTTGGGCGGCGCAGCGGGAGATGCTCTTGGATACCCGATAGAATTTATGAGCGAAAAAGCGATATTTTCCCGCTATGGAAAAAAGGGTATTACCAGATATGAGCTTGATCCGAAACTTGGAAAAGCCCTGATTTCAGATGACACCCAGATGACCTTGTTTACCGCCAATGGTCTTCTTGCAGGGGAGACAAGGTCCAAAATGAGGGGGATTGCAGGACCTCCCAGAAACTATGTGGCAAAAGCCTATCAGGATTGGCTTCTTACCCAGGAAATGACTTTTGAAAGCTATCAAAAAGCCGAATATCTTTCTTCACAGAGAACCACCTGGCTGCTGGATATTCCGGAACTGTTTGCCAGGAGGGCCCCTGGTAATACTTGTCTCGCAGCTCTTAGAAATTTACGTAGAAGAAAACAGGAAATACAGGATTATATCCTCAGTCCTCAAAATGACAGCAAAGGCTGCGGAGGGGTTATGCGGGTGGCGCCTGCAGGGCTTTTTCGGACTTATTCTATAGAAAAGCTGGATTACGAAGGTGCCCAGATGGCAGCGATCACCCATGGTCATTCCCTGGGGTATATGCCAGGAGCGGTCCTGACCCATATGATAAATAGGATTGTATTTCCGGATCCGCGAGATGGGGAGTCTCATGAAAAAAGGTCTTTAAAAGAGATTATTCTGGAAGCCAGAGATGTGGCCAGGGAACTTTTTAAAGACGATATATATCTGAAAAAATTAACAGATGCCATAGATAAGGCTATTGAACTATCGGAGAATCAGGAAGAAGATCTGAAGAATATCCATGAGCTGGGAGAAGGCTGGGTAGCAGAAGAAACCCTGGCCATTGCTCTTTACTGCAGCTTAAGATATCAGAATGACTTTTCTGCCGGGATCATTTCTGCCGTAAATCATAAAGGAGACAGTGATTCTACAGGGGCAGTTACCGGAAATATCCTGGGAGCCTGGCTGGGATATGAACAGATAGAAGATAAGTGGAAACAAGATCTTGAACTTTCGGAAATTATATTGGAAATAGCCGGAGACATCAGCCAGGGCTGCCGGATAAATGAATATAGCGGCCCCGGCGAAGATCCAGACTGGGAAAGAAAATATATTTTCTGCCGGTGGAAGGCGGATCAGTCCTGAGAAAATTTTGCCTTCCGGAATTCCGAAGGAGTTTTTCCCATCCATTTCCGGAAGGTCTCTGTATAATAGCTGGCGCTGCCAAACCCTACGGAAAGGGCGATCTCAATAATGGGAAGATCCGTATTTAAAAGGAGCTCCATACTCTTGCTCAGTCGGTGCTGGGTCAGGTACATGGTGGGACTCTGGAAAAAGAACCGGGCAAAGAGCTTACAGCACTTGCTCTGTCCCACGGCTCCGGCAGCGGCAATATCCGCCAGAGAAATCTTTTCCATATAATTTTCCTGGATGAACCGGGCCATGTCTTTTGCAATGGACAGGTCACGGTTCTCCTGTATGTTTTTTCCCGTTGGATTTTTGTCAGTGGAAATATTTTCACAAAGCAGTTCCCAGATCCGGGCAAAGCCGGCCAGGATCTTTAAGGGGGCTGTTTTTTCTTGGCGGATATCATATAAGTAAAGGATTTTATCATATATATCTTTCTCCCAGGGAATTTCCGGTTTCAGGAGAAGATTTCAGAATAATTTTCATTTAATTCCATAATGATAGGCATAGAGGATACCTCGCAGGATTGTTATAGTTTTTCGCAGATAAACGATAGAAATATTGCAAATCGGATTCTATAATTATAATTCAGATGGCAGGAAGGGTCAAGACCAGGACAGCAGGAGTACCAGCGCACCGGATAGAAAGAGGCGTGCTTCCGGCCGGATAAAAAACAGAAAAAGTAAGATAAAGGAGAATACATATGGACAACAGATATCGGAGAGACCATGGAATGGCCTATTTTTCAGACGAAAGCGTAATGGCGGAACAAATGGTAACAAAGAGGCTTATCAGAGAGTACAACCAGGTAATGCCTTTTGAACCTGAGAAGGGCATGGAATGTCTGGATAAAACAGGTATGGTACATGGCAAGAGCGTATACTTTGAGCCGCCTTTTCACTGTGAATACGGCAGCCATATCACACTGGGAGAAAACTTTTATGCAAATACAGGCTGTATTATGCTGGATGTAGGAAAGATCACCATCGGGAAAAATGTGCTTTTCGGACCAAACGTAGCTATTTATACTGCAGGACATCCCATCCATCCGGACAGCCGGAATTCCGGATACGAGTATGGGATACCTGTTACCATCGGAGATAATGTATGGATCGGGGGAAGCTGTGTGATCCTGCCGGGAGTGAAGATTGGAAATAACGCAGTGATCGGTGCGGGAAGTGTGGTGACAAAGGATATTCCTGACAACGTCTGCGCAGCAGGAAATCCATGCAGAGTGATCCGTGAGATTACAGAGGAAGACCGGCCTTATTATTACAAAAAACAGCGTTTTGATGATGAAATCTGGAAGAAGATCAATGGATAAAAGAGAATTTCGGAGAAAACTCACTTCTCTGGTGCTGCCCATTACTTTTCAGCAGTTTATGCTGGCAGTGGTCAGCGCTTCAGACGCCCTGATGGTGGGCGTGATCGGACAGGACCTTCTCTCCGCAGTATCTCTTGCCAGCCAGATCACCTTTGTGTACAACCTGTTTCTGGCAGCCATGACTATCGGAACCAGCATGTTTGCGGCCCAGTATTGGGGAAAAGGAGATAAAGACGGAGTAGAGAGAGTTCTGGGAATTGTCCTGCGAAGCTCCATATCGGTTTCCTTCCTTTTCTTCATCGGAGCCACTTTCCTGTCGGAACCGCTGATGAGGATCTTTACCTCAGATCCGGAACTGATCCGCTATGGGATCCAGTATCTGCAGATCGTAGGAGTGACTTATCTCCTTTGCGGGATTTCCCAGATCTATCTCTGCATTATGAAAAACAGTAATCTGGCCTCTATGAGCATGATCATCAGCTCCTCGGCGGCATTTCTGAATATTATTCTCAATGCTGTGCTGATCTACGGACTTTTCGGGGCACCCAGAATGGAAACTGCCGGGGCCGCAGCAGCTACGGCCATTGCCAGAGTGGTGGAACTTCTCTGGGTATTATGGGAATTGAGAAAAGCAGGAAGAGTCAAGATCCGTTTTCTCTATATATGCCGGCCGGATCAGAGACTGAAAAAAGACTTCTGGCATTATACCCTGCCGGTTCTGGGAAATGAACTGGTATGGGGAGGCGGTTTTACCATGTATTCGGTGATCATGGGACATTTGGGAACCGATGCGGTAGCAGCCAACTCCATTGCCAATATTGTGAAGAATCTTATTGCCAGTCTGGCAGCAGGCATTGGAAACGGCGGAAGTATCATGGTAGGCAACGAGCTGGGAGCCGGACACCTGGATATGGCGAAAGCCTATGGAAAGAAACTGTGCCATATTGCCGTTGTAAGCGGCATTCTGTCCGGAATCTTTCTTTTGCTGATCAGTCCTGTGGTACTTCAGGTTACAGATCTGTCTGCCCGGTCTGAAGGCTACCTGAAATGGATGCTGGTAATGTGCGCCGTATATATGGTGGGAAAATATGTAAATGGAACTACTATCGGGGGGATTTTCTGCGCAGGAGGAGATTCCAGATTCGGATTTCTCTGTGATGCAGTGACCCTCTGGTGCTTCACTGTCCCGGTGGGACTTCTGGCGGCCTTTGTGCTGAAGTGGCCGGTGCTGGCAGTATATTTTATTGTAAATTCGGATGAGATCGTCAAGCTTCCAGCAGTTTATCTCCATTATGGAAAATATAAATGGCTGAAGGATCTGACTGTGAGAGAGGAAGGGAGAGAATAATCCGATAGGGAGCTGTTGTATGAAAACGGTGTGTGTTTCCATACAACAGCTCCCCGTTTTTTACCCGAATTTCAGAAATCTGATTATTGACTGATCCGTTTCCGGAAAAACAGGAGAGAGCAGAAACAGAAAACAGCGGTAAATCCTATACACCAGAGCAGGGAGACCAGGGCAGTTTCTATATTCAGGGACATACCCTGAAATGCACTGCGCATGGTCTCAATAACAGGGGTCATAGGCTGATACCGGGCAAAGGCTGCCAGAGGTCCCGGCATGGCATCCAGAGGCACGAACCCGGAGCTTAAATAGGGGAGTACGATTACCAGAGTAAATAGGCTGCTGGCGCCTTCCGGGCTGTTGGAAGTGACCCCTATAAGGATTGACAACCAGGAAAAGGCAAGGATCACGCACAGCATCAGTGCCAGGACCAAAAGCCATTCCCCAGGCCCTGCTAAAGGACGGAATCCCAGGAACCATGCGGCGCCCAGGACTACGGCGGCAGTGAGAAAATTCCGCAGAGTGGATTCCAGTACATGACCGCCTAGAACAGAAATTCTTTTGATGGGGAGAGTGGAGAAACGGCTGATCATTCCCCCGGTGACATCCCGGTTTACAGAGACGGCAGTGACAGAGGCACATTGGCCGAAACACTGGAGCAGCACGCCGGGGATAATATAGTTGACATAGCTGATATTCTCCGGGTGTATCAGTTTCCCGAAGAGGGCCACAAAAAGGACCATCATCAGGAATGGCATGATAATACTGGTCAGGAAAGTGTCAGGATTTCTTTTGGACAGCAGCAGACAGCGCTTCATCATAATTAAAGAATCCGGATATTTTACAGCTTCAGATTTCATCTCGATTTTTCTCCTTTCTGTCTATCATAGATAGGAACACATCTTCCAGTCTGGGTGTGAGCCGGGCGAAATCCCGGATCTTTATACAATCCTGGTATAGCATGGAACAGATCCCCGCAAGGGTATCCCCTTTTCCGTCTGTAAAAACAGTCAGTTTATATTCTTCCGGAACAAAAGCGGTTTTATAGTCTTTCAGCAAAGAAGCGGCTGCTTCCAGGCTTTCCGGATCCTGAAAGAAAAACTCTAAGGCACCCTGGGGAAGATAGGATTTCAGTTCCCGGGAAGTTCCCTCTGCTATGATCTTTCCTTTGTCCAGTATGGCGATCCGGTCAGCCAGTTCTTCTGCTTCTTCCAGATATTGGGTGGTAAGAAAAATGGTAACCCCAGAGGCCTGCAGTTCTTTTATCAGTTTCCACATGCTTCGCCGGCTTTGGGGATCCAGGCCGATGGTGGGTTCATCCAGAAAAATCACCTTTGGATGGCCTGTCAGGCTTATGGCAATATCCAGTTTCCGTTTCATTCCCCCGGAGTAGGAAGAAACTCTCTGGTCTGCTGCGTCAGCCAGGCCGAAATATTCCAGCAGATCCAGGGCGGCTTTTTTCGGAGAGGGAAGCTGGCGGAGCCTGGCCATAAGGACCAGGTTTTCTTTTCCGGTAAGGACTTCGTCCACTGCAGAAAACTGTCCGGTGAGACTGATGACCTCCCGCACTTTATGAGGACTTTTTGATACCGAATATCCTTCAATCTCCGCTTCTCCTTGGTCTGCCGGGATCTGAGTGGTGAGTATGCGGATCGTGGTGGTCTTACCGGCTCCATTGGATCCTAATAAGGTGTAGATACTTCCTTTGGGCACGGTAAAATTCAGATTTTCCAGAACCGGTCTTCCTGCGTATGCCTTCTTAAGACCAGATACGGAAATGGAAAGAGTGGAATTTGACATACAGATATACCTCCGTTCTATTTTTAATACCAACCGTATGAATGTATATAAGGAATATAAAATTGCCTGTTTCAGGCAATTTTATGATAGCAGGGTCAAAAGGTCTGCACACACATGAGCGTGCTTATAAGTGGGTGTAAGCCCTTGGGACCCGCCCCGATATGAGCATAAAAGCGGCCAGCAGTCAGTCAGTCTGGTCCTGGGAAAAATAAGGAAGGGATTCCAGCAGATCGCCGATCTCCTGATCGTAGAGGGGCAGACCGATTTTTTCCAGTAATTGAAAGATAAACTTATGCCGGTTATGGATTCCCTCATCATCTGCCGGGAAGACCGAGGGGAGCATCCACAGATCCATAAGGACCAGAAACTCAGATAATTCCTCTGGATACTGGGTCTGGATAGAGCCGTCTTTCTGCCCTTCTTCGATCAGCTCCTGCCAGTAAGGACAGAGAAATTTCCGGTTGGATTCCAGCATGCTTGCCAGTATCCTTGGGTTTTTCAGCAGGGGAATGGCCTGGCGGGTCAATTCTACCTGCTTTTCATCTGCCTGGTTCAGCTTGATGGCCAGCCGCATTTTTTCAAGAGCGTTAAGATCTTTTCTTTTTTTCACTTCCTCAAAAGGATTGTTGCTGGTAAACATTTTTTCACTCAGGGCATCCATGATCTCTTCTTTAGATTTAAAATGATGGTAGATAGCCCCCTTGGTCAGGCCTCCCAGCTCATCTACGATATCCTGGATCGTGGTATTGTCATAGCCTTTTTCCAGAAATAGCCGCTGGGATACTTCCAGGATCTTTTCTACGGTTACTTCCGGATATTTGTTTCTTGCCATAGCAGCCTCCTGATTACATTCGTTTGGTATGTTTGTATTATAAAAGATAAGAAAACTGGTGTCAAGGAATACATACGAAAAGAATGTATAAAATTACGGAAGAGATTGGTGCTGGAAAGAAATCCTGCCAGGGTGTAAAATCTGATTATAAAGTATTCTATTTTCAGGAACAGGAGAGATCGTTATGTCAGTAAAAGGCGGGATCATGGTTCCTCATCCTCCTCTGATCATACCGGAGGTGGGAAGAGGCAGGGAGAAAGAAATACAGACAACCATTGACGCTTATCACAGTGCTGCCAGAAAACTGGCTTCCTGGCAGCCGGATACAGTAGTAGTCTTGTCTCCTCACTCAGTCATGTATATGAATTATTTTCACATTTCTCCGGGAAAAGAGGCAGAAGGAGATTTGGGACAGTTCGGCGCGCCCCAGGTAAAGATCAAAGTTTCCTACGATACAGAGCTTGTGGAGCTTTTGTCCCGGGAGGCCCAGGACAGAAAGATTCCGGCAGGAACTTTAGGGGAGAGAGAACGGCAGCTGGATCACGGTACTATGATACCTTTGTGGTTTTTAAACCATTATTATACAGATTACAAAGTTGTGCGGATCGGTCTTTCCGGACTGGCTTATTCCAGCCATTATATCCTGGGACAGTGTATTCAGAAAACAGCCGGACTCTGCGGCAGGAGGATCGCAGTGATCGGCAGCGGCGACCTGTCCCATAAGCTGAAAGCAGAGGGGCCTTACGGATTCCAGAAAGAAGGGCCGGAATATGATCGGCGGATCATGGATGTTATGGGCCGGGGAGACTTTGGACAGCTCTTTGATTTCACAGAAGAGTTCTGCGAAAAGGCGGCAGAGTGCGGACACAGATCCTTTGTGGTTATGGCCGGAGCCCTGGACGGGCTGGAAGTAAAAGCAGAGGAGCTTTCTCACCAAGGGACTTTTGGGGTTGGCTACGGGGTGTGTACTTTTGAGGTGAAAGGAATAGCGCCT
>DXFG01000346.1 GCA_019114545.1 Candidatus Blautia pullistercoris | reverse complement strand
GCAACTAAAAATTGGCCGGAGCAGCTCTTCAATCACTAATTTTCATCTATCTTTGTTTATCCAATCTAATTGGCTTATGGCCTTTTTCATCTTCTGTGAGAAATCTTCTGCCAAAAATCCTTTTCTTTTTTCGGTGTATGTTTTTCTTCATGGAGCCGTACTGATTTTTCCCATTTCATAATGCATACCTCCCTTTTGCTTCCCTTCCTGTATCTTTATACTACCACTATCCGCCAAAAAGGAGCAAGTACAAATTCCCTCTTCAGATCTCCCCCATTTTTGTATCATATGACAAAATTTCTGTTCCTCATGCAAAAACTTTCTTCCCATGAAGGAAACGTGCTACAATCTCCTTATAAGAAAGAAATTATTCAGGAGGTGGGCTTATGTCAGAAAAAGAATTTTATGAAAATTCCAAAATCCCCAGATATCCCAATACGGGCTTTCAGAAGGCTCTGAATCTTTTTTCTATTCTCGCGCTGGTCCTGGCTTTCCTCTATCCTTTACTGAAATGGGATCAGATTCCGGATACCATCATTACCCACTGGGGATTCAGCGGCCAGCCAGACGGCTGGGGGCCAAAAGGCACGATCTGGATCATACCGATAGTCAGTCTGGTCCTCTATCTGCCTCTGACCATACTGGAAAGATTTCCCTCTGTCTGGAACGTGCCTGTCAGAACTACTCAGAAAAATCAAAAGTGGGTCTATCAAAACATAAAAACCATGCTGGTCCTTATGAAATTTCTCATGACAGCAGAATTTACCGTCATTACATACCACAGTGTTCAGGAAAAAAATCTGAGTACTCTGCATACAGTCCTGTTTCTAGTCCTTATGTTTGGCTCCATGATCTTTCTCATTATAAGAAGCGTCCGGAAGCCGCCGGAAAGCTACCGCTAAGAAACCTCTTTTTCTTTTTCAACAGGGCCTAATGCCTCCTTCTGCAAAAACACCTGGAAAATATCTGCTCTATCAAAAGCCACAGATACTTTCCAGGTGTGCAGTTCTATTCTTTTATCTTTTATTTCTGTCCGTAATAAGCATTAGCCCCATGTTTTCTGTAATAATGTTTATCCTGAAGCTCCTGAGGCGCCGGCTGGACTCTTGGATTGATCATCTCACATCTTGCAGCCATCTTAGCCACTTCTTCCAGCACAACCGCATTGTGGACTGCCTCATGGCCGTCTTTTCCCCAGGTGAAAGGACCGTGATTCTTGCAGAGTACTGCGGGAACTGCCTCATAGTCTTTGTCCTTGAAATAATCTGCAATAAGAACACCGGTATTCTTCTCATAGGCAGTATCGATTTCTTCCTTTGTCAGACATCTCACACAGGGAATCTCTCCGTACATATAGTCTGCATGGGTAGTTCCATAACATGGAATTCCTCTTCCTGCCTGTGCCCAGCTGGTTGCCCATGGAGAATGGGTATGCACAACACCTCCGATTTTTGGAAAAGCCTTATACAGTTCAATATGCGTAGGTGTATCAGAAGATGGATTGTATCTGCCCTCGATCTTATTTCCTTCCAGATCCATGATCACCATATCTTCAGGAGTCAGCTTGTCATAATCCACTCCGCTGGGCTTAATGGCGAAATAACCTGTCTCCCTGTCGATCTGACTTACATTGCCCCAGGTAAAGGTTACCAGATTGTACTTTGGCAAAAGCATATTTGCCTCATAGACTGCTTTTTTTAATTCTTCTAACATTTAATTTTCCTCCTTCTTCCTTCTGTCTTTCACAGAATTTCTTACGATCAGTTCCGGCTGGATCAGCCTGGGGATCTGGCTTTTCTCCTCGGGAACCTCCCGTATCTTTTCCAGCAGCAGTTCCGCCGCCATCTCCCCCAGCTTTTCCTGGGGGTGGACAATGGTAGTAAGAGAAACGTCCCCTCCCGCCATCACAGAATTATCATAGCCTGTCACGGAAATATCCTCCGGCACATTTTTCCCCATTTCCCGCAGAACATGCACCACACTTACGGCAATCTGGTCGTTGTAACACACGATCCCGTCCACAGGCAGGCCCTGATCCAGCAGCAGTCTGGTCATCAGTCCCGGTTTCGTCTTCCTGTCCTCTGTGTGAAACCAGATCACCCGGTCCGGATCATAGCTGTATCCGGCCTCCTGAAGAGCTTTTACATAACCTTTATGCCGCTCCTGTCCCTGGAAGTCATCTGCCTTAAAGATTCCCAGCAGATTCTGGTGTCCCATATCCAGAAGATACTTTGTCACCAGGTAGCCGCCCTGACAATCCTCCATAAGAATATGGGGTTTCTCTTTCATCTGAGAATAAACACCCTGGATAAACACATAGGGGATCTGATACTTGTCCAACAGCCCATACAAGTTCATATGCCTGCACAGGATCTGACTTTTGGCGGGTTCAATAATCAGCCCGTCAATGTCTTTCGTCAGGATATCCTCCAGGACTTTAGCCTCTTTCGTCCTGCTGTTTGCCGTATTTTTTAAGATAATACTGTAGCCGTTTTCCGTCAGCACCCGGTCCATTCCCTGGATCAGCCTGGGAAAAATATAGTCTGAGATATAGGTGGTGATCACCGCAATGTTCTTGGACTGTTTCAGGTGCCCCATACGCTGGGAACAGAACGTCCCTCTTCCGTGTTCCGCCACAATATATCCTTCCTGGCCCAGGATAGACAGGGCCTTCCTCACCGTATGCCTGCTGATGTGATATTTCTCAGAAAGCTGATTTTCTGAGGGCAGTTTCTCACCGGCCTTGATTTTTCCGCTGAGGATGGCCTCTTTCAGCTCTTCCATCAGCACATAGTACTTTGTTTTTCCGCTTTCCTGTGTCATAACCTGCTCCTTTGGTAATCATTCTACAACTTGTACGGTCCTCTTAACAAGTTGTTCTTATTCCTTTTTCAGAAACTTCTCCTCCTTGATTTCCACCAGAATAATATCTTCTCCGATCTGCCGAATACAGGAATAAGGGATCACATATTCGCTGGTAGGGCCGAAAAAGCCGCACATCTTTCCGGGAAGCGGCACGATCAACGCCTGGATACAGCCGGTCTTACAGTCAAACTCCACGTCCAGCGGACAGCCCAGGGTCCTGCAGGAACAAATATTGATCACTTCTTTTTGTCTAAGTTCACAGACACGCATAAAAAATCCCCTGTGCCATAACCTGTTAATATAGCTTATGTACACAGGGGTAATTCTGTTACCTTTTATCTGTCCATCTCAAGCTGAACGCCGGTATTCTTATGATTTTTAATGATTCTGTCAATCTCCTCCAGGCCACAGGAAGGCAGGTCTCCCGGAATGGTATTCTTCACAGAGCTGGTAGCATTTCCATATTCCAATGCTTTCTGGCAGTCAAAGTCATGGGCCAGCAGTCCATAGAGGGCTCCGGAAATATAGGCGTCTCCGCTTCCGATACGGTCTACTACTTCAATGTT
>DXFG01000345.1 GCA_019114545.1 Candidatus Blautia pullistercoris | reverse complement strand
CAGATCAGCCAACAGATCCAGATCAGCCGACAGATCCAGATCAGCCAACAGATCCAGATCAGCCGACAGATCCAGATCAGCCGACAGATCCAGATCAGCCAACAGATCCGGATCAGCCAGTAGATCCAGATCAGCCGACTACTCCAGGCCAGCCGGAAACTCCGGAAGAAACAAATCCCGGACAAAGTGAGAATACCGGAAACAATGGAACTGTGGTAGAAGAAGTAAAAGATACAAACAAAGACAGCCAGAAAGCAGAAGCAGTAAAAGGTGAAAAAGAAGCTCAGACAAATAAAGAAAGTAATCAGAAAAAATCACCAAAAACTGGAGATACTGCAAATGCTGCAGCTGCAGCTGCAGGATTATTTGGAAGTGCTATAGCTCTTGGCGCTGCACTGATCAGAAGAGTTCGTCGATAATCCTGGTTTAATTGCATACATACTTTAAGCCACGGGGTTGCTGCTTTATAAGCAGCGGCCCCGTAGTTTGTATCAAGGCGGAATGATTTATGAAAAAGATGAAAAAGTATTTTGTGATTTTAATATGCATAATTCTTGTCTGTTGTGGCGGATGCAGAGAAAAAAATAAGAATGGAAATATTGAGTACGTTTCTGATCAAGTCAAGGAGACTGATGAAGAATATACGGAGAAGGAGCTTGAAAAAATACAGACAGGCATTCGACAATGGGCAGAAGGATTTCTGATGGTGGGCAGTGATGTGACAGACGAGGAGCGAAGACTGATTAATCAATCCTTTGACAAATGCATCGTATCAGAGGAAGACCGGAAAAAAGTAGCAGAAGACCGGCAGGAATTTTACGAGGACAGCTATATTAAGATTGGTCTGATTGATACGAATATCGAAGATGCCCGGAAAGTGAAATATGAGGACGAAGAACTGGGGAAAGTTACCTGCGAGATACAAATTTATGGCACCAGAAATAGTAATAGATTTCAGCGCAAATATGATCTGGAGTTGGTCATTTCTTTTGAAGACAGTGTTTCTGTAAAAGAAATTGACAAAATTGACTGGAATTCTGCCGAATTTTAAATGGCAATTTCAATTAAACAGAAACAAGGGTTGACAAAGCCTTTCGAATAATATATTATTCCTATAGAATTACTAGGAAATAAGAAAGGCGGTATTTTATGGCAGAGAAAATTTATACAAGCGTTGAGGAACTGATAGGAAAAACCCCTCTGATGGAGATCCGGAACATTGAGAGAGAAGAAGGTCTGGAAGCCAGGGTGCTGGTCAAGCTGGAATATCTGAATCCGGCAGGCAGTGTAAAGGACAGAATCGCCAGGAACATGATTCAGGCTGCAGAGGAGAAAGGGCTTTTAAAGCCTGGGGCCACCATTATTGAGCCTACATCAGGAAACACAGGCATCGGTCTGGCTGCCATTGCAGCTTCCAAAGGCTATCGTCTGATCCTGACCATGCCGGAGACCATGAGTGTGGAGCGGAGAAATATCCTGAAGGCATATGGGGCAGAAATTGTCCTTACCGAGGGTGCCAGAGGAATGACGGGAGCTATTGAAAAAGCAGAAGAACTGGCAAAAGAGATTTCCGGAAGTTTCCTTACCCGTCAGTTTGAAAATCCGGCAAATCCAGAGGCTCACAGAAAGACCACCGGCCCGGAAATCTGGCAGGATACCGATGGGAAAGTAGACATCCTTGTAGCAGGTGTGGGAACCGGCGGAACCATTACAGGAACCGGAGAGTATCTGAAATCCCAGAATCCTCAGGTGAAAGTAGTTGCCGTAGAGCCTTCGGATTCTCCTGTGCTTTCCGGGGGAGCTCCAGGGCCTCACAAACTTCAGGGAATCGGCGCAGGATTTGTTCCCAAAGCTCTCAATACACAGGTTTATGATGAAATACTGACTCTGGGAAGTGAGGAATCCTTTGCCGCAGCAAAGCTTCTGGCTCACAAAGAAGGTATCCTGGTGGGGATTTCTTCAGGGGCAGCTCTCCACGGAGCCATGGAGCTGGCCAGGAGACCGGAGAATAAAGGAAAGACCATTGTAGTGATCTTGCCGGACAGCGGAGACAGATATTACTCTACACCGCTTTTTGAGGGATAAGATGAAGATTTCAACAAAAGGAAGATATGCGCTACGCCTGATGCTGGATATCGCGGTCCATGATACGGGAGAGCCTGTAAGGATCCGAGATATCGCAGCCAGACAGGAAATTTCTGTGAAATACCTGGAACAGATCGTGGCTGTTCTGGTTAAGGCCGGATATGTAAAAAGTATCCGGGGACCTCAGGGAGGATACCGGCTTGCCAGGAAGCCGGAAGAATACCCCCTGGGAGATATCCTGAGACTGACGGAAGGCAGTCTTGCCCCGGTAGAATGCCTGGAGGGAGAAGAGAATCCCTGTCCCAGAGCGGCTGACTGTATTACACTTTTATTCTGGAAAAAACTGGATGAAGCTATTCGGGAAGTGACGGAGGGCTATACCCTGGAAGACCTTGTGAACTGGAGAGCCCAGGCAGGAAATAATTATATTATTTAAAAAAAGAAGCAGACATATAGGAGGAAAGCCTGTATGGTCTGCTTCTTTTTGTACGACACACCCGGACTGCGACAGGACTTGCCTGGAGTTATCCGCAGTATCGCATTAAAATAGGAAAGGATTCTTTCCTATTTAATGGCGGGATTCCGCCGATACGCCTGAATATCTTTGGAGCCCCGCCACCGGACCGGACATGAGTTCCCGGTCCTTGTGACATCCCCGGGATATGCATGAAAACATATCTGTTCCGGAGATGCCTGGCTAAGGCTGGACAGCGGACTGTCCAGCTTGTGCGGCAGTCGCCAAAAGGACATGCGAGCATGTCCCCTTGGCTCGTTGCACGCAAAAATAAAGAAAAATGTGATATATGTAATCGGAAAATGACGGGGTATCATTTCCCTGATTACCGAATCTTCATGGGATACTGATTATCAAAGCAGGCCTTACAGATAGGAAGGTCTCCTACCATGGACTGAAGGTCTTCGATTTTCATGTATCCCAGAGAATCTGCCCCGATCATGGAACAGATTTCTTCTGTGGAATGGGAAGAGGCGATCAATTGCTTGTTGGATGGTATATCCGTGCCAAAATAGCAGGGATATAAAAAGGGGGGTGAACTGATCCGTACATGGACGCTTACGGCCCCTGCCTTTTTCAGCATATGAATCAGATTGGCGATGGTGGTGCCCCGGACGATAGAGTCGTCCACTAATACGATACGCTTTCCTTTTACCACAGACTCCAAAACATTGAGCTTAAGGCGGACGCTGTTTTCCCGCTCTTTCTGAGTAGGTTTGATAAAGGTCCTGCCTACATAGCTGTTTTTATAGAAAGCAAGGCCGAAGGGGATCCGGGAAGCCTCTGAGAAGCCTTTTGCTGCGGGAATACCGGAGTCCGGAACCCCGCAGACCAGATCTGCTTCCACCGGATAGGATTTTGCCAGAGCGGCTCCTGCCCGGATTCGGGCGTCATAGATATTAATATTATCCATGGTGCTGTCCAGCCTTGCAAAATAAATATATTCAAAGATACAGTGAGCTTTCTTTTCCTGACAGAGCGTATAGTCAGAAGAAATCCCCTGTTCTGTAATAGTGATGATCTCACCGGGTCGGATATCCCGGACAAATTCAGCGCCAACGCTTTGGAGGGCGCAGCTTTCAGAAGCCAGGATATAGGCGTTGTCTCTCTTTCCAAGACACAAAGGTTTCAGACCAAGGGGATCCCGGACGCCGATGAGCTTTCTGGGGCTGGCGATGACCAGACCATAAGCTCCCCGGATCATACCGGCTGTTTTCAGGATAGCCTCTTCTACAGTCTTAGAGGTTATACGTTCTTTTGCGATACAGTAGGCGATTACCTCTGAATCAGTAGTGGTATGAAAGAGGGCGCCGTTTTTCTCCAGATGATCCCGCAGTTCCTGGGCGTTGACCAGGTTTCCGTTGTGGGCCAGAGCCAGAGTTCCCTTTACATAGTTCAGCACCAGAGGCTGGGCGTTGGCCAGAGTGGTGGCTCCTGTGGTGGAGTACCGCACATGTCCGATTCCCAGATTGCCATGGAGGCTGTGGAGATTTTCTTCTTTAAATACCTCGCTGACCAGTCCCATGCCTTTGTGGGAATCAATATTTCCCTTAGGTCCTTTGGTGTCGCTTACGGCAATGCCGCAGGACTCCTGCCCTCTGTGCTGGAGAGCAGAGAGTCCGTAGTAGATGGAAGGCGCTACGTCGTTTCCGGAAAAATCATAGATACCGAAAACGCCGCAGGCTTCTTTTATTTCATATTGTGCATCCAGTTCCATTTGGAGTAGGCTCCTTTACACGGAGAAGAGGAGAGCATCATAGGTAGGATATGGAAGCTCCTCATCCGGAATTTTTGCTTCGGCTTCATCGGCGGCTGCCCGCAGCTCATCCATAGTAGCGAGAACGGTCTTATGGCAGTAGTCTGCAGATTCCTGCATGGAGCCTTTTTTATCGATCTCCTGGATCTCTTCATCCAGTGTAGACAGAGCAGATGAAATCTTTTCGTAGGCATCCCCCAGAGAAGAAACCAGACTTTCAGCAGAAGCGGTAGGTACAGAAGGCGCCAGCGCTTTCATGGCCAGAGCATTGTCTGACACAGAAGCTGCATAGCTGCTTACTGCAGGAAGGAAGTCTTTGGTCAGCATTTCCTTCATGGTCTTTGCCTCAATGCCGATGGTTTTTACATAGTTCTCAAGAAGAATCTCGTAACGGGAGAAGATTTCTTCTTTTGTAAAGATGTGATGCTTTGTGAAAAGCTCCACGTTCTTGTCAGAGATAAACTGAGGGAGGCAGTCAGGAGTAGATTCCAGATTGTATAAACCTCTTTTTTTGGCTTCTTCCACCCACTCTTCTGTGTAGCCGTTTCCGTTGAAGATTACTTTTTTATGTTTCTTAATGGCACGTTTGATCAGTTCATGTACAGCATGCTCCATATCTTCCGGTGCAGTTCCTTCCAGCTCTTTGGCGAACTGAGACAGGGCTTCTGCCACAGCTGTGTTCAGGATAATATTTGGTGTTGCCACAGAAGCAGAGGAACCAAGCATACGGAACTCAAATTTGTTTCCGGTAAAGGCGAAAGGTGAAGTACGGTTTCTGTCCGTGTTGTCTTTCATAAAATGAGGAAGCACATGTGCACCGGTCTCCAGCTGTACGCTTTGATGCTCGTCAAAGTAAGTATCCTCTTCAATAGATTTCAGAACTGCGGTCAGTTCATCTCCCAGGAAAATGGATACGATAGCCGGCGGGGCTTCGTTGCCGCCCAGCCTGTGGTCATTTCCGGCGCTGGCTGCGGAAACACGCATCAGATCCGCATATTCGTCCACGGCTTTGATAACCGCCATCAGGAATACCAGGAACTGGATATTCTGATCCGGCGTTTTTCCCGGATCTAACAGGTTTTCTCCTGTATTTGTAGAGATAGACCAGTTGTTGTGCTTGCCGCTTCCGTTGATGCCTTCAAAGGGTTTTTCATGGAGCAGGCAGGCAAGGCCGTGTTTATCTGCCACTTTTTTCATGATCTCCATGGTCAGCTGGTTGTGGTCAACGGCCACGTTGGCGGTGTCAAAGATAGGCGCCAGTTCATGCTGAGAAGGAGCTACTTCGTTGTGTTTTGTCTTAGCAGGGATTCCCAGCTTCCACAGCTCTTCATCCAGGTCATGCATATAAGCGGCAACTCTTGGCTTCAGAGCGCCGAAGTAGTGATCTTCCATTTCCTGTCCTCTGGGTGCGGAAGCTCCCATTAAAGTTCTTCCGCAGAGAACCAGGTCACGGCGCTGTTTGTATAAATCTTTATCTACAAGGAAATATTCCTGCTCTGGTCCGATGGTGGTGGAAACATGAGTTACGGCTGTATTGCCCAGAATGTGCAGGATCTTTACTGCCTCATTGCTCAGGGCTTCCATGGAGCGGAGCAGAGGAGTTTTCTTATCCAGAGCTTCTCCGCCATAGGAACAGAAAGCTGTAGGAATATACAGGGTTCCGTCTTTGATAAAGGCCGGAGAGGTAGGATCCCATGCGGTGTATCCTCTGGCTTCGAAGGTAGCTCTCAGTCCGCCTGAAGGGAAGCTGGACGCATCCGGCTCGCCTTTCACAAGTTCTTTTCCGGAAAAATCCATGATCACTTCTCCGTTTGAAGTGGGGGAGATAAAACTGTCATGTTTTTCAGCGGTAAAGCCTGTCATAGGCTGGAACCAATGTGTAAAATGGGTAGCGCCGTTCTCTACGGCCCACTCTTTCATGGCAACTGCCACAGAGTTTGCTACTTCCAGCTCCAGATGGGTGCCGTTCTCAATGGTTTTCTTAAGAGCTTTGTAAACATCTTTCGGAAGTTTGTTTCTCATGACCTTATCATTAAATACCAGGCTTCCGTATAAAGCAGGAATATCTTTTTTCATAGTATGCTCCTTTCCTACAGATTCCTTTTGCAGAATCTGTTTTCCATAGAAATAGAAAAAGCGCCCTGGATATCTCTATCCAAAGCGCCTTTGCTTTACGTTGTGTAGTATATACTCAGGGAAAGAAAAATGTCAATCCCTTTTTTGAAATTTTTTAAAATTCTTTTTCCTTTCTGTTTAAAAAAGCCGGGAGCAGGGGATACTTAGATATCCTTATGATGCCATATGTCTGCAGGGAGTCATGAGCGCTATGACCTGAAAAATCCTGGCATCATAGTATAAAGCAGGAGGTTGTTTTTATGGAAGATATGAAGATATGTCTGAAAAAGCCGGACGATGTAAAGGAATTTGTCCGGGCGGCAAGGAAATGTGACTTCGATGTGGACCTGGCCTATAACAGCGCCGTAGTAGACGGGAAATCTATATTAGGAGTATTTGCCCTGGGACTGGAGAAACCTCTTGTGGTGAGCTGCCACGGAGAAAACAGAGAGTTTCGCCAGAGTATCCAGAAATTTCAGTTATAAAAATTTTTTCAAAACAGGGATTTACAAAATGAAAAAAATCGGTTATAGTAGACAGCAGTTATGAATAAAGTTATGACGAAGGCGTCAGAATTTCTGTTTGGGAGATTCTGACGCCTTTTTGTGCGATACACCCCGGCAAGCGACTGCCGTGCTTGCACGAGCAGGTCTTCGCTCCGCTACGGTCCGTGCTGGACGCGTGCCACTGGCACGCAGCACCATTTGCCGGGCAACGGACAGCGACAGGCTTTGCCTGGAGCTGCCCGCAGTATCGCATCGGGTAGGAAAGGACTCTTTCCTACCCGATCATTGTAGAAGGAGGAAAATGTGATGGTAAAATATGTATTCGTAACCGGAGGAGTGGTCTCAGGCCTGGGTAAAGGGATCACGGCTGCCTCTCTGGGAAGGCTTTTGAAAGCAAGAGGGTATCAGGTGACCATGCAGAAGTTTGACCCTTACATTAATATGGACCCGGGCACTATGAACCCTATCCAGCATGGAGAAGTCTTTGTTACTGACGACGGCACAGAGACAGATCTGGACCTGGGACATTATGAGAGATTTATTGATGAAAGCCTGGATAAAAATTCAAATGTGACTACGGGAAAGATTTACTGGACAGTGCTTCAGAAGGAACGTCACGGGGATTATGGCGGCGGCACGGTACAGGTCATCCCTCACATTACCAATGAGATCAAAAGCCGGTTTTACAGAGGAAAAACTCCTGAGGAAGACCGGATTGCGATTATAGAAGTGGGAGGAACTGCAGGAGATATTGAGAGCCAGCCTTTCCTGGAAGCCATCCGTCAGTTCCAGCATGATGTGGGAAAGGAAAACGCAGTGCTGATCCACGTGACCCTGGTACCTTATCTGAAAGCTTCCGGAGAGCTGAAGACCAAGCCTACTCAGGCCAGTGTCAAAGAACTTCAGAGCATGGGTCTGTGGCCGGATGTATTGGTATGCCGTTCGGAGTATCGGCTGTCTGATGAGCTGAAAGACAAGATCGCACTGTTCTGTAATGTACCGCCCAATCATGTACTCCAGAATCTGGATGTGGAATACCTGTATGAGGCCCCTCTGGCTATGGAAAAAGAACATCTGGCTCAGGTGGTCTGTGAATGTCTTCATATCCCATGCCCGGAACCGGACCTTACAGACTGGACGGCTATGGTGGAGAACCTGCGGAATCCCCAGTCCGAGACAGAAATTGCTATCGTAGGGAAATACATCCAGCTTCATGACGCTTACTTAAGTGTGGTAGAAGCTTTAAAACACGGCGGTATCGCCAGCCGGGTAAACGTCAATATCCGTTGGGTAGACTCAGAAGAAATCGAGAGCCAGGGCTGCCAGGCGCTTTTGAAAGGCGTAGACGGAATCCTGATCCCGGGAGGCTTTGGACACAGAGGAACGGAAGGAAAGATCCAGGCTGTAAAATATGCCAGGGAAAACAAGATTCCATTCCTGGGAATCTGTCTGGGCATGCAGATGGCTATTGTAGAATTTGCCAGAAATGTAGCCGGTTTTAAGGACGCCAACAGCGCAGAACTGAATCCCGATACCATGCATCCGGTGATTTACCTTATGCCGGAACAGAACGGCGTGGAAAATATCGGAGGGACTCTCCGGCTGGGCGCTTATCCCTGTGTGCTGAAAGAGGGAACAAAAGCATATGAATTATATGGCGCCAAAGAAATTTCCGAGCGCCACAGACACCGCTATGAAGTAAACAACGACTACCGGTCTGCTCTGGTAGAACATGGAATGACCATGGCAGGTCTTTCCCCTGACGGACGGATCGTGGAAATGATAGAGCTGAAGGATCACCCCTTCTTCATTGGAACTCAGGGGCATCCGGAATTGAAATCTAGACCAAACCGTGCCCATCCGCTGTTCCGAGGATTCGTAAAAGCAGCAGACGAGTATGGAAGAGGAAAAAGAAACAGATAGGGAGGAAAATGTGATGAGAGAACAACAACAGGGACTGTACAGTCCCGCCTTTGAACATGACAACTGTGGAATCGGCGCAGTGGTAAACAGCAAGGGAATCAAGAGCCATCTGACGGTGGAGAGAGCACTCCATATCGTGGAGAACCTGGAACACAGAGCCGGAAAAGATGCAGAGGGAAAGACAGGAGACGGCGTGGGAATCCTTCTTCAGATTTCTCATAAATTCTTTTCCAAGGTCTGTAAAAAAATGGGGATCGATCTGGGAGGAGAGAGAGAATATGGTATTGCCCAGCTTTTCTTCCCTCAGGATGAACTGAAAAGAAACCAGGCTAAGAAGATGTTTGAGATCATTGTGGAGAAAGAGGGACTGGAGCTTTTAGGTTTCCGTGAGGTTCCTGTATATCCGGATGTTCTGGGACACAAGGCCAAAGAGTGTATGCCTCATATCATGCAGGCCTTTATTAAAAAACCGGAAAATGTAGAAAAAGGACTGGATTTTGACCGGAAGCTGTATATTGCCCGGAGAGTCTTCGAGCAGAGTAACGATAATACTTATGTGGTTTCTATGTCCAGCCGTACCATTGTGTATAAAGGTATGTTCCTGGTAGGCCAGCTCCGCACTTTCTTTGCAGATCTCCAGGATAAAGACTATGAATCTGCTATCGCTACTGTCCATTCCAGATTCAGCACCAATACAAACCCAAGCTGGGAGAGAGCCCATCCTAACCGTTTTATCGTACATAACGGGGAAATCAATACCATCCGGGGAAATGCGGACAAAATGCTGGCAAGGGAAGAAAACATGGAATCTCCTCATTTAAAGGATCAGCTTCACAAGATCCTTCCGGTAGTAAACCGCCAGGGGTCTGACTCTGCCATGCTGGACAATACCCTGGAATTCCTGGTAATGAGCGGTATGGATCTGCCTCTGGCAGTAATGATCACCATTCCGGAGCCCTGGGCCAACAACCAGACCCTTTCCCAGGAGATCCGGGATTTCTATCAGTATTATGCAACCATGATGGAACCATGGGACGGTCCGGCCTCTATTGTATTTTCAGACGGCGATCTGCTGGGTGCTGTACTGGACAGAAACGGCCTTCGTCCTTCCAGATATTATGTTATGAAAAACGGTGATGTGATCCTGGCTTCTGAGGTGGGTGTTCTTCCTGTACCGGAAGAGGAGATTGTTCTGAAAGAAAGACTCCATCCTGGGAAAATGCTTCTGGTAGATACTGTAAAAGGCAAGATTTTAAGCGATGAAGAGATCAAGGAGATCTATGCCAATGCACAGCCTTACGGCGAGTGGCTGGACAGCAACCTCATCGAACTGAAGGACCTGAAGATCCCTAACATGCGGGTGGAGGAATATACTTCCGAGCAGAGAAGAAGACTTCAGAAGACTTTCGGATATACTTATGAAGAATATAGAAAGTCCATTTATGAAATGGCCTTAAAAGGCAGTGAAGGCATTGCTGCCATGGGCGTGGATACCCCTCTGGCAGTGCTGTCCAAGAGGAACCGTCCTCTCTTTGATTACTTTAAGCAGCTTTTTGCACAGGTTACCAATCCGCCGATTGACGCCATTCGTGAAGAGATTGTTACCAGTACCACGGTTTATGTAGGAAAAGACGGAAACCTGCTGGAAGAAGTGCCGGAAAACTGCCAGGTACTGAAGATCAACAATCCGATCCTGACCAATACAGACCTGTTAAAGATCAAGAACATGAAGGAAAAAGGCTTTAAGGTAGCGGTGGTTCCTATTACTTACTACAAGAGTACAAAGCTGGAAAGAGCCATTGACCGTCTCTTTGTAGAGGTGGATAAAGCCTATAAAGACGGGGCTAACATCCTGATCCTTTCCGACAGAGGGGTGGATGAGAACCATGTGCCCATTCCTTCTCTGCTGGCGGTATCTGCGGTACACCAGCATCTGGTAGATACCAAGAAACAGACTTCTCTTTCTCTGATCCTGGAATCCGGAGAACCAAGAGAGGTACATCATTTTGCAACCCTTCTTGGATATGGGGCCTGTGCAGTCAATCCATACCTGGCACTGGAGACGATCCAGGAGCTGATCGATGAAAAACTGCTGGACAAAGACTATTATGCGGCAGTAAATGATTACAATTACGCTGTGATCCACGGCATTGTAAAGATTGCTTCCAAAATGGGTATTTCCACCATCCAGTCCTATCAGGGTGCAAAGATCTTTGAGGCTATCGGTATTTCCCAGGAAGTCATTGATAAATATTTTGCAGGCACAGTCAGCCGTGTAGGCGGCATCACCCTGGATGACATTGCCAAAAACGTGGATGAACTTCATTCCAAAGCCTTCGATCCCCTTGGAAGAGCAGTGGATCTCACCCTGGACAGCATTGGAAAGCATAAGATGAGAAGCGGCGGCGAGGAACACCGGTACAATCCTGCAACTATCCACATGCTGCAGAAATCTACCCGTATGGGAGATTACGGCATGTTTAAAGAATATACAAAAATGGTAGACGAGGAGAGAAGCGGAAATCTCCGTTCCTTAATGGACTTTAACTTCCCGGAAAAGGGAATCCCTATTGAAGAAGTGGAAAGTGTAGAGGACATTGTAAAACGGTTTAAGACCGGAGCTATGTCTTACGGCTCCATTTCCCAGGAAGCCCATGAGACTCTGGCTATTGCCATGAATATGCTTCATGGAAAATCCAACACCGGTGAAGGGGGAGAAAGTGAAGAACGTCTGGATTCGGCAGGAACTGCTGTGGACAGATGCTCTGCCATCAAACAGGTGGCCAGCGCCCGTTTCGGCGTTACCAGCCGGTATCTGGTAAGTGCAAAAGAGATCCAGATCAAGATGGCTCAGGGAGCAAAACCTGGAGAAGGGGGACATCTTCCTGCCAGAAAGGTATATCCATGGATCGCCAAGACCAGACATTCAACCCCCGGGGTAAGCCTGATCTCTCCGCCGCCACATCACGATATTTATTCTATCGAGGATCTGGCCCAGCTGATCTATGACCTGAAAAATGCCAATAAATATGCACGTATTTCCGTAAAACTTGTTTCTGAGGCAGGTGTGGGAACCGTAGCTGCCGGCGTTGCCAAAGCAGGCGCCCAGGTTATCCTGATCTCCGGATATGACGGAGGTACCGGCGCAGCTCCGGAAAGCTCTATCCACAACGCAGGACTGCCCTGGGAGCTGGGACTGGCAGAGACCCATCAGACCCTGCTGATGAATGGTCTGAGAAGCCGTGTGATGATTGAGACAGACGGTAAGCTCATGAGCGGAAGAGACGTGGCTATCGCCGCCCTTCTGGGAGCAGAGGAATTCGGCTTTGCCACTGCGCCTCTGGTAACGATGGGCTGTGTGATGATGAGAGTCTGCAACCTGGATACCTGCCCTGTTGGCGTGGCAACCCAGAATCCGGAACTTCGGAAACGCTTTACCGGAAAACCGGAATATGTGGTAAACTTTATGCGATTTATCGCTGAGGAACTCCGTGAATATATGGCGAAACTGGGCGTCCGTACCATTGACGAGATGGTAGGAAGAAGCGACCTTCTGAAAGTAAAGGATAAAGCCCAGAATCCAATGGCTGCTAAGATCGACCTTAGTGCTATCCTGGAAAATCCTTTTGCAAAAGAAGGAGAACAGGTAACCTTTAACCCGGCGGATGTATACGACTTCCAGCTGGAGAAGACCCTGGACGAGAAAGTACTTCTGAAGAAATTTGCTTCTGCCCTGAAAAAAGGAGAAAAAGCTTCTGTATCTGTGGAAGTCAGCAACACAGACAGGACTTTCGGCACCATTCTGGGTGCAGAGATCACCAGACAGCATAAACACGGACTGCCGGAAGACACCCTGACTGTAAACTGCAAGGGAGCCGGCGGACAGAGCTTCGGCGCCTTTATCCCGAAAGGTCTGACCCTGAAACTGGAAGGAGATACCAACGATTATTACGGCAAAGGACTTTCCGGCGGAAAGCTGATCCTGTATCCGCCGAAAAACCGGAAATACTCTGCCCAGGATAATATGATCGCCGGTAACGTAGCTCTTTACGGAGCCACCAGCGGAAAAGTATTTATAAGCGGTATTGCAGGAGAACGTTTTGCTGTAAGAAACTCCGGCGCCTATGCGGTAGTAGAAGGGGTAGGAGAACATGGCTGCGAATACATGACCGGAGGCCGTGTGGTGATCCTTGGCTCTACAGGAAAGAATTTTGCCGCAGGTATGAGCGGCGGTATCGCTTATGTATTAGATGAAAACAATACTCTTTATAAAAATCTGAATAAAGATATGATTTCCATTGAACAGGTGGAAAGCAAGGTAGATGTTCATGAACTGAAAAGCCTGATTGAGGAGCATGTACAGTATACCGGCTCTGAGAGAGGAAAAGAAATCCTGGAAAACTTCACCGAATATCTTCCAAAGTTTAAGAAGATCATTCCTGATGATTACAAGAGAATGACATCCCTGAGCATTAAGCTGGAGGAACAGGGAATGAGTACAGAACAGGCACAGTTGGAAGCATTTACAGAAGTATTTTCGGAGGTATAAAGATGGGAAAACCGACAGGATTTTTAGATTATGAGAGAAAAGACGCAGTACAGACACCGCCTTTAGAGAGAATCAAGAACTTTAATGAATTCAAGAAACCTCTGCCCTTAGAGGAACAGCAGATCCAGGGAGCCCGCTGCATGGAATGCGGCGTTCCCTTCTGCCAGGCAGGTATGATGATCGCAGGGATGGCTTCCGGCTGTCCGCTGCACAACCTGGTGCCGGAGACCAATGATCTGGTATACCGGGGAAAATGGAGACAGGCTTACGAGAGACTGTCCAAGACCCACAGTTTTCCGGAATTTACCGGCCATGTGTGTCCTGCTCTGTGCGAAGCTGCCTGTACCTGTAATATTAACGGAGACCCGGTAGCCACAAAAGACAATGAAAAGGCAATTATCGAGACTGCCTGGAAAAATGGCTGGGTAGTTCCCCAGGTGCCTCCTGTGCGTACCGGAAAGAAAGTGGCGGTAGTAGGCAGCGGTCCTTCCGGACTGGCGGCAGCTCAGGAACTGAACCGGAAAGGACACTGGGTAACGGTATTTGAGAGGAATGACCGGGTAGGAGGACTTCTCCGCTACGGGATCCCCAACATGAAGCTGGACAAATCCATCATTGACCGGAGAGTGAAGCTCATGGAAGAAGAAGGAGTAGTCTTTAAAACCGGCGTGGACGTAGGCAAAGATGTGAAAGCTCAGGAACTTCTGAAAGAATTTGACCGGGTAGTCCTGGCCTGCGGAGCCTCCAATCCAAGAGATATCCAGGTGCCGGGAAGAGATGCGGGAAACATCTATTTTGCTGTAGACTTCCTGAAATCTGTGACCAAGAGCCTTCTGGATTCTAATTTTAAAGACAACCAGTTTATCCCTGCGAAAGGAAAACATGTGCTGGTCATCGGCGGCGGCGATACGGGAAATGACTGTGTGGGAACTGCTATCCGCCTGGGAGCAAAATCCGTTACCCAGTTAGAGATGATGCCTAAGCCTTCAGAAACCAGAACTCCCGGGAATCCATGGCCGGAGTGGCCAAGAGTGCTGAAGACCGATTATGGTCAGGAGGAATCCATTGCAGTCTTCGGGAAAGACCCCAGAATCTATCAGACAACTGTGACAGAGTTTTTAAAAGACGATAAAGGCAATGTGCAGAAAGCCAAAATCGTCAGCCTGGAGCCGAAGAAAGACGAAAAGACAGGACGTATGAACATGGTTCCAGTGGAAGGCACAGAAAAAGTCATTGACGCCCAGCTGGTGCTGATCGCAGCAGGTTTCCTGGGAAGCCAGAAATATGTGACAGACGCTTTCAAAGTAGACTTGAATCCAAGGACCAACGTGCTGACAAAACCCGATGAATACCAGACCAGCGTGCCCAGAGTATTCACAGCAGGAGATATGCACAGAGGCCAGTCCCTGGTAGTATGGGCCATTACAGAGGGAAGAAAAGCGGCAGAGGCGGTAGATAAAGATTTGATGGGATATACAGTGTAAAAATAGTATATGTGTGTTTAGAGGCACCGGGAAGGCTGGAATTCCCGGCGCCTTTTTTCCTGCCCTCCCAGAATAGAATCTTAAATTCCCTCAGAAGATTTGAATCTTGTGGGATTTATTTAGCCCTGATTGACCGGGAAAGTACGGTTGAAAAAGGAGATATCGGATTTGTAACCGTAGTATTTATGGGAAATTACGGTTGAAATTGGACTTTTAGATAATATAACCGTAGTTTTAATAGAGAAATTACGGTTGAAAAAGCAATTTTGGCCATAGTAACCGTATTTTAAATGGTAAAAATACGGTTAAAAAATCATTTTTCGAGTATATAACCGTATTTGAAGCCTAAAAAATACGGTTAAAAATCGGATTTTTAAAATTAAACCGTATTATGTGATCAATAAGAGTTTAAGAAGTTTAGAAATATGATTTCCTTCTTTGTATAGCCCGCCAGGCCAGACAGTTACAAAATTTTTCGGGATTTAGCAGGCCATATCTTGACTTTTCAATTTTACACTGCTATAATACCACCCATGAAGGACAAAGGCGTTCTTATTCAGGCGGGGACCTGAGTAAGTGCGCCCTTTTTCATTACATAAGAAAATCCGCTGTACTTTCCTGTGTGATGAAAAGGCCAGAGCATATCCTGTCGCCAAATAGGAATGCAGGGCCGGCTGCCCGCTGCCTTAAGCGGGATTGTTGATTAATTCAGAAAGGACATGGTGGTCATTATGG
>DXFG01000344.1 GCA_019114545.1 Candidatus Blautia pullistercoris | reverse complement strand
CTCTGTCGCCTCTCCCGTATACCCTACCAGAACATTATCTTTGATTATAAATTCGTCTCCTTCAAAAGTTTTCAGGGTCACTTGAGCAGGGATGGATGCTCCGTATTTTTCCATATATATCCCATAAAACTGGCTCGGGACATATATTGTTTCAAGTGATTCCAATTCATCTAAATCCGACATTCCTGCCGCATACTCTGGAGAACAGTACAATTTAATTTCTTTGATCCCTGTACAAAAATCAAATAATGTTCCATCTGAATATCTCGCATTTTCACCAAAAGCTACAGTCGTAATTCCAGTGCAATTCTCAAAAGCATAATTTCCCCATTGAACTACTCCCAGAATTTCTAAGGTACCTGAAAATCCGTTACAATTACGGAAAGCATATTTTCCAATCTCAGTAACTCCATCCGGAATAATCAATTCCCCTGATAGTGTTTGGCAATCTTGAAAAGCACTCTCTCCTATTGTCTTCAAATCAGAAGATAATTTCAATGCGCCATCTAATCCACTGCAGCCATTAAAAGCTTCTTTTTCAATAACTTGTACACTTTCCGGAATAATAAGGTCTCCATGAAGACCTCGGCAATAAGCAAAAGCTCCTTCTGACAAAGTCACAAGATTTTCCGATAATGTAAGAGTGCCGTTAAAATTACCACATGCATTAAAAGCATACGATTTAATAGTCTGCACACTATTAGGAATCCTCAAGTCTCCTATAAATCCACATTGAGAAAAAGAAGATTCTCCGATAGTTTCCAAATCCTCTGGCAAAAGCAGTTCCCCTTGGAATCCTGCACATCCGGCAAATATTTTGTCCGGTATATTCTTTACTCCTGAAGGAAGTGATAAATTTCCCTGTAGACCAGTACATAGTTCAAATGCGCTCTCTCCCAATTCTTCCAAATTTTCTGCTTCCATAATATGGCTGGTCAGAGAACTGCATCTATAAAAAGCAAAATTGCCAATTCGTTTTATCTGATCATAATTATCTACGGTTATTAAATTTTCACAGCAGTAAAAAGCTTTCTCTTCAATCTCGACAGTGGAATCTGGCAGGTAAATCTTTTCTACCGCTGTGTTACCGCAAAAAGCAGAATTGCCAATTCGTATAATATTTTCCGGCAGTGTAACTTCTTCAGCCTCTCCGGCATAACCAATAAGAACATCTTCTTCAACGATAAAATCTTCTCCTGTATTTGTTTTAAGCCTTACACTGTCTTCCAGACATTCCAGGAAAGCGCTGTGATAGGCGGCATAAGCCTCTATCGGTACATAAATCGTCCCAAGGTTCTTAGCATAATACAGGCAATGATTTCCATAATATCCCTCAGGAACCTGCTTTCCCAGAAAACGTACTGTTTTCAGATTATTGCAGCCATCAAAAGCCTCCGGATAGATCAGAGTTACGTTCTGACCAATCACGATACTTTCCAAAGTCTGATTATTAGAAAAAGCGTATCTTCCAATTTGCGTAACCGGTACCCCGTCTATTTCATCGGGAATGACCACTGTAGACTCGCTGCCCGTATATCCGGTAATGATTCCCCCTGAAAAAACGAATCCAAAGTCTTCCGCCTCTGTCGCTGCTCCCGATTCTTCCTGAAACTCTGACTGTACCTCCACTTCCGATTCTACCGGGAGCTCTGGCTGTATCTCTGCGGAAGATTCTGACAAAGAATTCTCTGTGGTGTTCCCTTCCTCCGGTTCCTCTGCAGGCTCCTCAATTGTCTCTTCCTGGGCCGGTTGTCCGACCATTTCATCCGCCTGGCTTTCCATCTCAGGAGTACTTCCCTGTTCCTGTTCCTGCTCCTGTACCTCTGAAACATTTTTCTGGACTTCTTGTACTTCTCCTGTACTTTCATAATCCTGTCCCGGTTCCTCCGTCTCTTCTTCAGATTCCTCCGGTGCTGTTTCTGTCTGTTCGGATGTTGTCTCTATCTCTCCGGCAGATTTTTCTGTATAGAGTTCCTGCTCCTGAGGCTGCTGTATCCCCTCTGGCTCTGCCGCAAAAATCATCTCCGATGAATTAATCGTCATAGCAAAAGCCAAAAACATGGCTAAAAATCTTTTTCTCATATTGTACTTCTCCTTCCCCCCTATCCCCTATCAGTCAAACATGCCTGAATTATATCTGCTGTGTCCCCCTTCTATTTCTCCTCCAGACTCATAGCTATTCGTTATAACATCCTCCTCAATAGTTATAATCTCGATGTCCGGTGTCACATATTCTTTCTTATTGTTGTTCTTTTTCTCTTCATTTTTTTCCATACTTACTCTCCTGTCTGAATTTATTTCTATATGTTTCGCATAACAGTCCTTGCTGTCATCTAATACTATAGTTCATTATACTATTTCCCGGTCTTTCTCTCCAGTTTAGAAAATACGTTTTTTTACAAATTACTATCCTTTTTTTACAGATGTGTCCTTTTTAATATCTGTCATAGGCTTTTTGGATCTTATCCATGTTCTTCTCTATTTCTTCAATGCCTTCATTCAGATTCTGCCGCTGTTCTTCCAGCAATTTACTGAAGGATTCTCTCCCTCCTGCAGACTGCACAAAATATTCTCTGGCCCGCTGTATGTCCAGGACCATCAGTTCTTTGCGTTCCACATAGTCTTTCAGATATTCCAACATGGATAAAAAAGTTCTTTCCCGATACATTTCTTCCGGCTCATGAAATCCTACGGTAAAAACAATATTTCCTGCCAGATTCACAGCGTCCTCCAATTTAAATCTGGGCTGCTGTCCCTGAAGACCCACGGCGCCCGGATGCCATATCCTGTCTTCCAGATTATCTGTAACCAGCGGAAGCCCTCCTTCCCCATGATGGATGACCGTCCTGTACCCGAGAACAGAGAGACTTTCATCATAATCTTTCGTATAAAGATTCCTCTCAAAATAAAGAGCAGAGGAAAAACCGGTTTCAAAATCTGACATGCGTTCCCTGACTTTTTCTATATCTTCTATAGAATCCCCCCTTTGCCAGCAAACACACCATTCCCATCCGGCTTTTAAGAGTTCCTCAAACTGTTTCCTTTCCAGACATCCGTCCCCTCCGGGATAATATGTTCCGGATACAGCAAGGAGACCGGTAAAGCCGTATTCTTCCATTCTAGGATAAATCTCCTCATAAATCCTTTCATCTAAATCCGTAAATAAGATTTCTGCTGTTCCCATTCCCTGCAGCAGTTTCCCATAGCTGGACTCAAGTTTGTCTAATCTTTGTATAAGACGGTTTTTTTCTACTCTTATAGGTAGCATTTCTTCGTTCATTG
>DXFG01000343.1 GCA_019114545.1 Candidatus Blautia pullistercoris | reverse complement strand
TCTGATACCGGACGGAGCAGAGGCAAGAAGGATGCTGGATGAACTTCTGGTGGCTCACGAACAGTATTTGCCACAGTTTACTGAGATCATTGCAAAGCGCAAAAAAGAAGGAGTTTTCTGTGAGGACAGTGTTGTTCAAAATTTAGTGAGAGCTGGACATTAAGGAAATATATAGGGGAAAGGAAGATAAGCAAATGTATAGGTCAGCAGCAAACAAAGTCAAAGACCCTTGCGGCAGTCGCCAAATGGACATGCAAGCATATCCGCTTGGCTCGTTGCTCGCAGAAATAAAAGAAGCCGATGCAATTTTGATCGGTGCCAGCAATGGTCTGTCTATTACAGAGGGACTCCACCTGTTTGCGGACAATCAGGCTTTTGAAGAATTGTTTGGGGATCTGAAGCAAAAGTACGGAATGCAATGTATCCTTCAGGGAATGGGAGCCAGGTGGCCTTCTGAGGAAGAAAAATGGGGATTCTGGAGCCGCCTGGTCCATCACTACTGCGGAGAATACCGGGAAACCCAGGTGATGGCGGATCTGAAAAAACTTATCAGCAAAAAGGATTATTTTGTCATCACTTCCAATGGGGAATGTCATTTTGAAATGTGCGGATTTGCACCGGAGAAGATTTATGAAGTGGAGGGTAACTGGCTGACCATGCAGTGCGCCGCCTGCTGTCATGAGAAGGTTTATCCTTGGGCAGATCTGGCAGAGAAGATGGCAGAAACAGAGCAGGAAGGAAAAATTCCCTCGGAACTGATCCCCTATTGTCCGGTCTGCGGAGGACCTATGCAGGTCCATATGGAGATGGACAGAAATTTTATACCAGAGACTGAAAGCCAGAAGCGTCTGGAGAATTTTCTGGAACAATACCATGGAAAGAAACTGGTGATCCTGGAGCTGGGCATAGGCTGGAGAAACCAGCTGATTAAAGCACCCCTTATGCAGCTGGCCGCCAGAGAACCTCAGGCTGTTTATGTGACGGTGAATCTGGGCGAGATTTTTATTCCGGATGAGATCCGGGACAAGTCTTACGGATTGAATGGGGATCTGGCAGAAATCCTCCATGGGTTGGCAAAAGAGCAGGAGAAATGAAAACAATGGATAAGATGGGAGAAAAGGGAAATGATGGAAGAAACTAATAATTACGAAAAATGGTGCGAGCAATGGAGAGAGAAGTTCCTGCAAATGGATCAGGAAGAACTGAAAAAAAGGCTGCCGGAATTAAAGGAAGAAGGGGATTGGCTGACGGTCTGTCATTTCGGAAGAAGGCTGGGAGTTCATAAAGAAAATGGAAAGATCATTGCCATGGAGGATCACGATCCAGTGACCTGCTATGAAAGGCTGAATGTCTATACACTGTTTGGCTATGTATCACCCCTGGCCCATTACAAAGATGACTGGGTGCGGTTTGACCGGCTGAAAGATACCTCGCCTTTCTCAAAAGCCTTCCAGGAAGGAGTGACCGAACCATTTTCCAGAATGTTCAGCGGCCATGTAGAAGAACTGTCTAAGGCCTGTGAGAAGCTGGGAGGAAAGAAGCTGCCCTGGTCCGATGCAGGATATGAATTGAAAGCATTTGCATGTATTCCGGTACGCTTTCTTTTCTGGGACGGGGACGATGAATTCCCTGCCCAGGGGAATATCCTTTTTGATGTCAGCGCCACGGATTTTATCCATGGGGAAAGTGTGGTGACTATTGCGGCCATTGGCCTGGAGCGGATTGTAAAACTGGCAGGAGTACCTATGGACCGAAGTACATTTCCTATATTTTGAAACAATGGAGGGGTTAATACCCCGATGTCTGCCTCGCTCTGGCTTGCTGCCCCCTATGCTTACATCGGGGGCTTTGACTCTTCCTGCCTGTCTGCATTTTTTAAGCGATCATATCCGCCGGCTGTAAATTTCAGAAGCATGGAGTGCATCTGATACCAGGTATTGTTCTTCTTCCAGTGAAGGGATTTGTTGACATTATACGTCCCGGTGATAACGAAAAGAGTAAGCATTTCTGCTTCCTTTTTTGAAAGATGCAGTTCTTTTGCAAAGACCGGGGCCAACTTCTGCCGCTGACATTGGTAGATCCGGTTTACCACATAGCCGGAGATGGTTTCATCCTGGAAAATGACCTGGTATTTCGGAAGCTGTGCAACACGGTGGCAGACAGGGAGAAGAGATTCTTTTTCTCTTAAATGATCTGCCTGCTCTCCTGCAAGAAGACTCAGAATCTGCAGAGCGTCTTCCTCTTGTTTTTGGCAGTCTTGATCTGCTATCTGCAGGGCGTCGTTTAACAGTTCGTCCAGGACCTGGTTAAGAGATTGGTAATGGAGGTAATACGTTGCACGGGTAACCTCTGCACGCCGGCAGACATCTGTAACCGTGATCTGCTCAAATGCCTTTTCTTTCATTGCTTCTAATAAAGCATCTTTGATAACGTTTCTTGTGTAAATAGTCCTTCGGTCTGTTTTTCTCGGTTTTATATCATCTTTTCTCCCCATAGTCCACCTGTCCTTTACATGAAAGCTTAGAGCTGTATGCTGATTTTTCTTGACAAAAATCAGAAAGTGTCTGGAACTGTTGTTTTCTCACAGTTCTGTATATTGTTATTTGCCTATAAACAGATTATCTTATTATTAAACAAGTTGTCAAGAACTTTTCAGAGTGAAAAAAATCAGACAGATTGAAGCCGGCTGGTCAGTCCGAATATTTTTTACGTTTTCCGAAAGGTTCTGACACAGAATGAGGAGGAGATACCATGATAGAGATTCAATGGGAAGACGTGATCGGTGTTCTGCAGACATGTAAGCCTTATCTGATCGCATTGGGCGTTCTGTGGATTGCGGCAGTCGTAATTATGATTGTATGTATGAAAGTGAAAAAGAAGAGCAAAAAGCGGATGATCCGAAAATATTCTGTGCTGAGTATGCTTGTGTCTCTTGTGATCATTGTAAATATGATCGTCCTTGGCCCCATGTATGCCATGATCGATCTGACCATGAAGGGCGGGACAGTGAGTGATGAGACAACGGAGGAAGCGAAGGATGTGGCGGGACAGATCGCAGAAGAAGGTATGGTGCTTTTGGAGAATGATGGCATCCTGCCTATCCGTGAGCCGTCTAATATCAATCTCTTCGGCTGGTCTTCTGTGAATCCGGCTTATGGAGGCACCGGTTCCGGAGGCCTGAATGACCTGTACGAAAGAGTCAGCATCATTGATGGCTTGACAGATGCCGGTTTTCAGGTAAACCAGGAACTGGTGGACTTTTACAATGATTTTTCGGCAGACCGTGCGGAAATGTCCCTTTCCACACAGAACTGGACATTGACAGAAGCACCGGCATCTGCATACTCTGAGGAACTGCTGCAGAGCGCAAAAGATTTTTCAGATACAGTAGTCCTCGTGATCTCCCGTATGGCAGGGGAAGGACACAACGATATGCCAGGTGATGTTACACAAGCATCTTACGACAACACAGCAAATGGATATAAAGATTTCCAGGCAGGGGAGCATTACCTGCAGCTGTCACAGACAGAAGAAGACCTTGTTGATCTGGTATGCAGCAATTTTGATAATGTGATCCTCCTTTACAATTCGGCTAATCCTATGGAACTGGGATTTATCGATCAGTATGAACAGATCCGGGCAGCCCTTTGGTGCCAGGGACCGGGAAATGTGGGATTTGAGGCACTGGGTAAGATTTTAAGCGGGGAAGTTAATCCATCCGGAAAAACCTCGGATACTTTTATCTATGATATGACTGCCGCTCCCTGGTGGAACAACTGGGAGGCAACTCGTTATTCCAATATGGAAGATATGGCCGTGGAAGGTATGAACGCAGGTATGGCTCAGACTTATTATCCGTCCTTTACGAATTATGTGGAGGGTATTTATGTGGGATACAAATACTATGAAACAGCAGATGACGAAGGGGCTATTGACTATGACGCCACAGTACAGTATCCATTCGGTTATGGCCTGTCCTATACTGCATTTACCCAGGAAATGAGCGATCTTACCCTAAGCGACGGCAGCATTTCCTTTGATGTGACAGTTACAAATACCGGAGATACGGCGGGAAAAGACGTGGTGGAGGTTTATTACGATCCCCCATATACAAACGGAGGTATCGAGAAAGCTTCTGCGAATCTGATCGCATTTGACAAGACCGGATTATTAGAGCCGGGAGCGTCTGAGACCATCACAGTTACTTTTGATGCAGAGGATATGGCTTCTTATGACATGTCAGGAGACGGATGCTATGTGCTGGAACAGGGAGACTATGTTATCTCTGTGAACAGTGATTCCCATACCGTCCTGGATCAGCAGACCTATACTCAGGATGAAACCATCCGCTATGAGGGAGAGAATAAGAGAGACAGCGATCAGATCACAGCCACAAATCAGTTTACAGATGCAGCCGGTGATGTGACTTATCTTTCCAGGGCAGACGGTTTCGCAAATTATGAGGAAGCTACTGCCGCTCCGGCATCGGACATTATGTCAGAGGAACTTGCAGCCCAGTACCATTTGAACAGCAACTTTGATTATACTACATACATCCATGAAGAGGATGAGATGCCCACAACAGGGGCGGATAACGGGATTCGGCTTTACGAACTCCGGGGGGCTGACTATGATGATGAACGCTGGGCGGAACTTCTGGATGAACTTACGATAGAGGATATGACGAATATGATCGCTCTGTCCGGATACCAGACGCCGGCTATGGATTCTGTAGGAAAGGTGCAGACCATTGATGCAGATGGGCCTATGTCCGTTAATAATAATTTTACAGGTGAAGGCTCCATAGGTTTCCCCACAGAGATGATGATCGCCTGCACATGGAACCAGGACCTGGCAAAGGAATACGGCGGGATCATGGGGAAGACATGCAGGGAGATGAACATTGCCGGATGGTATGCGCCGGGAATGAACACACACCGTACACCTTTCGGAGCAAGAAACTATGAGTATTTTTCAGAAGACGGGACTCTGTCAGGCTATATTGCCTCCGCAGCAGTAAAAGGATCAGCGGAATATGGAGTATATGCCTATATCAAACATTTCGCAATGTATGAGATGAATGCGAAAATGGTCTGCGTATGGTCCAACGAGCAGGCAATGCGCGAGATTTATTTAAAACCTTTTGAGATCTGTGTAAAGGATGGAGACGCCCATGCAGTTATGGTATCCTGGAGCTTTATCGGCATCAAGTGGTCCGGAGAGAACAGCAGCCTTATCAATACTGTACTCCGTGACGAATGGGGATTTGAAGGCTTCTGCCTGACAGATTTCTTCCGCAATAACGGACACGGGTTCATGAACGCAGATATAGCCCTGGCTAACGGCGTAGACGCAATGCTTTCTACTTATGCAGGGGGCCCCAATGTAGTGCAGGATCCGGAAGCGGCGTCTTCCGTGAAGTACATGAGACAAGCCTGCAAGAACGTAATGTATACAGTTGTCAACAGCTGGGTATATGAAGAGGAAGGCGTAGATACAGGAATGCCCTCATGGGAGAAAGCAGTGATCGGCGCTGATGGGGCAGTTGGAGTGATCCTCCTGGGTCTGTGCGCACTGATATACAGAAAATATAAAAAAGGCAGCGCATCCGGCAGATAACCGGAACAAAAACATGAATAACAGGAAAACAGGCTTCCAGAAATAAGATACTGGGAGCCTGCCTTATAAAATGAGGAAACGATATATGAAAAATAGAGAATGGATCGAGAAGATGACACTGGAAGAAAAAGCCGCTCTCCTTTCCGGAAAAGGGGAGTGGCAGACATGGAATTTTGACCGCCTGGGGATTCCGTCCATATATTGCTCAGACGGGCCTCATGGCATCCGCAAGCAGGCTGGAGCAGGGGATCATCTGGGTCTGAACCCTTCTCTGCCGGCCACCTGTTTTCCTACTGCAGCAACAGTGGCTAACAGCTGGGATCCGGGACTGGGTGAAGAGATCGGAACAGCATTGGGAGAAGAAGCGGCAGCACAGGCGGTTCATGTGGTGCTGGGACCGGGACTGAATATCAAAAGAAGCCCTTTATGCGGAAGAAACTTTGAGTATTTTTCGGAAGATCCCTATCTGTCAGGAAAGATGGCTGCAGGATATATCCGTGGGATCCAAAGTCAGGGAAGGTATGCCTGTCCGAAGCATTTTGCCGTAAACAGCCAGGAGCTCCGCAGGATGGCCATGAATGCAGTAGTTGACGAGAGGACGCTGCGGGAAATATATCTGACCGGTTTTGAAATCGCTGTCAAAGAGGGAGACGCAAAGGCCCTGATGACAAGCTACAATCAGGTAAACGGAAATTATGCCAATGAAAATACCCACCTGCTGAAGGACATACTCCGGGACGAGTGGGGATACGAGGGGATTGTGATCACAGACTGGGGAGGCTCCAACGACCATATCAAAGGAGTAGCTGCAGGTTCTGACCTGGAGATGCCTGCACCAGGGCTGGATTCCCCACGGCAGATTGTAAAAGCGGTACAGGAGGGGAAGCTGCCGGAGGCTGCAGTTGACGCCTGTGTGGATCGGATGCTGGAAGCCGTTTTAACCCTGACAGGGGGGGATGACGGGAAAAAGGCCCGGGCAGATGCTTTTGATAAGGAAGGCCATCATGCTTTGGCCCGGAAGGCGGCTGCCCAGAGTGCGGTACTTTTGAAAAACCGGGAAAATATCCTTCCCTTGAAACCGGGGACCCATGTGGCCCTGGTAGGAGATTTCGCCTTTGAGCCCAGATACCAGGGGGCAGGCTCTTCCATGGTCAACGTGACAAAGCTGGATAAGATGACAGAGCTTATAGGAGAATACGATCTTGTTGTGACAGGCACGGCCAGAGGCTATAAAAGAACCGGTGAGCGGGATCAGGTTCTGGAAAAAGAAGCAGTGGATCTGGCCCAGAATGCAGATGTGGTACTCTACTGCTTTGGACTGGATGAACTCAGCGAATCGGAAGGGATTGACCGGACCCATATGAGGATCCCCCAGAATCAGATCGCTTTGCTGGAAGCAGTCTCCAGAGTCAATGAAAATGTAGTGGGGATCTTAAGCGCAGGAGCGGCAGTAGAAATGCCCTGGCACCATTGCCTGAAAGGACTCCTTCACGGCTATCTGTACGGACAGGCCGGAGCCGGCGCTATGCTGGATATTATTACCGGAAAGATCAACCCATCCGGCAAGCTCAGTGAGACCTATCCGGTCCGGTATGAGGATACACCTGCTTTTCCGTATTTTCCAAGCGTGGAAAGAAATTCCGAGTACCGGGAAGGGATCTATGTAGGATACCGGTATTATGACACCGCAAAAGTACAGGTCTTATACCCCTTCGGCTTTGGACTTTCCTATACAAAATTTGCGTATCAGAATCTAAAGATCGGTCAAAATTCTGTGGAATTTACCATAGAAAATACCGGAGAATATGACGGGGCAGAGATCGTACAGCTCTATATCGGAAAAGAGAAGGGCAGGGTTTTTCGGCCGGAAAAAGAACTGAAAGGTTTTCAGAAAGTGTATCTGAAAGCAGGGGAAAGAAAGACCGTAAGGATTCCTTTTGATGATAAAAGTTTCCGCTACTGGAATGTAAGGGCAAAACAGTGGGAGACCGAAGAGGGAAGGTATACGGTGATGATCGGCGCCAGCAGCCGGGATATCCGGCTCAGCGGGGAAATATCCCTGGAAGGAACTACGGATATCTATCCTTATTATACCAACCGCATGCCTTCCTATTATTCCGGAGATATCCGCAAGGTAAGCGACAGTGAGTTTCAGGAACTTCTGGGAATGCCGATTCCCAGCGGCAAATGGGGAGGGGAGCTGACAGCAAATGACGCCATCTGCCAGATGTATTATGCCAAGAGTCCTCTTGCAAGATTGGTATATAAAGTCCTTACAGATAAGAAAAAGAAAAGTGAGGAAGCCGGAAAACCGGATCTGAATATCCTTTTTATATATAATATGCCTTTCCGGGCCATTGCTAAAATGACAGGCGGCATGGTGAGTATGGAAATGGTCAATGGAATTGTCACCATGGTCAACGGTCATTTTTTCCGGGGTCTTGGGACAGCTGTCACAGGATTTTTCCGAAACCGGCGTAAGAATAAGAAATACCGGAAAAAGATTACTGGCAGATAAAATGGGCAGAGGTATTAAGAAGAACGTTAAATGAAAGAGGGATTCGTATATGAGTGATCAAAACACTGGCAATATAGAGAATAAAAACAGGATGAGAAAGTTTTGGGAAGATTTTGAGAAAAAACATCCCAAACTTGCGAAATGGCTGTATCAGATCTTCTATTTTTTCGTTTTCAGTATGGGAGTGACCCTGATCCAGTATCTGTTTTTTACCTTCCTGCCCCAGGTCCTGGGAAAGGAACTGGCGGGAACGGAATTTATGTGGCCCCAGATACAGATGGAACTTTTCGGAGTGCCCTTTACCTGGAGCCTGCTGGGGTACAATGTACTCTATGATCAGACGGGAACGGTGATGATCGGCGGCGGCCTGGGGTATTTCATCAGTTATGAGGTGGGCTCCTTTGTGGCACAGTGCATCAATTTCCCTCTGCAAAGGAATATTACTTTCAAAAGCCACGGAAATCCTTTTTACCAGGCAATGTGGTATTTCTTCGCATGGATTGCGATCTCACTGATCTGCAATGGATTTAATAATCTGTGGATGCCTGTAGCGGCAGCCTATGTGTCCCCGGCAGTGTATAATATTCTGGTGACCTTTATTACAGGCGGCGTATCCATGGTGATCTTTTTCTTTGTATTTAAGATTATTTTCCCGGAAGGGGAAAAACAGACAACGTATTAGTCATATGTCAGGAATATTTATACATTTTATGCGAATTTGTCGAGCATAGCTTTGAGACCATAGGCTCAAAGCGGCACAGACTGAGCAATAAAATGTATAAATATTCTCGATTTTTGATTAATGCGACAGCTCCTTTACATTTCTGCGGCAAGTTTTAAATGATCTACCAGAAGACGGCGGACCCCGGGATATTCTCCCAGTCCTTTTACCACAGGCTCCACCTCGAACCCGGCGGCTTTAAACTGGCTGTACCAGGATTCCGGATTATCTCCTGCCATATCGTTCTTGGCGTGATCTCCGGCTACGATCATAAAGGGAGCCAGAACCACCTTGGAAGGATTATATTCTTTTACCATTCGCATCAGGC
>DXFG01000342.1 GCA_019114545.1 Candidatus Blautia pullistercoris | reverse complement strand
CTGGTAGAGGTCCAAAAGGATCTGCCGATCCTCTTCAGATACCTGATAGTGGTCCGGATCCTTCTCGTAAAGATCCAGATATTTCCGATAAACAGAGGTTACTCCCGCTGCATATTCCGGTCTTTTCATTCTTCCCTCGATTTTCAAAGAATAGACTCCCGCTTGCAGGATTTCCGGCAGAATCTCAATGGTACACATATCCTTGGGGCTCAGCAGATATCGACTATTATGGTCATTTAAAGTTTTCCTCCCGTCAAACACCTGATAAGGCAGCCTGCAGGGCTGGGCACATCTGCCCCGGTTTCCGCTTCTCCCTCCCAGCATGCTGCTGAACAGACACATACCGGAATAACAGTAGCAAAGGGCTCCATGAACAAAGCATTCAATCTCCATCCCTGTTTCCTTATGAATCCTTCGGATCTCCTCCAGGGACAGTTCCCTGGCCGGAACAATCCTGGACACTCCTGCTTTCCTAAGGAGCGCTGCTCCTTTTGGTCCCGTAACTGTCATCTGGGTGCTGGCATGAACCGGCAGTTCCGGAAATTCTTTTTTCAAAAAATCCAGGACTCCAAAATCCTGGACAATGACACCGTCCGCTCCTTGTTCGTAATAAGGCGCCAGAAAATCATAAAGCTGTCCGTAAAGCTCCTGATTTTTCAGCAGCGTATTTACAGTCAGATATATTTTCTTTCCATGGATATGGGTAAAGTCAATGGCTTCTTTCATCTCTTCTTTATCAGGATTGTCTGCATAGGCTCTGGCTCCGAACAGACTGCCGCCGATATAAACTGCATCTGCTCCGGCCCTTATCACAGCCTGGAGTCCCTGGTAAGACCCGGCAGGCGCCAATAACTCAGATTTCATAGATTTTTTCTATCCTTTCTTTTTCTGTAAAAAGAAAAGGGGCGTTACATGATCTGCCGCCCCGATTTTTTTATTCTTTTACTTTAACAGTTCTTCCAGCTCTTTTTCCAGCTCGTCTACCTTAGCCTGAAGTTCTGCGATCTGCCGGTCCTTTTCCTCTACGGATTTTCTTCCTTTATCCAGTTCTACCTGGCCATTGATCAGATCGTGCTTCAGTTCATACATCTCCCGGTCTTTAGCTTCCAGCTCTTCCTCATACATTTCCGCCTGGCGTTTTGCCTTAAAATAATCATCTGCAATGTTCAGGCTCAATAAAGTATGTCTGGTCTCCAGTGCCTGCCGGTTATATCCCGGCAGCTGCCCTAACTCTGTAAGTTTATTATTCATATAATTAGCGACTTTCTGGAGATATTCTTCGCTTTCATAGCCGCTTAATGTGACAATCTTTCCCCCGATCAGCACCTGGGTAGTATTTTTCACTGCCATTTGCTTCCTCCCGCCTTTTTCTTAGGTTTCTATGTCTATTATAATCGAATTTTAAGGAAAAACAACTATTATTTTGTCCCCAGATGATGATAAGTCAGATCTGTGACGGCTCTTCCCCTGGGCGTACGGAGAAGAAAGCCCTTCTTAATCAGATAAGGTTCATATACATCTTCAATCGTTCCCGCGTCCTCTCCTATAGCAGCTGCCAGAGTATCCAGCCCTACAGGGCCTCCTGCAAACTTTTCTAAAATGGTCGTAAGAAGCAGCCGGTCTGTCTGATCCAGCCCGTACCGATCCACTTCCAGAAGATCCATAGCAAAATCCGCTACATCTTTTGTGATCTTTCCGTCATACTTCACCTGGGCAAAATCTCTTACCCGTTTCAAAAGCCGGTTGGCAAGACGGGGAGTTCCCCTGGAACGACGAGCCATCTCCAAAGCTCCTTCTTCATCGATTTCCACATTCAGCACTGCTGCAGAGTGGATAATGATCTTCTGAAGCTCCTCTTCTGTATAAAATTCCAGATGATGGACTACGCCAAAACGGTCTCTTAACGGAGCTGTAAGGAGACCGGCTCTGGTTGTGGCCCCTACCAGCGTAAATTTAGGAAGATCCAGCCGGATCGAACGGGCAGTTGCTCCTTTTCCAATCATAATATCAATGGCGTAATCTTCCATAGCCGGATAAAGAACTTCCTCTACCTGCCGGTTCAGGCGATGAATCTCATCTACAAAAAGTACGTCGTTTTCCTGAAGGCTGTTTAAAATTGCCGCCATTTCTCCCGGTTTTTCAATTGCCGGTCCGCTGGTGACCTTCATATGCACCCCCATCTCATTGGCAATGATCCCTGCCAGGGTGGTCTTTCCCAGTCCCGGAGGGCCGTAAAACAACACATGATCCAGGGCGTCCCCTCTCTGTTTTGCCGCTTCGATATAGATTTTCAGATTGCTTTTCGCCTTTTCCTGGCCAATATAGTCTTTCAGATACTGAGGACGGAGACTTCCCTCTGTGCGGATGTCTTCTTCCATCACATCTGTAGTAATAATTCTTCTTTCCATGTCTTTCTCCCAAACTGTCCCAGGACAGCATTTTTCTGTCTCTGTCTATCTGATCCTTCAGAACATATTTTTCAGAGCCAGCTTCAGCAGAATCTCTACGCTCATATCCGGTGTCAGTTCTACTTTTTTTACAGCCCGGAGGGCATCGGCCCCTGAGTAGCCCAGAGCTGTAAGGGCCTCTACCGCTTCCTTCTTCATATCGGTAAGATCTGCTTCCCCGGTTCCCGGCATCTGGACATGCTCTGCTTTCATCTCCAGAGCTTCCTGTATATTAAACTTATCTTTCAATTCCAGGATCAGTTTCTGAGCTGTCTTTTTTCCTATCCCCGGAGCTCTGGAAATCGTTTTTACGTCATCTGCCAGAACTGCAAAGCGCAGCTCGTCGGCGCTAAGCCCGGACAAAACCCCCAGGGCGGCCTTGGGCCCGATACCGTTCACCCCTAAAAGAAGTTTAAAGGTATTCAAGTCATCCCTGGTCAGAAAGCCAAACAGCTGAAGGGCTTCTTCCTTCACATTCAGATAGGTATGTATTTTTATCTCCTGTCCTTTGTGGAGAAGGTGTTCCACTGCTCCCATAGGCATAAAGATATTATAGCCCATATTTCCTGCCTCCAGGATCACCCGGTCCTCCAGGATTTCTTCTACTGTTCCTTTTATATATGCGATCATACGAGTTTCCTTCCTGATGTTCTCTTTAAGATTTCTCCTGACAGGATCCCGATGAGAAATCCTGTGATCAGTCCGGCAATAAGAAGAGCCGGGAAATAGTAGAACAGATTTACATTTTCCACTACCAGGGCCGCCACAATGATCTGCCCCAGATTATGGGTAACTCCTCCCACAATACTGACTCCCGCTATGGAAAGTCCCAGATATTTTTTCGCCAGAGTCATGCAGGCCAGACTCAGCGCTGCTCCCGCCAGGCTGAATAAAATGGAGAAAAGGTTACCGAACAGAAAACCGATCACAAGGATCCTGATAAAGGATACAAGAGCCGCCTCCCTGTAGCTGTAGGTATAAAGGATAAATACCGTCACAAGATTGGCCAGTCCCAGCTTGATCCCGGGAATTCCCGCAAACACAGGAAAAAGGGATTCCACATATCCGAATATAATGGCAACGGCCCCGAAAAGGCCCATATAAGCAATTTTCTTCATTCTCTTCTCCTGTTACTGTACAATGCCGTCCAACTGCTCTTCCCTATCATTCCCGGTAATTTCCACCACCACACGGTTCGGCAGACATACGATAGTCTCTCCCTGTATATGAATAGGCCCCTGATGGATACAGAGCTGATCCGGGCAGTCGGCCCGGGTCATATTTACTTCTCCGTCTTTTATCTCACAAATGTTGGTATCATTGATCTCTATGGTCTGATCTTCTGACAGGCTGTAAGTTCCATACTCCTCTCCACCTACGGTGATCCGCACCAAAGAGGCATCCTCCCCGGCAAAGATCCCTGCTGCTCTGGGGACAAGCCAGAACAAAAGAGCCAGCACCAGCACAGCTCCGATCAATATAAAATCTCTTTTTTTCATGGATCTCTCCTGTTCGATTCGCTGTGTTTTATCTTACCATAGGAGGGGTAAAATTGCAAATCCATTAAAAAGGGACGCCCCATCCACCGATCCCTCTTCCGGCTCAGACTAGAATTCGCCGGAGAGAGGGATCGGTGGATGGGGCTGTGCTTTTTAGGTCGGAGGGTGCTGTTGATAGGGCAGTGCTTTTTAAGTCGGAGAGGTGCTGTTAACGAGGCTATATTCCGAATTCCTGGAACAGCTTATCACGGTATTCTTTGTCTTCGGAAGCTTTCTTCAGGTCTCCGATCCGGTTTCTCTCGGCCAGAAGGAGGGCCAGTCTGGCGCTTCTTTCTTCTCCTCTTTTTTCTCCTCGTTCTTCGCCACGTTTTTCACCGTTTTTCACCATATCTCTGATAGCTGTGCACATATTCACTTTCCCCCTTTCATCTCTATATTTCTCCTGATTTTCTTTTAATACCGGGATGTCCAAAAACTTTCCCACCAGCCGGCTTGTTTCTTCATCCAGATTTTTATAGTGTTCTTCTTTTTCCCTCAGTAGCTTCTCCAATTTTTCTCTGTCTGAAAAAACCCCCAGAAGCTCAAAAACCTCCTTTAAGCCTGTATGAAAATTTTCTTTCTCTACTGTTCTGCTGCTGACCAGATTGAT
>DXFG01000341.1 GCA_019114545.1 Candidatus Blautia pullistercoris | reverse complement strand
GCGTCTACAGAAAGCTGGTCGCAGCCTTTGATACAGGCACTGCAGCTTACGCACCGGTTGGGATCGTACTGGGGCTCCGTCATTCCGATAATGCCGAAATCATGCATCCTGGCCTTGATACAGTCGTTGGCGCAGCCGGTAAGAGCGATCTTAAAATGCAGGTCATTGGGGAAAATGGCTTTTTCGATCCGTTTTGCAAAGGCCGCTGTATTATAGTTTCCGAAAGGACAGACCCGGTTGCCGATGCAGGCGCTGACATTTCTGGTTCCGGAAGAGGCGTAGCCGGTGCCGGGAACTTCCTGATTGATCTCCAGATTTTCAATAATGGGTTGAAGTTTTTCATTAACCTTTGCCATGTCCCTGATAGAGATCCCTTCAATCTCGAATCCCTGGCGGGTAGTAATATGTACCTGGCCGTTGCCGTATTCTCTTGCAATTTCTGCCACCTGAGTCAGTACGTCTGCGTTACAGGCTCCTCCGGGAATACGGACTCTGGAGGCCACGACATCTCTGTGTTTGGTCACACGAAAAGCGTTCTTTTTTAACTTCTTTGTATTTACATCAACATGCATCATTCCAACCTCCTTAATCCAGCAGTTTTTTGCCTTCGGTATAATTAAATACCGGGCCGTCCAGACAAATATAGGTGTCTCCCATACGGCAGTGGCCGCATTTGCCCAGACCGCAGCACATTTTCCGCTCCTGGGAGATCCAGATCTGATGGTCTTCAATATCCAGTTTCTTAAATTCCGCTACAGCGAATTTCATCATTACGGGAGGCCCTACTACGATGACAGCTGCATTTTCTTTATTTTCAAAAGTAATATCTGGAATATACTTTGTCACCAGTCCTACGTTCCATCCAGGCTCTTCGGCTGCGTCTACGGTAATGGTGAGATTCATTTTCTGATCTTCCCATCTTTTGATGTCTTCTTTAAAAAGCACATCTTTGGGCAACTTAAATCCTGCAATGACCGTAAGGGACTTTACTTCCTCCGGATGATTTCCGAAATAGTCGATGATACCCTTTACAGGAGATACCCCTGTTCCTCCGGCTACCACTACAAGCTCTTTTCCCCGATAATTTTCAGGAAGGAACCCGTTGCCGTAAGGGCCTCTCATAAAAAGGCTTTTCCCTTCCTGGTTTTCAAAGATTTCATTGGTCACTTTTCCCACTTTCCGGATGGTCAGATCTACATAGTCATCTCCAATGCCGCTGACAGAGATGGGAGCCTCTCCGTATTTTGGAACAGAGACTTCAAAGAACTGGCCCGGCTTTACCTCCCCTACATAGTGCATACGGAAGGTATATTCAATATCTGTATGGCGGATAACTTTCTGGATCTGGGACAGAAAAGGCATATAGGCGTTATTCATGGCTGCTCCCTCCAATCGCTGATAATTTATTTAAACATTCTATGTAGGAAATATACTCCGGACAGACATTCTCACATCTGCCGCAGCCTACACACATAGGATAGCCGAAGCGGTTTTTATAGTTCTGGATCTTATGGAGCACTTTAAAACGTATACGCTCTCCCTGATCTTTACGGAAGCTGATGCCTCCGGCAATGTCGCTGTATCCGTCAACCTGACAGGAAGCCCAGACTCTCCGCCGCTCACCGGCCTTTTCATTATCCCGGTAAAAGATATCCTGCATGGTGAAACAGGTGCAGGTAGGACAGACAAAGTTGCACCGTCCGCAACCGATACATCTGCCGCTGTATTCTTTCCAGATTTCATGGGACGCAATATCTTCCGGAAGAGTTTCCGGGATCGGGACAGCTTCTTCATTTTCTTTTACATACTGGATTTCCTGGCTGTCCCGGGGAACAGAGATCTCTTCTGCATAGGAAGAAAGAACTTCATCTTTCAGTTCCAGGTAAAGACCTTCTTTGGCAGGATGGGCATAGCCGTCATAGTTTTCAGCCTGATTGGTTCCCATGGAGACGCAGAAGCAGGATTTAAAAGACTGACTGCAGCCCATTAAGATAAATTTGGCGTTTTCCCGGATATTTTTGTAATAAAAATCTTCCGGTCCGTTGTGAAGATAGATCTCATCCAGGCGCTTTAAAGCATTCAGATCACAGGCTCTTAGGAAGATCAGCCGTTTTCTCTTCTCTTCGGGGATTTTTACACTGTTTTCTGTAAAATACATAATGGTATCAGAAATGGGCAGCAATGCTTCCTTAAAGCTGTAATCGGATTTTTCATCCCAGACAATTTCATCAAAGGACTCAATGATACCGTAGCGGACGATATCTGTGTCAGAATAACATCCGGTGCCGGCATAAAGCCTGGGAGCAAATACATCATAGTCTTTTTTCAGATTTTCCAGAAGCCGGGACAGGGCTTCCTTATTCCAGAGATTTCCCATAAACACACTCCTTTACATTTTATAAAATTCGGCCAGGCCGTCAGGGTTGGGAAGGATAAAGTGGCGGTCACGGTAGCACAGCAGCCCTCTGGCCGCCAGGCTTTTGCAGGCTCTGGAAACATTCTCCCTGGGTACGCCTACAAAGTCCGCCATTAAAGTCATGGTAAAGGGCAGACTGATATAGACTCCCTCCTCCCGCCGTTCTCCAAAATCTCTGCCTAATTTCCAAAGCTTTGCCGCAATCTTCCGTTCTGTGACCATGCTGCCGGAAGTATTTTTCAGCTGATGGGCTAGACGCCAGAGATACCGCTCATATTCATCCAGTACCGCCTGGGTGAGAGGGAAGCTTTCCTTCATAAAGCCCAGAAAGCTCTTTTTGGGAATTTTCAGTACCAGGACCGGCGTGATAGATTCACAGGAAAGAGACAGGGAACGGGAACTGTTTATATCATGGTTCAGAAGATGGCCTTTCCCCAGAAAAAACAGGATCTTCCGCTGTCCGTGTTTGGTGATGTTGTAGACAGATACTTCCCCCGACAGGAGAAGGAGTACATTTTGGATATTTTCACCGCTGGAAAAAAGCAGGTTTTTTTTCGGTATATTCTGGATATGTCCGGCATTTAAAAGAGTCTGGACAAGCTCCAGGGGCAGACGGTGAAAAAATTTCAAGGCCTTTAGCTGGCTGGCAGATATAGTTTCCATGACTTCCTCCTTATGGAAATAGATTCCTGATTTCAGTATAGCATAGAATAAATCTGCTGTCTGTGATATACATCACAGTAGGCTTTGAATAGTGCGGGGATAAATCAAGATAGACAAATCCTCTTAGAATGGATTATACTGT
>DXFG01000340.1 GCA_019114545.1 Candidatus Blautia pullistercoris | reverse complement strand
GACTGAGCAATAAAATGTATAAATATTCTCGATTTTGATTAATTCGACAGCTCCTTGTTCTGTGAATATCATTCCCCATACGGAATTTTTAAAAGAAAAGTACAGCCTCCCCCGGGAGTGTCTTTCAAGATCAGGTCCCCCTTGTGGAGCTTTGCCAGCTCTTTTCCAACAGGAAGGCCCAGGCCGAAGTGGCCTTTTTGATTCCGGGATTTATCCTGCTGGTAAAATCGGTCAAAAACAGCTTCTTTTTCAGAATCGGGAATACCTTTGCCATGGTCTGCTACGGAAAAGCAGAGATATTTTTTCTCAAGAAAGATTTCCAGCTCTATGGATTTCCCCTGACCGGTGTAAGACATGGCGTTGTCCATAAGAACAGACAGGATCTGGATGATTCGGTTTCTGTCACAGCGGATTTTAGGAAGTTCCATATCCGGCAGCTTCAGCTCCAGAGGAATCTGATTTTGCCTGCACAGAGGCTGGTAAATTTCATAGACATCTAAAAGCAGGGTATCCCCGTCACAGAGTTCCAGAGTAAGATTCCACTTTTGGGAGTCTGCAGAAGCCAGGATTAACAGGTCTTTTATCAGCGTATTCATGCGGGAACACTCTTTTTCGATATTTTCTATCATGGCTGGAGTGTCTTGGGGGGAAGTCTTTATGGCGGAAGCGCTGGCCTGGATCACGGCAAGGGGAGAGCGCAGCTCGTGGGAAGCGGCGGCGATAAATTCCGCCTGTTTCTGCTTGCTTTCTTTTAGTGGAGCCAGGGTTTTTCCTACGAATTTCCAGCTTACTCCTCCCAACAGAAGAAATCCCAGGATTCCTGCTGCTGCAAAGAACAGCCCCTGAAAGAATGCCTGCCTTTCAGCTGAGGTAATATCCTGGAGGACCAGAAGGGTCTTTTTGCCGGCATCCGTAGCTGACTGGAGTGCCATACCACAGTAGGAATCCCCGGAATTTCCCGCAAGATAAAAAAGAGTGCTCTGACGGGTGCTTCCCGGAGAAAGATGATTATCAGAAAGGCCCTCTAAGGAGGCCTGTTCCATAGCCTTATTGATCAGCACTTTACGGTCTGTGGCAGGATCCCATGCTCCGGGAAAGAATAGGGAATCCCCATTTTCTTCTACATGGATGATCAGACGGTTATCTGTTTCCATTTGAGCCAGCCACTGGTCAGAGAAGAAGGATTGAGACTGAAACTGATTGGAAAGATTCAGGAACAGGCTGGAGAACAGGGCCTGGTTCCTGGACTCTACAGCTCCTTTCATATAAAAGAAGCAGACCAGAAGGATTCCAGCCAGGATAATCCCGCAGGTAAGGGAATAGAAAAAAGTCAGTCGTTTCTGGAGTTTCCGGAACATGTTAGCTTTCCTCCCCTGCTTCCATTTTGTAGCCCACACCATGGACTGTAGTGATTTTTACTTTTGTTTTTAAAGCTTTGAGCCGTCTCCGGAGAAAATAGATATAGTTGTCTAAATTTCCGTCTTCCACTTCTGCGTCAGCTCCCCATACATAGGATAGGAGAGTGGCTCTTTTCAGGCACTGTTCTGGATTTTTCATGAAATATTCCATAAGACCGGATTCTTTTTTGGACAGGGAAAGAGTATTTTTCCCACAGGAAAGCTCCAGTTTCTGAAGATCAAAAGAAAGGTCTTTCCAGACAAGTCGTCCGGGAGCCTGAAGCTGCTGAGGCCTTCTGGTAAGAGCCCGGATACGTGCCAGAAGCTCTTCTGGGGCAAAGGGTTTCGTAATATAGTCATCTGCCCCTTCATCCAGCCCATGGATCTTGTCATTCAGAGTGTCCATAGCTGTAGCCATTATCACAGGGGTCTGAATGCCTCGCTTCCTTATGGTATTCAGCAGTGTCAGGCCATCCAGCTCGGGAAGCATACGATCCAGGATCATAAGATCATAGACATTCTGGAGGGCATAAAACAGCCCGTCGGTCCCGTTATTACATATATCTGTATCATAACCCTGGCTCTTAAAGTGAATCAGCAGAGCCTGGCATAGATCTTTATCATCTTCTACGAATAATATCCTCATAAAAACCTACCTTTTCCTATATAATATGGAGCATAGCAAAACATATATCAGGAATATTTATACATTTTATGCGAATTTGTCGAGCACAGCTTTGAGACCATAGGCTCAAAGCAGCGCAGACTGAGCAATAAAATGTATAAATATTCTGGATTCTGATTAATGCGGCAGCGCCATTTGGCGGTCACAGGCTTGCAGCCTCTTCTACCATTATCCCTATTCCCGGCGGAATGTCAATACTCTAAAAAAGATTAAAAAAATTCTTCCTACAGTCCGTTCCTGTAAATATCATTGATCACTGCCTGGGCATGTTCCAGCTCTTTTTTCTCCATGATCTGCTGCCGGTCGCTTAAGATAGCCAGCATTTCATCCACCACATCCTCGATCCTGGGGTCTGTGACCCGGTACAGGTATCCCAGCATTCTTGTAGCTGTATAGTCTGTATTCATATACTTGTAAGCAATTTCCTTGCAGAATTTTTCCGGGTATCCTTTGTCCAGTAAAGCTTTATACACTTCATCTGTTCTCTCTGTTCCCATCTTTCTCACCCCTGGACTTTCTCAAACCGGTATTTCTGACGGATATCCGGATATTTTTCTTTGTCTACCTCGCTCATAAACATGGCGTAAGGCCTGGCAGAAGTTTTAAAAGGCGCGTAAAGCCCCTGATAAACTACCAGCA
>DXFG01000339.1 GCA_019114545.1 Candidatus Blautia pullistercoris | reverse complement strand
AGCAGTCAGCCTTCTGGCCATTCCCCTTCTGGCCCTTATAGCCTGGGGAGTTCCCAGATATCATTACCGGAAAATGTGCCGGGAGACTGTTGTGGAGCGGATCAGGGAAGAGTAGGATTTGAGGTGTTCTTCTCGATAGATAAGCAGACGGTTGTGTGGTATACTATAACTATATAGTAAGAAACTATGGATTTAGCAGAAAAAGAAAGCAGGAGTGATATCGCATGTTAGTAAGGACAGACAAAAAATGGGATTATGGGATTGGGATGATAAAGGTAGACGGCCTGGAGCCTACAGAAGATATGAAAAAACTCATTGAGAAAGAGAAAAAAGGGGAGATTTCTATGGAAGAAGTACGCAAAGCCCTGGATCGGAAATACAAGATGAAGGAATAGTGAAATGAAAGATCCTTATTTATATACAAATTCAGAAGTGCTGAAGAATCAGGCAGATTATCTTGTGGAACAGGAAAGAAAAACGAGACCACTTACCGGAAGAGATCAAAGAAAAGATCATTCATTGGGAAAAAGAGAAATAAAAGAAAGAACGGGGAAATAAAAGGATTTGCAGGAGGAACTTTGAAAATGAAAGAAGACAGTAAAAACGACTTATTTGAGAAGGCGCCTATTCCCAGGGCCTATTTCACTTTTGCCCTGCCGGTAGTGTTCAGCATGGTGGTCTCCCTGGTCTATAATATGGTGGATACCTTTTTTATCGCCCAGACCGGAAATACAGATCTGGTGGCGGGAGTTTCTTTAAGCGCTCCTGTTTTTACATTGATGATCGCTCTGGGAGATATTTTCGGACTGGGAGGAAGCTCGGTGATCTCCCGGCTTTTCGGCCAGAAGCTGGATAAAGACGGGAAGCGCCTCAGTGTGTTTTGCTTTTACGGCGCTATTGCCTGCGGAATCCTGGTGACTGTACTTCTTCTGCTATTTAGGGGGCCTGTACTTACCCTTTTAGGGGCGGACAGGGATACCATGACCTATGCCTCCCAGTACTATACCTACATTGCCCTGGGTGCTCCCTTTATCATTGTGTCCTATACACCCCTGAACCTTCTGCGGACAGAGGGATTTGCCACTGCTTCCATGGTGGGAAGTATCCTGGGGGCTGTGGTGAACATGATCCTGGATCCGGTCTTTATCTTTACCCTGGGGATGGGGGCTGCAGGTGCTGCTATTGCCACGGTGATCGGAAATATCTGTACAGATCTGTTTTTCCTGTGGTTCCTTCTGAAAAAAAGCAGGCGGCTGTCTGTGGATCCCAGAGGATTTCATATCCAAAAGGGAGAACTGGGACAGATTTTTGCCATTGGGATTCCGGCTTCTGTTACAAATTTAATGCAGAGCCTGGGAATGGCCCTTACAAACCGTTTTCTCCTCCCCTATGGAAATGATGCTGTGGCGGCTATGGGGATCGTGATGAAGGTGAATCTCATCGCAGTGCTGGTACTGGTGGTACTGGCCTTCGGCGTCCAGCCGCTCATTGGCTACAATTATGGAGCGAAAAACAGTAAGAGGCTGAAGGATATCCTGAAGTTCAACTATGGATTTGAGTGCGGGACGGCGGCGGTCCTGGCGCTGCTTCTGTCCGTGGCGGCTCCGGCACTGATCAAGATCTTTATGCAGGATCCCGGGATCATTGAGCTTGGGGTTCCAATGCTCCGCTTCCAGCAGGCGGGAATGATCTTTATCGCCGTGGTGCTGGTGACCACAAGCACCTTTCAGTCTGCGGGAAAAGCTCTGGGGGCCTTCCTCCTGTCTGTGAGCAGACAGGGCGTAATTTTCGCTATTGTGATCTTCCTGGCTTCAAAAACTTTTGGATACAATGGCGTCTTGGCTTCTCAGGCGGTTTCAGATTGTCTCACGGCCATCCTGGCGGCAGTGCTTCTGTTCCAGTGGATACATAAAGAAAAGGGAAGCATCTTTTAAAAGAAATATAGCCATAGGAACAAATATCTGTTATACTGTATTCAGAAAGTAAAATATCCCGCTGCGGGCGGGAGTCAGGGATTCAGCAAAGGCGCTGACAGAGAGAGGACTCTGTCAGCGCCTTTCAATTTTTATCAGGAGGTTATTTATGGGTGCCTTTGACAGAGTTTTAAGCGGTATACCGGGTCTGGATGATCTGCTGGATTATATCCGTATGGGAGACAACGTAGTGTGGCAGGTGACAGATCTGGAGGAATTCCGGAATTTTATGGAGCCTTTTGTAGAACAGGCCATTGGTGACAGGAGAAATCTGATCTATATGCGGTTTGCAGACCATGAGCCCCTTCTTTCCCCCAGAGAAGGGCTGAAGATCTTTGAGTTTAATCCGGATAAAGGCTTTGAGGCCTTTACTGTGGATATTTACAACCGGATCACTATAGAGGGGAAAGACGCTTTTTATGTGTTTGACAGTCTTTCTTCCCTTCAGTCTGTCTGGTATACGGACCTGATGATGGGGAACTTTTTCCGGGTGACCTGCCCTTATCTGTTTAAGCTGGATACAGTAGCCTATTTTCCCCTTCT
>DXFG01000338.1 GCA_019114545.1 Candidatus Blautia pullistercoris | reverse complement strand
GAAAGCAGTTGCTTAATTCCTCTACTCGCATTTTTTTTCGTTCTTTCAGCATTTTTAAAATGCCCGCTCTTCTTGCTTCGATTAAATGTCTGCTTTGTTTCATAGTACTCCTTTTCTCCGCTACATGTGTTTTCTTTTTTTCATATTCAGTAATAAAATTATACCAAACATCTAAAAATACTTCTATCCCTTTCCTTTATTTGTTTTAACGAATTTTTATTTGAACTAATATTGTTTTAATTTTTATTTTATGTTACAATTATTCAAAACTTGTTCTGTTATGATAATTTTGCTCTATTATTTGTATTTCTGTGTTTAGGTTGTAAAAAAAAGTTATCGAAAAAGGAATTGCAATTATGAATATTTTAGTTATCGACACAGGCACTTCCAGTATGAGAGGAATTTTATACAGTCCGGCTGCAGATATTCTTTGTTCTCATCAGGTCACTTACCAAGTCCAGTACCCCAAAGAGTCCTACGCAGAACAAGATCCACAGGACTGGAAATCAGCCTTATTTTCTATTGTCAAAATCATTGCATCTTACGCGAAAGAGCATGATCTGTCTATCGATGCTATCACCACAACCTGTCAGCGATCATCTGTCATCCCCGTAGATATCTCAGGGAATCCCCTGAGTTCTGCCATCATGTGGCTGGATAAGAGAACACAGTTTATATGTCGCAACAGAGAATCCTGTAATCCTCTGGTTTTTTCAAAAACCGGTTCTCGTATCAACACAGTATTTGCCGCTCCGAAAATGACCTGGATCCGAGAAAATCAGCCGGATATCTATCAGCAGACTTATAAATTTCTTACTATAGCAGACTATCTCACTTTTCTCATGACAGGTCATTTTATAACTGACCACACTTATGGAAGCCGGTCTCTATTAATGAACCTTTACAGTCGGAAATACGATGCTGAATTACTGGATCTTTTTCACGTAGAAGAATCTAAACTCTGTCCTTTAACAGAACCGGGAAGCATTCTGGGATCAGTCACTTCTGAGTTTTCCCGGATAACTGGTATACAGGAGGGAATACCGGTAATCAGTGGAGGCGGCGACCAGCAGTGTGCCGCTTTAGGTCATGGCGTTATCACTCCCGGCTCTATGGAAATCACGTCTGGAACCGGAGCATATATTCTGGCCTATACCGATGCAGTTCCATCATCGATTCAGAACAATGTGGTCTGCCAGGCTCACGCTATAAAAGGTAAATATGTACTGGAGTCCAGTATTTTAGCATGTGCTTCTTCCTATAACTGGGCCCTCGATATATTTTATTCTCCTCAGCGGGAAGAGAAAATCTCTTATAAACAAATCAATCATGATGTTTCCCTGTCACCGCCGGGTTCCAAAGGCTGCATAGCTCTTCCGTATTTCCAGGGCCGAGGCACCCCTGACTGGAATTCTTCGGCCTCAGGTGCCTTTATAAATCTTTCTTTCCAGCACAAAAAGGGTGATATGATCCGTTCAATTTTAGAGTCCACAGCCTTTGAACTTCAGAATAACATTGAAATCCTGGAGAAGTATACCGGATCAATCCGTCAGATATCTATCGGCGGCGGTCTGACCAACTTTTCTATATTCAATCAGATACAGGCAGATGTTTTCCAGAAACGGCTACTTCATTTCAGCACAAATGAGCAGACCTCTCTGGGAGCTTTTATAAACGCTGCAGTCGCCTTAGGGGAATATAGTTCCTACGAAAATGCTTTAGCAGCTGTCCGAAGTCACTTATCCAGCACCGAGTATATCCCTAACACAGAAAATAAATCTCTCTACGAAAGGCAGCGCATACAGCTCAACAGCATTTATAAAAAGTTGTGCATTTTATAATATTCGTGTTTTCATGCAGCCTATCATCACATGATCATCAAAAGAAGGCGGATCCTGCCGTTTCAGCAGCTTCCGCCTTCTTTTTCATTCTTTTACTGGTTATTTCTGACCGTAGTACGCATTTGCTCCATGTTTTCTAAAATAATGTTTATCCTGCATTTCCTGCGGCGCTTCCTGGATGTCTGGGCAGATCCATTGGCTGTATGCCGCCATTTTGGCCACTTCTTCCAACACTACCGCATTATGAACTGCCTCCATAGCATCTTTCCCCCAGGTGAATGGCCCATGGTTCTTGCACAGTGCACCGGGCATGGCCTGATAGTCTTTCCTCCGAAACGCTTCTATAATGGACAACCCCGTATTCTTTTCATAGTTTTTCTGAATTTCCTCTTTTGTCAGATTTCTGATGCAAGGAATATTTCCATAAAAATAATCTGCGTGGGTGGTTCCATAGCATGGTATACTTTTTCCTGTCTGAGCCCAGCTGGTGGCCCATACAGAATGAGTATGGACTACACCTCCAATCTGAGGAAAAGCCTTATAGAGTTCCAAATGTGTAGGAGTGTCAGAGGAAGGTCGGTAAGCACCTTCTACGACTTTCCCCTCCATATTCACAATCACCATATCTTCCGGCGAAAGCTTGTCGTACTCCACGCCGCTGGGTTTAATAACAAATAAACCAGCCCCTCTGTCAATACCACTGACATTTCCCCAGGTAAATGTCACTAAATGATGTTTAGGCAACATCATATTCGCATCATAAACCTGTTTTTTTAATTCTTCCAACATATCTTCTCCACTCCTATGCCAACAAATACTCACTGACGCTTCCTACAAGTTCTTCCTTCAGCCCCATGCTCTGCAGCTGCCCCATTATATTCCACAAGTCTCCATTTCCAGACACCAAATCATAAATCTTTCTTTTCTGTGCAAACGGAATCTCTGCCTGATTCAGAAAATCAAACAGACTTTTCTTCAGGTCTCTGCCTTTAATCTCCAGCTCTTTTGAAAATTCCAGCCAGATTTCATCTTCCGGTTTTACTCCAGTCACCTTCACCCAAAGGATATGGCGTTCATCGTCATATTCTTTCTGGCAGCTTTCCTTAATTCCATTTCTGTATACGCTTATCTGAGCTTCCGTACAGCAGCAGATTTCTACCCTATAATCTCTGGATTCCGGAATCAGTCTCTGATTTCCTTGTACCGGAGAGATTGTAAACTTCTTTTCTCCCCAGTCCCATGTAAATCCCGTTATCGCACAGTCTCCTTCCATATATTTCTGAGATTCATTATCATCCTCATACATATAAAATTTTCCGTCTGCTCCGGGATAAACCTTCACCGTTATTGCTTCAGGATTTTCCAATGCATCTTCACCAAAGATTTTCTCTGTCACAGGCACCACAGCGCCTGCCTTGGCCAAAACCGGAATGGAAGCCAAATCTCTATACATATCCAGGAATCTCCCGCCTCTGTACACCATATCTGTAAACACATCAAAATACAGCCCATCAGGAAGCCAGACTTTTACTTTTGAACGGTTAATTCCCTTTATAGTCTCGCTGGTAACCGCCGCTACGATCAGCTGATTTCCAAACCAGTATTGATTCTTTACTTCATAGGCTTCTTCCGTTTCCGGATAGGTATAGTACATCGGAAGGATCAAAGGAATATTTTCCTTATAAGCTCTGTAGTTCATAGTGTAGAGATAAGGAAGAAGCTTATGGCGAAGACGTAGAAATTCATCCATAATCTCCCGCATTTCTTTTTTATAGAACCACGGTTCTTTACTGTAAAAAAGGTCTTTGGTACTATGCAGCCGGTTCAGCGGGGAAAACACTCCTAACTGAAGCCACCTTAATGCCATCTGATCATTTTTGTACCCCTGCATATGGCCGCCTATGTCATGACTCCACCAGCCATATCCGATATTGGAAGCTGTACTTGTAAAATAGGGCTGGAAATCCAGTGATTCCCAGGTAGTATGTGCATCTCCTGAAAAACCTGCCGGATAGCGATGAGAGCCGGGGCCTGCATATCTGGAAAATACCATAGGCCGTTTTCCATCTCTTCCATTATCCAGATAATGGTAATGATTCAGCATCCAAAGAGGATCCAGACCTTCAATTTTGCTATTTGTCCCCTGCTGCCAGTCAATCCACCAGAAATCAACACCCATTTTTTCATTCGGGTGATGAACGATCTCAAAATATTCTTTTAAAAATTTCGGATCGCTGATATCAAAATTCACAGGCTCCTGGGTTTTCGGATCAACATCCATGGCTTCTGCCATTTCTTCATACATTTCTTCATAAGCCCGGATTCCGTCTGCAGGGTGAACATTCAAAGTCACCTTCATGCCTCTATCATGGAGCCAGGTCATAAATCTTTCCGGGTCCGGGAAAAAATCTCTGTTCCATGTATAGCCTGTCCAGCCGCTTCCGTATTTGGCGTCCACATTCACCAGATGCCAGTCCATGTCAATGACGGCAACAGAAAAAGGAACACCCTCCTCCTCAAAACGTTCCATCAGTTCTTTATAACTGTCTTCTGTATATTCATAGTAACGGCTCCACCAATTTCCCAGGGCATATCTTGGAAGCATAGGTGTCTTGCCACAAAGGTAGTAGAAGTCATTCAGGCATTGAAAATAATCATGTCCGTATCCCCAGAAATAGATATCTTTGATTCCTTTTCTTCTGGGTTCTACCCAGCCATCTTCCGTAAGCACCAGGGAACAGCTATCGTCCATAACCGAAAATCCGAATCTGGACATTAAGCCATGCTCAAGAGGGCAGGCTCCATCTACACGATCCAGAGTCCTGGCAGTTCCTCCAAGATCTTCTGGTTCTTCCCCATAATGCCATATACTGTGATAATTGCTCAGATTTCCCAGAACCTGGATACTCAGTCCGTAAGAAGCAAACTCTTTCTTATTATAGATAAGGTGAATACGTTTGGTAAAAACCTGGATCTCCTCTTCTGTTTCTTTTACCGTATAAGTGCAGGACGGGAAATCCCTGTTTAAAACCGTCTGTGTAGGACGGTCCTCAAAATTCCCCTCTTCACTATATTCCAGACGCACCAGTCCTTCTGTCAGCATTGTGATCCTGTATTTTTTCCCTTGTATCACATTTTCTCTTCTGCTGATGGGCCTGCTGGTCAATTTCATCATTTCTCCCATAATATTTCTCCTGTGTCAGCTTAATTTATAAATTGCTATTTCATTGATTTCTCTATTGGTAGCAAGAATATGTTCCTTCCCCTCTACATGATACTTGTAAACATTAGCTGCACCGGCCTGAGTATCCAGGATCTGGGACGCATATTCCTTCTTATTCTGATCATAGTAAAAGAGGATCAAATTCCTTTCACCCTTTCTGTGGCCGATTACTGCTGCTTGTATGCCGCAGATTGCTCCGGCAAAAATCGCATGAGAAAACTCTGCTGGACGGGGATAGGTGTATACTTTTCTAAAAATTCCGCCCTGCCTTTTATAGATAAATATAGAATCCCCATGGAAGGGGGAAATAGTAAGGAGCTCTTCCATTCCATCTCCATCAAAATCCACCATTACCGCATCGCTGGTGGGATCCTGGATAAGTTGTATCACCTTCCATTCTCCGTCTTTTTTCTCAGGAGGAATAAACTGAAAGACACCTTCTTGTGAAGAGACAAGAGCAACGTCTGTCTTCTCTCCTTCTATCCTGCAATATCCATGATTTTTTGTAAGATCATCTTTGATCACCCGGAATTCCAGCTGATGCTCCTGGTTGTATCCTGAAAGATCCTCCGGCAGTTCTGCTGCATATACTTTTCCCGGACTGGTCCAGTCGTCCTTACACCGATGATCTGACTTAATTGTGCAGGCAATAATATAACGAGTTTCTTTTCCTCTGATAATATCAAACCGATGAACAAAAGGCAGCTCTGCCAGCGTTTCCACTTTCCATTTTCCCTGACCATCGGGAGTCACCACCACGATTTTTGCCTCTTTAGAGTCATTAGGAGAATAAAATTTATGAGTAGCCAAAAACTGCCCGTCTGTGCCGGGGACCTGCACCATACTCATAGTTCCACCCGGTCCTTCCCACACCACTTCTTCCTGCTTTCCCTCTAGATCAAAAAGTAGGCAGGGATCCTGTTTTTCAGCCGCAACTAAAATATGATCTTTGCCTTTATAGTGCAGAGGAGCAATAGCGTAGCATTTCTCCAACTGTCCCACTATCTTTTTTTCAATTTTCATTTCATACCGCCTCCTGATATTCCTGCTGTTTATCCAATATACTGCCCATCATAGTCCTTGCTCTTACAATGTCTTCCTTCCAGCTTTCACTTCCCGTGTACCAGAATTCTGTAACAAATTTCCGAATTCCAAGCTCCCAGGCCGTACGGATCGCTCCTGGAAAATCCACTCGCCCTGTGCCAAATTCGACTTCCCTGAAAATTCCAGGTTTTGTCTCTTTTAAATGCATGGCTACCAGATGGCCCTTTCCAGTCCTCAGGTCCTTTTGTACCTCTTCTCTTTTTCCATCCAAAGCATTAGTAATATTTCCTACATCTGGATAGACCTCCAAGTAAGCAGAGGCAACTGTTCCCACATATTTCATGGCCTTCTCCACAGTATTCATGAAATCCGTCTCCATAGTTTCAAATCCCATGACAATCCCTGCTTCTGCAGCCATGTTAGATGCTCTTTTTAAATTTCGTATAAAATTTTCTCTGGATTCCTGATCCGATTTTTCATAATATACATCATATCCTGCCAGCTGGATAATCCGAATTCCCAGATCATCTGCCAGCTGAATGGCCTTTCTCATGATTTCCATGCTTTTTCTGCGAATTTCCGGATCATGACTTCCCAGGGGATATTTTCTGTGTCCACTCAGGCACATAGTTCGGATAGGAATCCCCACCACTCTCATCAGGTTCAGCATTTCCATTCTCTCTGCTTGGCTCATATCAAGTCTGGCAAGTTTCTCATCTGTTTCATCAATACTTATTTCTACAAAATCAAAGCCTGCTTTTTTTGCAAGTTCCAGCTTTTCTTTCCAGGAAAGCCAGGAAGGCATAGCTTTCTCATATAAACCTAAGGTATATTCTTTCTCCATATTCCATCCTCCCTGTTGATTTTTCTTATAAGCAAGAACGGAAAGGAATATTCTGAGGATTCTCAAAGCAATCTTCAAATCCTCTTCTATGGTGGTAGGCCTTTTTATCTTTATCTGTAGGATATACATACTTTCCTCCCACTTCCCAGAAGAAGGGATGGAACTTGTAATCCAGCCTGTCTCTCTTCATTTCATAAAGAACTTTAATTTCATTTATATCTGCCATAAAATTAGTCCATACATCATAATGGATTGGGATTACAACCTTGCACCTTAACGCCTCTGCCATTCTCAAAATATCACAGGATGTCATCTTGTCCGCAATTCCTACCGGATTTTCTCCGTAGGATCCAAAGGCAACATCTATGTCGTAATCTTTCCCATGTTTTGCGAAATAAATGGAGTAGTGAGAATCGCCGCTGTGATAAATATTTCCACCCGGGGTTTTCACCAGATAGTTCACTGCTTTTTCATCCATGTCTGTAGGGCAGATTCCTGTCAGTTCTTCTCTGTCCGCCCCTGTGGAATCTGTAGTGACCAGACAAGTTCTGTCAAAAGAATCCAGGCATACAATCTCAATATCTTTGATCTTAATAACATCTCCCGGCTTTACCTCTATGCATCTTTCTCTAGGTACTCCCCATTTTACCCATGTTTCCACAGACTTTTTAGGTCCGATAAATGGAACAGCAATCTCTTTTCCTTCCTGATCCGTAGTGGTCATACCACTCTGAAGAACATGGGCTGCAAATTCAGCGCTCATATGGTCCTGATGATAATGGGTAGCCAAAACTGCATCTACATGTCTCACCGCAAAAGGATCAATAACAAATGGCACAGCTCTCAGATTCGGCTGCATTTTTCTCCCTCCGCACATATTAGCCATCTGATGACCGACTTTCATCTTACCGTCTCCATGGGTTCTTTTTCCGTTTCCACACCAAAGATCAATGGTAATATTACAGTCTCCCGGTGTTTTGAACCAAATGCCGGTACAGCCTAGCCACCACATGGCCACTGTTCCGGGTTTTACTTCTTCATTTTCTATCTCTTCGTTTAGCCAAGTTCCCCATTCTGGAAAAGTATCCATAATCCATTTTTCTCTTGTCATTTCCGTAACTTTACTCATTTACAGCACCTCTCCTTTTTGATTATTTTTTTCATTTATCCTGATTTTTATTAAGGTGCTTTCATTATACTATCGTTTTTATGTTCTTTTCAATTCTTTTATATGAACTAAATGTATTTTATACGTTTTACACAATTATATCCCTGTTTTTTGTGCATTTAT
>DXFG01000044.1 GCA_019114545.1 Candidatus Blautia pullistercoris | reverse complement strand
GTCTGCTTCCAGGATACGGGAAGTAGATTCCAGAGGATCCACGGCAGGATAAATACCCTGTTCCACGATCTTTCTGGAAAGAACCGTTGTTGCATCCAGATGAGCAAAAGTTGTTGCCGGAGCCGGGTCAGTAAGGTCATCGGCAGGCACATAAACCGCCTGTACGGAAGTTACAGAACCGTTCTTTGTAGAAGCGATACGCTCCTGAAGCTCACCCATTTCCGTAGCCAGCGTAGGCTGATAACCAACTGCAGAAGGCATACGTCCCAGAAGAGCGGATACCTCAGATCCCGCCTGGGTAAAACGGAAGATATTATCAATAAACAAAAGCACGTTCTGGTGCTCCTCATCACGGAAGTACTCAGCCATAGTAAGTCCCGTCTCCGCTACACGCATACGGGCACCGGGGGGCTCGTTCATCTGTCCGAATACCAGGGCAGTTTTTTCCAAAACTCCGGATTCTTTCATCTCTGTCCACAGGTCGTTACCCTCACGGGAGCGCTCTCCAACACCGGTAAAAATGGAATATCCCCCGTGCTCTGTGGCAATATTGCTGATCAGCTCCTGGATCAATACCGTCTTTCCTACGCCGGCACCGCCGAACAGACCAATCTTACCTCCCTTTGCATAGGGAGCCAGCAAGTCTATAACCTTGATCCCTGTCTCCAGGATCTCTACAACCGGGCTCTGCTCTTCAAATGAAGGGGGATCTCTGTGGATAACCCAGTGCTTGCTGTCATCCAGCTGCTCTCCCCCATCAATGGTCTGTCCCAGAACGTTGAAAAGACGTCCCAGAGTCTCTTTCCCTACCGGAACAGAAATACCTGCGCCGGTAGCCGTCACTTCCATGTCTTTGCAAAGGCCGTCACTGGAAGCCAGCATAATACAGCGCACCGTGTTGTTACCGATATGCTGAGCCACCTCCATGACCAGCTTTTTGCCGTTCAGTTCTACGGTGAGTGCATCCTTGATGTAGGGAAGGTCCTGGTTTTCAAATTCTACGTCTACTACAGGTCCCATGACCTGTACGATTTTACCTTTATTCATTATAAAAGGAAACCTCCTTCCTTTCTTCTGTTATTTCTTTTTCTGCGCCTTGGCGCCGCCAATGATCTCGGTGATCTCCTGTGTAATGGCAGCCTGACGCACACGATTCAGTTTGATGGAAAGATCCTTCAGCATTTCCCTGGCACTGGTAGTGGCTGAGTCCATAGCCATCATACGGGAATTATGCTCGCTGGCATAAGACTCTACCAGACATCCGTAGAGTATACCCTTCAGATAATTCGGCACAATACTGCTCAGCACCTCATGGGCAGAAGGAACCATTTCGATCTCCTCCTGATGTACATCTGCCATAAGCTGGATCTGAGTACTAAAGGTCGCCTTCTTCAGAGGAAGAAGCTGCTTGGATTCTGCTACCATCGTCGCCGCATTTACCATACGGGTATAAATGATATGGACCTCGTCCAGGTCCCCATCCAGATACAGAGCGATCATTTTTTCTGCAATGACCCTTGCCCGGTGTCTGGTTGGTTTCTGTACCGTATAGCGGAAAGTGGTGTCCACATCCATATGCTTCTGGGCAAAATATCTTCTTCCCACTTCTCCCAGCACAAAAAGCTGTGTATGAGGATTTTTTGCAATCTGCTCCTCAGCCAGCTTGAAAATATTGTGGTTATAAGCTCCGGCCAGACCTTTATCTGCGGATACTACAATATAGCCGATCTTTCTTTCCTCCGGCTTTATCTCAGGCCGCTCATTGAAATATTTATGCTCGATATCCGGCACATGACGGAGGACACGGCTGATGGCAGACTGAAGGGCATAGAAATAAGGCTCAGTATCTGCCAGTATCTGCTTTGCCTTCTTCATTTTAGAAGAAGAAATCATATACATGGCATTGGTGATCTTCATCGTATCCTGAATACTTTTAATACGGCTTTGAATTTCTTTTGCGCTTGCCATCTCATCACCTATTCTTGTTCTTAAATTCCTCTGCTATCTTGAGGATCTGGTCTCCCAGTTCATCAGAAAGAACCTTTTTCTCCTCAATTTCCTGACAAATTTCAGGATGTTCTTTTTCAAAATATGCCAGCATATCCATCTGGAAAGCTTTGATCTCTTTTACAGGAATTCCTGTCATAACCTTATGAGTGGCAGTCCAAAGAGTGATCACCTGCTCAGAGGAAGACAGGGGCCTGCCCAAAGGCTGCTTCAAAAGTTCCATAATAGATTTTCCATAGTCCAGCTGAGCCTTTGTGGCTTCATCCAGGTCGGAAGAAAACTGGGTGAAGACTTCCATCTCACGGTACTGAGCCAGGTCGATACGCATGCTTCCTGAAGCCTTCTTCATGGCTTTTGTCTGGGCAGCACCGCCTACACGGGATACAGAAAGACCTACGTTTACAGCCGGGCGGACACCGGACATAAACAAATCTGTCTCCAGGAAAATCTGTCCGTCTGTAATAGAAATAACATTGGTAGGAATATATGCGGATACATCTCCTGCCTGAGTCTCAATAATAGGCAGGGCTGTAATGGAACCGCCTCCCGCCTCATCGCTCAAACGGCTGGAACGCTCCAGCAGTCTGGAATGAAGATAAAATACATCGCCGGGATATGCCTCACGTCCGGGAGAACGTTCCAAAAGCAATGACAGAGCACGGTAGGCCACCGCATGTTTGGACAGATCATCATATACGATGAGCACATCTTTTCCCTGATACATAAAGTACTCTGCAAGAGCAGTACCTGCATAGGGGGCAATGTACTGAAGAGGCGCACAGTCACTGGCTGTAGCGGAAAATACCGTAGTATATTCCATAGCGCCGTGTTTTTCCAAAGTTCCAACCAGTTTTGCAACTGTGGAAGACTTCTGTCCGATAGCTACATAAATACAGATCACACCTTTGCCCTTCTGATTCAGAATAGCATCTGTAGCAATGGAAGTCTTTCCTGTCTGACGGTCCCCGATGATCAGCTCACGCTGTCCCCTTCCGATAGGGAACATGGAGTCAATAGCCAGAATACCTGTTTCCAGTGGTACGGATACAGACTTACGGTCGATGATGCCTGGTGCTTCATTTTCCACAGGGCGGTAATCCTCTGCCTTGATCTCCCCTTTTCCGTCAATGGGGGCTCCCAGGGCATCTACAACCCTTCCGATAAATCCTTCGCCTACGGGAATACCGGCTCTCTTTTCTGTACGGGCAACCTTTGTACCCTCACGGATACCGGTATCCTTGCCGAAAATAATAACACCGATCTCATTTTTCTTGATATCCTGGACCATACCTTTGACGCCGTTTTCAAAAGTTACGATCTCGCCGTACATGGCATGGTCAATCCCGTAAACAGTTGCGATTCCGTCACCAACCCAGATTACGTTTCCGACTTCCCGGACTCCTGCCATCATGTCGAAATTTTCTATTTCTTCTTTCAGAATGGAAATGATCTCTTCTGAATTGATTGAACTCAAACCGTTCACCTCCAGATCAATTTTTGTTGTAATGCATTGATACGGCCTTTTAAGCTGTAATCAA
>DXFG01000337.1 GCA_019114545.1 Candidatus Blautia pullistercoris | reverse complement strand
TTGTCCAGAAGTTCCTTTGTTTTTCCTTTACCTTTTTCACCTACAATTAACTGAACCATCGCAATTTCCTCCTTAGCCGCACGTAATATGTATTTTTACTAAAAACGTGGTTATCGTTGAAATAATTATAGTGCATATCGTTCAAAAATACAATGGTAAATTCAAAATTTCCAGCATTTTTTTATCAGGAACTGACTGCCTCCAGCATCTGCTCCATTCTCTCATAAAGATTCGTCTGACTGTCTGTGTTAAGAACGATCACTGCATAAGGATTTCCGTAATTGTCCTGTACCAGAAGGGCTGCATAGTTCTCTGTATCTGAGGCGCACATCTTCCCGCCCAGTACCGTCACCCCTCTTGGCAGGGAAACGCCTCCTGTAACATAAAGATTGTCGGAGTCCAGCCACTGCTGTTTGCTCTCCTGGTCTGATCTGGTGTAGTTCAGAGTATAACTGGAAGTTCCCAGGGCATTGGTCAGCTCGGTCTGCTCCAGAACAGCATTCAAAAGAATATATGTATCATATACAGAAGTATACTGTTCTTCATCCTGGGCGCCTGTGGGATTCACATAATTGGTATTGGTCATTCCAAGTTCCATGGCCTTACTGTTCATGCTGTCCACAAAAGCAGATTCGCTTCCCGCAGCGGCTCTCGCCAGAGCCATGCAGGCATCCTCAGCAGATGAAACTGCTACGGCGTTCAGAAGCTGTCTGACAGATATGATATTTCCGTAGGCCAGACCACAGGTCTTATTAAGTCCATAAGGGACATCCTCCTGTTCAATCGTAACACTGGTGTCCAGATCCAGATTCTCATAAACCACCAGCAAAGTCATAAGCTGCGTCAGTCTTCCCGGAGATTTTTGTTCGTAAATCCCCTGGGAAAAAGGAATCTCCCCTTCCCGGATTGCAAAAAGACCGGTCATCTCTCCTTCCTGGCCTTCTACTCCATCCATAGGATTGTCGCCGGGACCTACACACAGATTCCCTGCCATTCCTTCTACGATCATGGAAGATTCCTGGACAGAATTTCCGAATACCTGGGCGCTTCTGGAATAGGGCAAAGGCTCGTCAAGTCTCCCGCCTCGGACAAATAGGACCAGAGCTGTAATGCCTGCTATGAGAAAAATTCCCAGCAGGCCAATGAGAACCAGGGTTTTTCTGACTTTCCGGGCCCGTTTGCTGTTTCCCTCTAAGAAGCCCTTTTTTTTCTGTTCTTTTTTATTCCGGAACTGGGGAAACTTCCATTTATTTATACATTTCACGCCAGTCCATCTCTCCTCTTCCCAAAGAGCGGATCATCATCTCCGCAGTAGCCAGGTTGGTTGCCAGGGGAATATTGTGGGTATCGCACAAGTGGAAAATACGTTTGACGTCCGGATCATGCTTCTGAGGCGCCAGAGGCTCCCGCAGATAGATGACCAAATCCATCTCGTTTTGTTCAATCAATGCTCCAAGCTGCTGCTCTCCTCCCAGATGTCCCGCCAAGAATTTGTGGACTGTGAGATTTGAAGCCTCTTCGATCAGCCTTCCAGTGGTTCCGGTGGCATAAAGTGTATTCTTGGATAAAATATTCCTGTAAGCGATACAGAAATTCTGCATCAGCTTTTTCTTTGAATTGTGTGCGATTAATCCGATGTTCATGATTCATCAACCTCCCTGTATTTTTTATATCGCTGAAGTCCCACATTCAGTACCAGTCCCATTCCGATATACAGACTGACCATAGAAGTCAGACCATAACTGACGAAAGGAAGGGGGGTTCCTGTGTTGGGCATGATATTTGTAACCACGGCTATATTGATAAAACTCTGTATCCCTACCAGGGCGCCCATGCCGCAGCAGATCAGTTTTCCCGAAAGATCCTTAGCCCGCAGACTGATTCGGATACATTCAAAAATAATAAAGAGCAAAAGGAGCAGAATCGCCGTACAGCCGATAAAGCCCAGCTCTTCTCCCGCTACGGAAAAGATAAAGTCCGTCTGGTTTTCCGATACGAAATCACCGTTATTGGCAGAGGAAACCTCATTGTTGTTCAGCCCTTTTCCCGTAAGCTGTCCGGAACCGATGGCCATTACAGAATTCTCCTGCTGAAGCACAGAATCCGAATATTGGTCTTCCTCCGAATTCAGGAAAGACATGATCCTGTTTCGCTGATAATCCGGTATCAGGTTCTGGTTGGGCTGCATAATAATGAAAAGAAGCACTACAGCCATGGGAACTGCCACAAGAAGTGCCCCGCCGATGATCTTATAACTCAGCCCTGCCATATAGATGATTATACAAAACAGTATAGCAATTGTAATCGTGTTTTTCAAGTCCGGCTGAATATATATCAAGGCCAGAGGCACTGCAAGAAGGATTGCAGATTTTACCAGTGTTCTCAGGGTGTTCAGATCTTCCTCATGTTCCATAAAAAATCTGGCGAAAAAGAGGATAATGATGATCTTGGACAACTCTGTAGGCTGAAAGCGAAAGCCCCCGATACTGATCCAGCGGGTGGCACCGCCGGCATCGCTTCCGAAAAAGCGCACACCCAGAAGCAGCAGAATGTTGCCTGCGTACAGCAGCCAGGAAAAGTTCAGTATCCAGCTAAAGTCCATCAGGGATACGATCACCATCAGGACCAGGCCCAGGATCATTCCCATGAGCTGACGGTTCTGAAGAGAAGCATCTGCACTTCCCACAAGGAGTACGCCGATAGTACTCAATACAATCAGCGCAATTACAAGTCTGAAGTCATAGTCACGTAGTTTATATAATCTAATCATGAAAACACCTTTTTCTTATGGTTCATTCGCATATTATTTTCTGTGTTTTATCTCCAGAAGGACATTCCCGGAGAGGATTTTTCTATGTCGCTTTGGAGAGGAATTTTTATCAAAAGGGTACTGCGGTCTTTCACATAGCGGATTTCTACTTTTTTCTCCTGCACAGCAAAATACTTGTCCACAGCACGTATCATATCGTTTTTCAGCATGGTCATCATTTGCGGCGTACAGTCCAGCCTCTCTGAGGTAAGAAGAAGCCTGAGCCGGTCCTTTGCAATCAGACCGGAACGTCTGCCAGAAAATCTCATAAATCCATGCCTCCTTCTTATGATCTTCTGAAAATATGGGACAGTCTTTTCATAACCCCTGTTTTCGCCTGGAAATCCATAAGAGGCACTGCCTCTCCGGAAATTCTCCGGCAGATATTCTCAAAGGCCTGTCCTGAAGGAGAATTTTTCCCGCAAAGGGGTTCTCCCTGATTGGTAGCCACCACCACTGCCTCATCATCGGGAATGGCTCCCAGAAGATCTACGGCCAGGATCTCCGTTACATCTTCCACAGACATCATCTCGCCCCTCTTCACCATGTCCATACGCAGGCGGTTAATAATCAGCTGAATCCTGGGCATTTCATTTGCCTGGAGAAGGCCGATGATCCTGTCTGCGTCACGAATGGCGGAAACCTCCGGCGTGGTGACTACAATGGCACTGTTCGCCCCGGCGATGGCGTTTTTAAATCCCTGTTCTATGCCCGCCGGACAGTCTAACAGTATATAATCAAATTCTTCCGCCAGATCCTGGGTAAGCTTTACCATCTGTTCTGGTGTGATGGCTGTTTTATCCTTGGTCTGTGCCGAAGGAAGAAGATACAGGGTATCGCACTGCTTATCCCTGATCAAAGCCTGCTTCATCCGGCAGCTTCCCTCTATCACATCGATCAGATTATAGACAATCCTGTTTTCCAGCCCCAGGACCACATCCAGATTTCTCAGTCCGATGTCAGTATCTACCACTACCACCTTTTTATTCATTCTTGCAAGTCCAAGTCCCAGATTTGCTGTTACTGTGGTTTTACCCACTCCGCCCTTTCCCGACGTCACTACAATAATCTCGCTCATAACTCTTCCTCCTGATATTTCCCATTATGTATCTCAGGTATATTCCGGAACTGCCCATTTATATAGTTCGCAGGGCAGCTCCTTTTTAATCTGTCTGTACACTGGATAAATTCTCTGTATTTGCAGTACCGGTAACAATTGCCGATTCATCTTCCAGATTGTACATATAACTGAAAATATCATTTGCAACAGAGATCGCATTCCCAGAGGTATAACCATTGGTAATGCGGACCGCCATGGCCACTTCCGGATCGTCATAAGGTGCAAATCCGATGAAAAGACCATGGGAGGGCCGGGAATAGTCTTCCTGGGCAGTACCGGTCTTACCGGCTACAGCCACGTCCAGAGAACTTAAAGTAGCGTTTCTGGTAGCCACGCCACGCATGCCTTCATGAACAGTGGTCCAGGTACTGTCTGAAACATCCATATCCCCCTTTACTTCCGGCGAATATTCTTCCAGAACATTACCGTCTGCATCAGTGACTTTATCAAAAAGGGTCAGATCATAGCTGGTCCCCCGGCTCGCAATAGTTGTTACATATCTGGCAAGCTGAGATGTGGTATAGTTGGCATCACTCTGGCCGATGGAAGAACGGACAACGTCTGTGGTCGCCATCTCAGGTGTAGCCTCCTCAATCTCCAGTCCTGTATTTTCATTCAGGCGGAACATCTCTGTATATTTCGTCAGCATCTCCATGCCAAGAGAATCTGAAAACTGTCCGTTGGAATCTGTACCCAGGTCGTAGGCCACCTGTCCGAAGAAATCGTTACAGGAATTGGCGATACCATTAACTACATTCATATAGCCATGGCCATAACGGTTGGCACAGTACACCAGGTCCGTAGAATTCGGGAACCGGAAGGCGCCGTCGCAGACCACGCCGTAGCTGCTGTTCACGATTCCTTCTTCTATGCCGGCTACTGCAGTAACGATCTTAAAAGTAGAACCTGGCGCCCTTCTCTCCTGGGTGGCTTTATTATACATAGGACTGGACAGATCTTCCTGAAGATGATTAAAGTAATCTGTGTCCAGATTATTTGCCAGACGGTTATTGTCATACCCCGGATAGGTCACGCAGGCCAAAGTCTCGCCGGTACGGGGATCTGTGATCACTACGGAACCGGAGCAGGGGTCCAGGGCCAGCTGGGCCGGCGTGATTTCCAGATTGCTGATCTTCTGGATCATAAAGTCATAGGCCCGCAGAGATCCTGATGCCAGTGCATTATAAGTGGCCTCATCCTGTTCCAGCACTCCCTGATCATACAGGAGCATACAAAGCTGGGCGCCGGAGATCATGTCTGACTGAAGCATGTATTTATAGATGATCTTGGAAAATCCCTCATCATCACTTAATGATTCCGTAAGGTATTCAGACAGAGCCGTATATACCTCCGAGGAGTCCAGATATTCTCCGTCTGCAGAGAATCTGGAAATATCGATCCAGTTTTGTCCTGCCGCATAAGTTAGAAATTCTTTCATACTGATGGAACGGTCCTGCCATGCCTGGTATACGGAATCGGAAGTATCAATGGCTCCCTCGGACAGGATCCCTGTTTCCTGGATCAGGAAATCGTCCACAATATAGTCCTGGTATTCCTGCATCTCCTCAGAAAGATCTGAAAAAGCCGCAGGATTTTCACTGGTCAGTTCCGATGTGATCTGGGAAAACACCTGGGACTGACGCT
>DXFG01000043.1 GCA_019114545.1 Candidatus Blautia pullistercoris | reverse complement strand
CACTGGTAAAAAATCAGAAATAATGGTTGACAAACCTGGGATACCTATGTATAATTGACAAGGTGTGATTAGGAGACTATTATGCTAATTGATTTATCAGAAATTTTATCCTTGGAAGGAAAGACACAGGTTGTGGAAGCACCTGTTTCCATGGATTCCTTTCAAAGCAGACTGGGAACATTCCCGGTGGCCGAGAAAGAGCCTTTGACTGTGACCATTACCAATACAGGAAAGAAGGTTCTTAAGATAGAAGCCAAGGGTCATATGACCATAAAGATTCCCTGCGACAAGTGCCTGAAGGAAGTTCCGACAGAATTTGCCATTGACATGGAGCAGGAAATAGATATGAAGGCTTCTGGGGAAGACAGGATAAAAGACTTAGATGAAATTAATTATGTCACAGGTTGCAGCCTGGACGTAGAGCAGTTAGTGCATAATGAGATTTTAATCCATTGGCCTTTAAGGGTTCTATGTAGAGAGGACTGCCGTGGTCTGTGCCCGGTATGCGGCAAAGACCTGAACGAAGGTTCTTGTAACTGTGATCAGTCAAGTCCTGATCCACGAATGGCGGCAATCCGTGATATATTTAGCAAATTTAAGGAGGTGTAACCTATGTCCATCTGTCCAAAGAATAAATCTTCCAAAGCAAGAAGAGATAAAAGAAGAGCAAACTGGAAAATGAGCGCTCCCAATTTGGTAAAATGCAGCAAGTGCGGCGCATTAATGATGCCACACAGAGTTTGCCGTGCATGCGGAAGCTACAACAAGAGAGAGATTATCAAAATGGAAGAAGCATAAGATATGCAGCTTGCAGGTCCTGAGACTTATGTCTCAGGACCTTATTTATTCCTGCCAGTATCAAGCCAAGCGAACATGGATGATCGTGTTTTGGCTTATGAAAAGAAATAATTATTTAATAAAATTGTAATATTTTTCGGGAAAACCTTGCAGAAGATAGAGAAATAAGGTAAGATATTGATATCCAATGGTTTTTTGAAACTTGCGGCAGCGAGGCTGTCAAGGGAGTATTGCAATAAGGAGGTTACAATGAAAAATAAATGGATAAAAAAATGTCTGATCTTTTTTAGCTCCGGATGTCTGATGTTTGCTATGGCAGGCTGCAGTCAGGTGGATGCACTGAGGGAGCAGGCCCAGGGGGTAGCAGATCAGATTGTGGGGAATACCAATACCGACCAGGAAGCCCAGGAAGAGGAACAGGAGGAAGAAGTAACCCAAGAACCCCAGGTGGAAGTGGCAGAGCCGGAGCTTACCACGAATTTAAGCGGTTCTGTTACTTATAAAGTAGGAGATACTGCGGAAGCACTGAAAGTGGAGGCGACCACTTCAGATGAAGGTACCATCACCTATCAGTGGTACCAGTCCAGCACCAACAAAAACGGAGGCGGCACCCCTATTGAAGGTGCTACAGAAAATACCTATGTTCCTTCTACAGAAGAAGAGGGGACCATATACTATTATGTGGTAGCGACCAGCACCATCGGAAACTCAGAAAACGGAGTTACCAGTAATACTGCAGAAGTGATCGTTACTGCAGATGGCAGCCAGGAGGGAGAAGAACAGGAGCAGGCAGCGGACAACCAAAACGAAGCACAGGAAGAAGAGAATACCCAGGAGAATGCCCAGGAGAATCAGGGCTGATCTGTTTACCAGGGTGTGGATTTCAGAAACAGAATAGAAAAATTTTTTCAGTGAGGCTGGCGTCCGGATTTGAAACAGGCGGCGGCCTCTTGCATTTTTTATAGATGTCTAGTACAATCATTGTTAGTATAACAGGAGGATTGACATGGAGAATTTGATCAGAGTGGCAGTAGACGCCATGGGAGGAGACTATGCTCCCGCAGAGGCTGTGAAAGGTGCGGTAGCTGCCGTAAAAGAAAAAGAAAATGTGGAAGTGCTGTTGGTGGGCAAGCAGGAAGTGATAGAGAAAGAACTTTCCGCCTGTTCTTATCCAAAAGAAAGGATCCGTGTGGTAAATGCCAGCCAGGTGATTGAAACAGGGGAACCTCCGGTAGCAGCTATCCGTGGAAAAAAGGATTCTTCCATTGTGGTAGGTATGAAAATGGTTAAGCAGCAGGAAGCGGATGCCTTTGTGTCTGCAGGAAGTTCCGGAGCCATTCTGGTGGGAGGGACCACTATCGTCGGCAGGATACGAGGGGTTGAGAGAGCTCCTCTTGCGCCTTTGATCCCTACCAAGAAAGGGGTATCTCTGCTCATTGACTGCGGCGCCAATGTGGATGCCAGGGCTTCTCATCTGGTGCAGTTTGCCAAGATGGGATCCATTTATATGGAACATGTGGTAGGTGTGAAAAAGCCCAGAGTCGGTATTGTAAATATTGGCGTAGAAGAGGAAAAAGGGAATGCTCTGGTAAAGGAAACGTATCCTCTTTTGAGAGAATGCAAAGATATTAACTTTATCGGAAGCATAGAGGCGAGAGAGATTCCTGCCGGAGCAGCAGATGTGATTGTTACAGAAGCATTTGTGGGCAACGTGATTCTGAAGCTGTATGAAGGGCTGGGTGCAACCCTTCTTTCTAAGGTGAAGGAGGGATTGATGTCTTCTCTTCGCAGCAAGATCGGCGCACTTTTGATCAAACCGGCGTTAAAAGCCACCCTGAAAAGCTTTGATGCCAGCCAGTATGGGGGAGCACCTCTTCTGGGGCTTCGTGGTCTGGTAGTGAAGTGCCATGGCAATTCCAGGGAAACCGAATTTAAAAACTCCATTATCCAATGTATTTCCTTTAAAGAGCAGGGGATCAATGAAAAGATCGGAGAGAATCTGAAGGTTTCCAATGAAGAGAAAAAAGAAGGATAAGGAGGGCATGTCATGGAATTGGAAAAATTACAGAAGATAATTGCTGAGGTATTAAACGTAGATGAGGCAGAGGTAACCATGGATACCACCTTTGTAGATGACTTAGGTGCGGATTCTCTGGACGTTTTCCAAATTATGATGGGCATTGAAGAAGAGTTTGACATTGAGATTCCCACAGAAGATGTAGAGCAGATTGTTTCTGTGGGAGATGCAGTAGAACAGATTAAAAAATTAGTAGGCTAAGGATCAGGGATGTCTTCAGAGCTGGGGGAATCTTGAACACAGTGAAGACATCCCCTTTCCTTGCAGGGGAGAGATTATGAAAGATACAAGAAAATTTTTGGAGCTGGAAAAGAAGATCGGTTACGAGTTTGAAAATTTTCAGCTTCTCATTACCGCTATGACTCACAGTTCTTACGCGAACGAGCACCATATTCCCTACAGCGGAAATAATGAAAGGCTGGAATTCCTGGGGGACGCCGTGCTGGAGGTTACATCCAGCGAATTTCTATTCCATAAGTTTCAGGACATGCCGGAGGGAGAACTGACCAAAAAAAGAGCCAGCATGGTCTGTGAACCCACACTGGCCCTGTGTGCCAGGGAAATTCCTCTGGGAGATTATCTTCTGCTGGGAAAAGGTGAGGAGGCTACAGGAGGACGGAGAAGAGATTCCATTGTTTCAGACGCTATGGAGGCTTTGATCGGCGCCATCTATCTGGATGGTGGTTTTGCTAATGCAAAAGAGTTTATTCATAAATTTATCTTAAATGATATTGAGAATAAGGAACTCTTTTATGATAGCAAGACTACGCTTCAGGAGATTGTCCAGGGGCAATATGAGGAAGATGTCCATTATGTGCTTGTAAGAGAAGAAGGACCGGACCATAATAAGTCTTTCTATGTGGAAGCTATGCTGGGAAGCCGGGTTCTGGGAGAGGGATGCGGCCATACCAAAAAGGCGGCGGAGCAGCAGGCAGCCTACTGTGCCATCAAAAAACTGAAAAATAAAAAGGGTGACTTATGTATTTAAAAAGCATTGATGTGCAGGGATTTAAATCCTTTGCCAATAAAATTACCTTTGAATTTCATAATGGCATCACAGGTATTGTAGGACCGAATGGAAGCGGAAAGAGCAACGTAGCAGATGCGGTTCGCTGGGTGCTGGGCGAACAGAGCGCCAAGCAGCTCCGTGGGGGAAATATGCAGGATGTTATTTTCTCCGGGACAGAGACCAGAAAGCCTCTTGGATTCGCCTATGTGGCCATTACCATGGACAACAGTGATCATAAACTGCCGATTGACTATCAGGAAGTAACCATTGCCAGAAGGCTTTACCGTTCAGGAGAGAGCGAATATCTTTTAAACGGCACAGCCTGCAGACTGAAGGATGTTAATGAATTGTTTTATGATACCGGTATCGGTAAGGAAGGTTATTCCATCATCGGTCAGGGACAGATCGATAAGATCCTGAGCGGTAAGCCGGAAGAACGAAGAGAACTTTTCGATGAGGCGGCAGGAATCGTAAAATTTAAAAGAAGAAAAAATACCGCCTTAAAGAAGCTGGAAGAAGAACAGCAGAATCTGACCAGAGTCAGGGATATTCTGGGAGAGCTGTCCAGACAGCTGGCACCTCTGGAAAAACAGTCTGAGACAGCCAGGATCTATCTGAAAAAGAAAGAAGAACTGAAACAACTTGATATCCAGATGTTTCTGACAGAGATGGAGCGTATCCGGAAGCAGATAAAAGAAACGGAAGGAAAGTATCAGATCGTCCAGTCAGATCTTGAGGAAACAGCCAAAGATTTTGAAACCACCAAGACAGAGTATGACCGGCTGGAGAAAGAGCTGGAAAAGCTGGAGGAAGAAATCCAGGCAGCCAGAGAGGAAACAACGGAAAAAACCCTGAAAAAACAGCAGCTGGAAAACCAGATACATATTCTTAAGGAACAGATCAATTCTGCCCGTCAAAGTGATATCCAGTATCGGGAACGCCAGGAAAACCTGGAAAAAGAGCTGGAAAAGCGAAGAGAAGAAGCCAGAAGCTGCCAGGAGGAAAAGGCAGAGCTGGAAGAAAAGATCAAAACTTTTCAGGATTCGTTGGAAGAAACCCAGGGAGCCTTCAAGGATGCAGCTATGGAAATCCATAAGCTGGAGGAGAAGGTAGAAAGAGATAAAAATGAGATTATAGAGATCTTGAATCTCCGGGCATCCACCAAAGGAAAGCTTCAGCGGTACGACACCATGATGGAGCAGAATTCTTTGCGCAGGACAGAACTGAACCAGAAATATCTTACTTTGAAAAGCGAGGCGGCAAAACTTCAGGATTCCGGGGAGAAATACAGAGAAGAGAAAAAAGAAATTGAAGAGACTATTGAGAAACTGATCCGCCAGGGAAACCGGTGTGAAGATCAGATCAAGAAATATCAGGCAGAGATCGCCAGAGGAAACCAGCAGTTAGAGGTAGGACAGACTGCCTATCACAGGGAAGCTTCCAGGCTGGAATCTCTTCGGAATATCACAGAGCGCTATGACGGATATGGCAACAGTATCCGCCGGGTTATGGAGCAGAAAAAACGAGTGCCGGGTATCCGGGGAGTTGTAGCAGATATCCTTAAGGTAGATAAAGAATATGAGACTGCTATCGAGACGGCTTTGGGAGGCAGCATCCAGAATATTGTTACAGACAATGAGGAGACAGCCAAAGAGCTGATCAGCTTTCTGAAAAAGAACAAATATGGAAGAGCCACTTTTCTGCCCCTTACCAGTATGAATAACAAAAAGCCTCTGGACAATCCCCAGGCTCTGAAAGAGCCGGGGGTGATCGGAATCGCCAGTAACCTGGTAAAGGTGGACCGGGAGTACCAGGGACTTTCTGTGTATCTTCTGGGGCGGACTCTGGTGGTGGATCATATTGACCACGGGATTGCCATTGCCAGAAAGTACCGCTACAGTATCCGAATGGTGACTTTAGAGGGCGAATCTTTAAATCCCGGGGGGTCCCTTACGGGAGGTTCCTTTAAGAATAACAGTAACCTGCTGGGAAGACGAAGGGAAATCGAAGAACTCCAGGATGCAGTGGAAAAGCTGAAAAAAGATATGGAGGATATGCAGAAAAAACTGGAAGAGTACCGGAATAAAAGAAACCAGTGCAGAGACCAGGCAGCCTCCATCCAGGAACAGCTCCAGGAGCAGTACATCCGGGAAAATACTATCCAGGTCAACCTGGATTCTATGGGCGGAAAGAAAGAAGAAATCCGCAAAGAATACGAAAGCCTGAAGCTGGAAAAGGAAGACCTGGAGAAACAGACCAGAGAAATCCGGGAAAATACAGCTTCCATTCAGCTGGAACTGGAGACCAGCGACAGCCAGGAAAGACAGTTAGAGGAAGAGATTAATAAAAACCAGGCGCTTCTGGAAGAAAAGAAAAAGATAGAGGCCAAGATTTCTGCAAAAATGGAAAAGATCCATCTGGAGTCTGCAGGATTTGCTTCCAGGCAGGGATTTGTACTGGAAAATCTGAACCGTATCAGAGAAGAAATCTCAGGTTTTGAGAAGCAGAAGGAAACTTTGAAAACAAGTATGGATCAGAGCAAAGAGGAAATCCTCCAGAAGGAAGACCAGATCTCCCAGATCGAGGAAACTATAAAGGCCGGGGAAGAAGAAACAAAAAGAGACCAGGAAAAAATGAAGGCGGCTCTGGAAAAGAAAGAGGAGATGACCAGAGATCATAAGGGATTCTTTGCCAGAAGAGATGAGCTGTCTTCTAAAATGAATCTTCTGGACAAGGAGAGTTACCGCCTTCAGGGACAGAAGGAAAAGCTGGAAGAAGCGCAGGAATCCCAGACCGGCTATATGTGGGAAGAGTATGAGATGACCTATGGCCAGGCAAAAGAACAGGCAGTCCGGGAGCCCGGAGAGCGGGGCGAGATCAAAAAACAGATCCAGCAGATCAAGACAGAGATCCGTCAGCTGGGCAATGTAAACGTAAATGCCATTGAAGAATATAAGGAAATTTCCCAGCGCCATGACTTTATGAAGACCCAGCATGAAGATCTGGTAAAATCTGAAGAAACCCTTATGGGAATCATCGAGGAGCTGGATACAGGTATGCGCCGCCAGTTTGAAGAAAAATTCGCCCAAATCCGGATAGAATTTGACAAAGCTTTCAAAGAGTTGTTTGGAGGAGGAAAGGGCACTATTGAGCTGGATGAGGAGGAGGATATTCTGGAGGCAGGGATCCGGATCATCTCCCAGCCCCCAGGAAAGAAACTTCAGAATATGATGCAGCTTTCCGGAGGGGAAAAGGCCCTCACCGCCATTGCTCTGCTGTTTGCGATCCAGAATCTGAAGCCCTCGCCCTTCTGTCTGCTGGATGAGATCGAGGCGGCTCTGGATGATTCCAATGTTACCAGGTATGCCCAGTACCTGCATAAGTTGACAAAAAATACACAGTTTATTATTATAACACATAGACGTGGTACTATGACGGCGGCAGACCGGCTCTATGGTATCACCATGCAGGAAAAAGGAGTGTCTACTCTGGTTTCCGTAGACCTGATCGAACACGATCTGGATAAGTAGGAGGAGATTATGGCAGAAGAGAAAAAAGGCTTTTTTAAGCGGCTGGTAGAGGGACTGTCCAAAACCAGGGAAAATATTGTTTCTGGAATTGATTCTATTTTCAGCGGTTATTCCAGTATAGATGATGATTTTTATGAAGAAATTGAAGAAATCCTGGTTATGGGAGATATCGGGATCAATACCACTACAGCCATCATTGAAAGATTGAAAGAGCAGGTAGCCCAGCAGCATATCAAGGATCCATCCCAGTGCAAGCAGCTCCTTATGGACAGCATTAAGGAACAGATGGCTGTGGGAGAGACCGCCTACGAATTTGAAAACCGGAAGTCCGTGGTCCTGGTCATTGGAGTCAATGGTGTGGGAAAGACCACTTCTGTTGGAAAACTGGCCGGGAAACTGAAAAGTCAGGGAAAGAAAGTGATCCTTGCGGCGGCAGACACGTTCCGGGCGGCAGCAGGGGAACAGCTTACCCAGTGGGCCAACCGGGCGGGAGTAGAACTCATCGGCGGTCAGGAAGGTGCGGATCCGGCGTCTGTGGTCTATGATGCGATTGCTGCAGCAAAGGCCAGAAATGCAGATGTGCTTCTCTGTGATACAGCGGGAAGACTTCATAATAAGAAAAACCTGATGGAGGAACTGAGAAAGATCTACAGGATTATTGCCAAAGAATATCCGGAGGCTTATCTGGAAACTCTGGTGGTCCTGGACGGGACCACGGGACAGAATGCCTTGGCTCAGGCCAGACAGTTTAATGAGGTGGCCAATGTTACGGGGATTATCCTTACAAAATTGGATGGAACCGCAAAAGGGGGCATTGCCGTGGCGATCCAGTCAGAGCTGGATATCCCGGTAAAATATATCGGAGTGGGAGAGACCATTGACGATCTTCAGAAATTTGATTCCGATGAATTTGTAAATGCCCTGTTTAATACGGGAACGGCAAACGAGGAATAGACATAAACAGAGAAAGAAGGATAGAGGAATGCTCACATTAGATAAGTTTGAAGAGGCTGCAGAAATCGTAAAAAGAGTGACTCAGGAGACAAAGCTGGTATATAGTGACTATTTCAGCAGCCAGACAGGAAACAAAGTTTATTTAAAACCGGAAAATATGCAGGTGACCGGAGCCTATAAGATCCGGGGGGCTTATTACAAGATCAGTACTCTTTCCCAGGAAGAGAGAGAAAAGGGCCTGATCACAGCTTCTGCAGGGAATCATGCCCAGGGTGTTGCTTATGCCGCAAAAGCCTTTGGCGTAAAGGCCGTGATCGTGATGCCTACCACAACACCTCTGATCAAGGTGGAAAGGACCAAAAGCTACGGAGCAGAAGTAGTTCTTTACGGAGATGTGTATGACGAAGCCTGCGACCATGCTTATGAGCTTGCGGAAAAATACGGATATACTTTTATCCATCCTTTTGATGATCCGGCGGTTGCCACCGGGCAGGGAACCATTGCCATGGAGATCATCAAGGAACTTCCTCTGGTAGACTATATCCTGGTTCCCATCGGCGGGGGCGGACTGGCTACTGGGGTTTCCACCCTTGTGAAACTCCTGAATCCCAACATTAAAGTGATTGGTGTAGAGCCTGCAGGAGCCAACTGTATGCAGGCTTCTCTGGAAAAGGGTGAGGTAGTGACCCTTCCTACAGTGAATACCATTGCAGACGGAACTGCGGTAAAACGTCCGGGAGATCATATTTTCCCATATATCCAGAAAAATGTAGACGAGATCATTACAGTGGAAGATGATGAACTGGTGGTTGCTTTCCTGGATATGGTAGAGAACCATAAAATGATCGTAGAGAATTCCGGTCTTCTTACGGTTGCAGCGTTAAAGCATCTAAAATTCCAGAATAAGAAGGTTGTATCGATTTTAAGCGGCGGAAATATGGATGTGATCACTATGGCTTCTGTGGTACAGCATGGATTGATTGCAAGAGACAGGATCTTTACTGTTTCCACCCTTCTTCCGGACAGACCGGGAGAACTGGTACGGGTAGCCGGCATCATTGCTGAAAAGCAGGGCAATGTAATCAAACTGGAGCATAATCAGTTTGTAAGCACCAACCGGAATGCGGCTGTGGAACTGCGTATTACTATGGAAGCCTTCGGAACAGAGCATAAGAAGGAGATCCTGGATGCTCTTGAGGAAGCAGGTTTCCGGCCGAAGCTGGTAACAGCAAGCCTGTAAAAGGAATCTGCAGAAAATATACATAAAGGATGGGATATGCCGGATTTGCGCCGGTCTGCCCATCCTTTTTCTGTAAAAGCTTTTATTTTACTGTGATCAGTTCATATTCTTTGTTTCCGATACCGATGGCCACTCCATGTTCAATGGCCGATTCCCAGTTAGTCTCCGGGAAAATGCTGTGGAAGTGGTCGTGATGGTGAGCAGCCCGTTCTTCTTCTTTGCAGTCCCCAAGTTTACTGTTCTGGATCACCGGCTGAGCGTTTACCGCATCGGCACAGGCCACATCCAGAGCCACCGGGTCAAAGGAAGCAAACATTCCCACATTTGGAACAATGGCAGCATCATTTTCTCCGTGACAGTCACAGTAGGGAGAGACGTCAATGACCAGATTGATATGGAAATTAGGACGGCCCTGGATCACGGCTTTGGTGTATTCTGCGATTTTGCAGTTCAGGATATCATTGGATTCATCAGAAGCCGGCAGCACTGCATCCTTTGGACAGACGCCGATACATCTTCCGCAGCCAACACATTTGTCGTGATCGATGTAGGCTTTCTTGTTTTCAAATTGAGGGGCGTCGTGGGCGCAGATTTTGGCACACATTTTGCAGCCAATGCACAGATCCTGGTCTACATGGGGCTTTCCTGCAGAATGCATTTCCATTTTTCCAGCTCTGGAACCGCAGCCCATCCCCAGGTTTTTAAGCGCGCCTCCAAAGCCTGTGGCTTCATGTCCCTTGAAATGATTCAGGGAAATAATGATATCTGCATCCATAATGGCACGGCCAATCTTGGCTTCTTTCACATAAGTGCCCCTTTCTACCGGTACAAGAGCCTCATCTGTACCTTTTAATCCGTCAGCGATCAGGATCTGACATCCGGTAGTGATAGGATTAAAGCCATTGAGATTAGCGCTGTCCAGATGGTCCAGGGCATTTTTTCTTCCTCCCACATACAGAGTGTTGCAGTCGGTGAGAAAAGGCTTTCCCCCCAGTTCTTTCACTACATCGGCCACGGCTTTTGCATAGTTTGGACGGAGAAATGCCAGGTTCCCAGGCTCTCCGAAATGGATTTTGATGGCCACATACTTATTTTCAAAGTCGATATTTCCGATTCCCGCTGTCTTGATCAGACGCTGGAGCTTCTGGAGCAGGTTGTCTCCGTTTTTGGCCCGGAGATCAGTGAAATATACTTTTGAAATGTTCATTTTATGGTTCCTCCTTATTGAGCTTTTCTACTATTTTAGACATTGGCAAGAAATTATTCAATACAAAAATTCGATGATTTGATAAATGCCCCTGTTTTATGATACAATGCAGATAAAAATGCCGGGAGGAAGAGATATATGAGAGAACTTAATATACAGGGAAAAGGAAAAATAGATTGTGATATGATCCTTTCGGCTCTTTTGGGCCTGGGAGCGGATCCGGAAGAGATCCGGGAAAGACTGGAAAAAATTTTTTCCCTGCCTGTCCGGCTTGCATATGAAACACAGGAGAAAAAGGAAAACGGCCTCCGTATTGCGGTTTCCCTTCAGGAAGAGATCGGACAGAAACGGGCAGAGGCATATTTTAAAGATATAGAGGAAGAAAGCAGGCTAAAAGAAAATGTCCTCAAGATGACAGCACTTATCCGGGAAGCGGCAGACATGCCGGAAGATCAGTGCTTTCTGTCTCTGACGGGCAGTGAGACCTCTCTGGTTTCCCTGACGGCTTTGGCTATAGCTATGGATCAGATGGGATTTTCCAGGTGCGGAGTCTGTGAGCTGGAGGAAGGTTTTGGAATCGGAAAAGAGAAAATGATCCCTTCAAAGGAAATCCTGGGGATCCTGGGAAAAAGCAGTCTTCTGATAAATTTTTCTATCGGCCAGGGTGAAAATTTTACTCCTGGAAGTGCAGCTTTTCTTGCTGTTTACGGAGAGCCTGCCGGGAAGACGGGAGGAAAAAGGATTGCAGGCTGGTCTCTGGGAGTTTCCCGGGAGGGAAAGGAACAGGGAATGGTCAGGGCAGTGGTCCTGGAGGAAGAAAAAGACACTCCGGAGAAAAAGGAGAATGATCAGGTTCAGGTTCTGGAGACAAACGTAGATGACTGCTCCGGGGAGCAGCTTGGCTATGCCATTGAACGTCTTATGAAAGCAGGCGCTCTGGATGCCAGCTGTTTTCCGATTTTTATGAAAAAGGGACGGCCTGCCTATATGCTCCAGGTGATCTGTAAAAAAGAAAACCAGGAGAAACTGGAAGACATTATTTTCTGTGAGACTACCAGCATCGGCCTGCGCAGATACGAGGAAAACCGCAGGATCCTTTCCAGGTCTTTCAAAGAGGTGACACTTAAAGATGGACATAAAGTGAAGATAAAAATCTGTACCCATCATGGACAGAAATTCTGTTATCCGGAATACGATACGGTGCGGAAGGTCTGTGAAGAAACAGGAAGACCTTACCGGAGTATTTATGACGAAGCGGCGGCTTTGGCAGGAGGTTTTGACAATGATATATGAAGAAAAGAAAAAAATTTTTTATGAAAAAATGAGGGAATATACCCGACAGGATCTCTGTATTGCTTTTTCAGGAGGCGTAGACAGCAGCCTGCTCCTTATGGCGGCGAAAAAATGTATGGAAGAAGAAAAGAAAATCTACGCAGTGACTTTTGATACCATGCTCCATCCTTCCTGTGATCTGGAAACAGCCAGGAAAGTGGCCGGGGAGGCGGGAGTGATCCATGAAGTGATTTACCTCAATGAGCTGGAACAGGCCCAGATCCGGTTTAATCCGGTGAACCGATGCTATCTGTGTAAAAAGGCTCTTTTCCAGAGATTAAAGGACTTTGCGGCTCAAAAAGGAGTATCTCTGATCCTGGAAGGTACCAATGAGGACGATCTCCATGTATACCGTCCGGGTCTGCAGGCCATCCGGGAGCTGGGAATCCTCAGTCCTCTGGCAGACACCGGATTTACCAAAGAAGAGGTAAGACGGCTGGCAGGGGAGCTGGGAGTATCGGTGGCCAGCCGGCCTTCTACTCCCTGTCTGGCTACAAGGCTGCCATACGGCGCTGAAATAAAGCCGGAGATCCTGGACCAGATCGCCAGAGGAGAAGAATTTCTGAAAAATGCAGGATTTGCTGTGGTCCGGCTGCGGCTTCACGGCGATATTGCCAGAATCGAAATCCCCTGTGAGCAGTTTCCGGAGTTTTTAAAAAAACGGGAAGAGATCGCAGAAAATCTCAAAAATATGGGATTTTCTTATATTACTTTGGATATCCAGGGTTTCCGCAGCGGGAGTATGGATGAAAAACTATGAAAAATTTTCCGTGGTGTCAAGAAAAAACACTTGACACCACGGAAAACCTGATGTATGATAGCCAAGGTGATTGTCAGTGGAAAAAATAGTAGAGCAGACGCTGCTGTATGATTTTTACGGCGAGCTTCTCACAGAACATCAGAGAAGAATTTATGAAGATGTAGTATTCAATGACTATTCCCTCAGTGAGGTGGCCCAGGAACTGGGAATCAGCCGTCAGGGCGTCCATGACAATCTGAAAAGATGCAGCAGGATCCTTGAGGACTATGAAGAAAAGCTTCATCTGGTGGAAAAGTTTGTTTCCATCCGGGAGAAGATCCGGCGTATCCATAAGCTGAGCCAGGAATGTGAAAACCTGGATAAAGAAGAGCTGGTGTCCCGGATCGAAAGTATTTCCCAGGAGATTTTAGAGGAGTTATAGCAGATGGCATTTGAGAGTTTAACTGATAAACTGCAGAATGTGTTCAAAAATTTAAGAAAAAAAGGCCGTCTGACAGAAGCAGATGTAAAAGCGGCTCTGAAGGAAGTAAAAATGGCCCTCTTAGAGGCTGACGTTAGCTTCAAGGTGGTAAAACAGTTTATGAAAGCCGTTCAGGAACGGGCGGTGGGACAGGATGTAATGTCCGGCCTGAATCCCGGCCAGATGGTGATTAAGATCGTAAACGAAGAGCTGGTAAAGCTTATGGGAAGCGAGACCACGGAACTTGCCTTAAGACCGGGAAATGAAGTGACGGTTATTATGATGGCAGGTCTTCAGGGTGCCGGTAAGACCACCACTGCCGCAAAGCTGGCAGGAAAGCTGAAGTCCAAAGGCAGAAAGCCCCTTCTGGCAGCCTGTGACGTTTACCGTCCGGCAGCAATCAAACAGCTCCAGGTCAATGGAGAGAAGCAGGGCGTAGAAGTGTTTACCATGGGGGACAAGAACAGCCCGGTGGACATTGCCAAGGGAGCCTATGAACACGCAAAAAATGAAAAATACAATGTTTTGATATTAGATACCGCAGGACGTCTTCACATAGATGAAGATATGATGCAGGAGCTGGAGAATATAAAAGAGGCTCTGACTGTGGATCAGACAGTCCTGGTAGTAGATGCCATGACCGGACAGGATGCGGTAAATGTGGCAGAGACCTTCCAGAACAAGGTTGGCATTGACGGTGTGATCCTGACAAAGATGGATGGTGACACACGAGGCGGTGCAGCCCTTTCCATTAAGGCGATCAGCGGAAAGCCTATCCTTTACGTAGGTATGGGAGAAAAACTTTCCGATCTGGAGCAGTTTTATCCGGACCGTATGGCCTCCCGTATCCTGGGGATGGGAGATGTGATGAGTCTTATTGAAAAGGCTCAGGCAAATCTGGATGAAGAGAAAGCCAAAGAGATGGAACAGAAGTTCCGGAAAAACACTTTTGGCTTTGACGATTATCTGGAGAGCATGAATCAGATGAAGAACATGGGCGGCCTGTCCAGTGTTCTCAGTATGCTGCCCGGTATCGGCTCCCAGGTGAAAGATATTGACAGCATGGTAGATGAGAAAGAACTGGCCAGAAAAGAGGCCATGATCCTTTCCATGACGCCAAAGGAGCGTTCTAATCCCGATATCCTCAATCCTTCCAGAAAGGCAAGAATCGCAAAAGGCGCAGGAGTAGACGTTGCAGAGGTTAACCGTATGGTGAAACAGTTCGAGCAGGCGAAAAAAATGATGAAGCAGATGCCCGGACTGATGGGTGGCAAAGGTGGTAAAAGAGGAAGATTTAAACTTCCCTTTTAACATATAAGAAAGAGTAAGAGCAGGAGGTGAAAAGAACATGGCAGTAAAAATCAGATTAAGAAGAATGGGACAGAAAAAAGCTCCTTTCTATAGAATCATTGTTGCAGATTCCAGATCCCCAAGAGACGGAAAGTTTATCGAGGAGATCGGAACCTATGACCCGAACCAGGATCCAAGCGTATACAAAGTAGATGAAGAAGCAGCAAAAAGATGGCTGGCTAACGGCGCTCAGCCTACAGACGTAGTTGCTAAGATCTTCAAGCTGGCTGGTATCGAAAAATAATCGGG
>DXFG01000336.1 GCA_019114545.1 Candidatus Blautia pullistercoris | reverse complement strand
CGGGGAAAAGTAACCAGTCATCCCTGTGCTTACGGAGTTTTCTGCTGTGCCGCCGGGATCCCTCTGGAGGATTCTATGGCAGCCTTTCTTTATGCCCAGACCTCTGCTATGGTCACAAACTGTGTAAAGACTATTCCTCTCAGCCAGTCAGAGGGACAGAAAATCCTCCTCTCCCTCCATCAGGTCCTGGAAGAGGTGCTTTTTCTTGTCACCACAGCCGGGGAAGAAATGTTCTGCGCTTCCACTCCCGGCTTTGACCTGCGGGCTATCCAGCATGAAGGTCTGTACTCCCGGCTGTATATGTCCTGATACAGGTGCAGCCCTGTTTTTATATTTCTCTGTCTGCGAATGCAGACTCTACTATATATGAAAGAAGGAAGAATTATGTCTTATGTAAAAATCGGCGTAGCCGGCCCTGTAGGTTCCGGCAAGACTGCTCTCATAGAAGCCCTTACCCGGCGCATGGCCAGAGATTACAGTATCGGTGTTATCACCAATGATATCTATACCAAAGAGGACGCAGAATTCCTGGCGAAAAACAGTATCATGCCTCTGGAAAGAATCACCGGCGTGGAAACCGGCGGCTGCCCTCACACAGCCATCCGTGAAGACGCCTCCATGAATCTGGAGGCAGTAGAAGAAATGGCGGAAAAGTTTCCGGATATCGAGCTGTTTTTTATAGAAAGCGGCGGGGATAACCTTTCCGCTACCTTTTCACCGGAACTGGCCGACGCCACTATCTTTGTCATTGACGTGGCGGAAGGGGATAAGATTCCCAGAAAAGGCGGACCAGGGATCACCCGCTCCGATCTGCTGGTGATCAACAAGATCGACCTGGCTCCCTATGTAGGGGCAAGCCTGGAGGTTATGGAAAGAGATTCTAAGAAAATGCGGGGAGACCGTCCTTTCCTGTTCACCAATATCCGCAGCGGCGAACATGTGGAACAGGTAGTGGAATGGATCAAGAAAAACGTACTTTTGGAGGGAATGTAATGCCAGAAGAAAAAAATCCCTATGGAAAAGTCTCCCGCTTTTCCATTACCGCAGGTACCCGTGAAGGCCAGACCATATTGGAAGACTTTTCTTATACCTCTCCCTTTAAGATCATGCAGCCCTTTCCCCTGAAAGGCGGCGGGCTCCAGGTCATGCTGCTGGCTGCTTCCCCGGGAATCATGGCAGGAGACCTTCAGGAATTTTCTTTCCACATAAAAGAAGGAGCCAGGACAGAGTTCATCTCCCAATCCTACGATAAGGTCCATTACATGGAGGAGGGAAAAGCCGGCAGACATACTTCTGTATCTGTAGAGAAAGGGGGAACCTTTTTCTTCCATCCCCAGCCTATGATCCCTTTTAAAGGCTCCGCCTTTGAGAACACTATGGAGATCCGGCTGGAAGATGAAAGCTCCCGGTTCTTTATGAGCGAGATCCTTTCCTGCGGACGATACGCCAGAGGAGAAGCTTTTGCCTATCGCTTCTACCACAATCTGGTCCGTATCTACAGAAATGGGAAGCTGATCTACCGGGATAATACCCGGTATGACCCTGTACTTTTCTCCATGGACAGTATGGGAATGTATGAGTCCTATACCCATCTGGCCTGTATCTTCCTTACCCCGCCGGAAAACTCCAAAGAGTTTATATCCCAGGTACAGGAGTTTCTGGATTCTACCCCTGATACAACAGGCGGAATCACCAGTCTTCCTCAGGGGGACCTGGCTATCCGTGTTCTGGGAAGACGGGGACAGGTACTGGAAGAATTATCTCAAAAAATCCTGCTGTGCAGCGGCCTGTAAAGGCTGAGGCACAGCAGGTTTTATTTTTTCATTTTCTCTTGACATCTCCTATATACTTTCCTATAATTATCTTAGATAATTACTAAAGATAATTATTTATGGTAACCATATTCAGAAAGGAGGAATAACACATGGAAATATCTTATGTAAAAGATTTTCTCTCTGCCTGCCAGGACGCCAAACGCATTACAGAGCTGATGCCCCCTCTTCCCAAAGGCATGTCTCCCCGGCATATCTATGTGATCGACGCAGTGTTTCAGTTAAGCCAATGCCAGGAAAAGGTGATGGTCAGCGATGTGAGTAAGCTGCTTGGAGTCACCAGGCCAAGCATCACCAAAGTAATCCAGGAGCTGGAAAAACTGAAGGTTCTGACAAAAATCCCTGACCAGGAGGACAAAAGGATCGTCCACATAGCTCTGACATCTCTTGGGAAGGAATATTATGATTTCTATGTAGGGGAATATCACTCCTGGCTGGCGGAAAATTTCCGGGATATTTCTCCTGAAGATTTTTCTGTAACCGTTAGTACCATTCACCGGATACTGGAAATCATGAAAGGTATGGATATTACCGCCTACAAGGAAAAAAGAAAGGAAAAAGAAGAAAATGAATGAATCAGAAAAGAAAATTGATGCAAAGCTGATCTTTTCCATCATTGCCGCAGGAATCATGTCCTTCTCCGGCGTAGTGGTGGAAACTGCCATGAATGTTACCTTCCCCACTCTGATGGAAGAATTCGGCATCGGAACTTCTACCGTACAGTGGATCACTACCGGCTATCTCCTGATTCTGGCCATGATCATACCTGCATCTTCTTATTTGAAAAAGCGCTTTACTCTGAAGAAACTTTTTGTCACCGCCATCTGTCTGTTCCTTATAGGGACCATTATGGCTGCTGTTACCCCTGTATTTTCCCTTTTGCTTCTGGGCCGTCTGATCCAGGGTGTGGGAACAGGTATCGCCCTGCCTCTGATGTTTAATATCGTTCTGGAGCAGGTTCCTGCCAAAAAACTGGGGCTGATGATGGGAATCGCCTCTCTGATCACAGCCATGGCTCCTGCAGTAGGACCTTCCGTGGGAGGTATGCTGGTAAGCAATTTCGGTTGGAGAATGATCTTCATCTCTCTGATTCCTCTGCTCCTGCTCTCTTTTTTCCTGGGAGTCTTCTCTATCCGTCAGGTAACAGAGACAGAAAAGATTTCTTTCCAATGGCTGGACTACATCTTTTTGGCAGCAGGCTTCGCCTGCTTTATCTTTGCCACCAGTACAGCTTCCGAAGCAGGCTGGATCAGCGTTCAGGTACTTGGACTTCTGGCAGCCAGCATTATCTGTATTGTGATATTCTGTCTGAGATGTAAAAAAAGCGAAACACCCCTTATCGATATCCGGGTATTTCGCTGTGTTCCCTTCAGTCTCAGTGTACTGGTCCTTGTTTTCATCCAGTTTATCTGCCTTGGACTGGGATTCCTGATCCCTAACTATGCGCAGCTGGTTCTGGGGGAAGAAGCTTTCCTGGCAGGATGTCTTCTCCTTCCCGGCTGTATCATAGGTGCTGTTCTCTCTCCCATAAGCGGCAGGATCCTGGACCGTTTCGGAGCGAAGAAGCCTATCCTTTCCGGTAATTTCTGCATTATCCTGGCTACGGTATGCTTCAGTATCTTCGCCTTGCGGCTGAATATCGGAACCTTTATCTTATTCTATATATTCTTCGCCTTCGGTCAGGGCTTCTCTGTAGGAAACACCATGACCAACGGTTTAAAACAGCTGCCGCCGGAATTAAATCCTGACGGCAACGCAGTGATCAATACCCTCCAGCAGCTGGCAGGCGCCATCGGCACCTCCATTATCACCACCATAGTGGCAGCCTCCCAGGCAAAGCTCCCTGATGATATGGCAGCGGCTACTGCCCAGGGCACTCAGTATTCCTTCTATCTTCTGGCAGTGCTGGCCATCGTTGTGATCTGCTGTTCTCTGGGAGTCTTCGCACTTTCAGGAAAGAAAACGCAGGCCTGATAAAATCTAAGATCCTGAAATCACAAAAAGAAAGAAGACCATGCGATACAGATTCCCATAAGAATCGGCTGATGCAGAACATATACCCAGATAGTCTTCTTTCCTATAGACGACAACAGCGGAATCCGAATGCTTAAAAAGCGTCGGATTCCTTTGCTTTTCATAATCAAAGGATACAAAAACCATCCTGTCCAGTACAGGAAGATCCATGGCAGTATGGGAAAGTAATCGCTGGAATAAAAGCCCGGGCCAGGAAAGCCCAAAATCGTCAGAACACCAGAGTACAATGCATCCGGGAGATTCAAAATCTCTCCCCCCAGCTGCAGATAACCGCTCTGTATATGATAAGTCAGGGCAAACAGTATCAGACAGATTCCGGCTCCCAGAAGAGATGGGATCTTTTCTCCTAATTTAGAAAAAGGAATGGTCAGCAGCACTGCGCAGCCGATAAAATTCAGAATACCGAAAAAGATCACTTCATCAGGAATGACCAGCCAGGTCACAACAGTGATCAGCAGGCCTAAGCCATTAAGGAACAAGCCTCGCTTCAGGTTACCGGCTTTTCCAAAACGCCAGGAAAAACCTGATATCAGGATAAAGCTCCAGCAGATCCCCTGCTGCCTGAAAAAGGCGGCCGGTGACCCCAGCCAGTCAGGGTTCTGTCCGTATATCACAAAAATATCATAAGAAAAATGATAAAGGACCATGTTGATCAGGGCCAGACCGCGCAGTGCATCTATAAAATAATATCTTTCCTTTGTTTTTTCAGATACAATTTCTGTCATCACATTACTCCTATCTTTGGCAGAAAATGGAGCCTTCCCATTTACCACAGGTCGGCTCCATCTTCTGTTTTTTTTATGTATTACCGGATATATACCGCTGCCTCCCAGGGAGCAAAAGTCCGGCTCTCCAATGGTTTCTCCGGATAGTTTCCAATGAGGAATCTGGTCTCTTCCTTTTTCCATTCTTCCGGCATTGTAAAAGCCGCTTCCTGGTCTGAGAAATTCAATACCACGAACATTTTCTGGCCCTGATCATTTCTCTCATAAATATAAAGCTGCCGGTTATCCGGCTCATACTCTTTAAAGTCTCCGTATACCGCAATAAGATTCTCTTTTCTCATACGGATCAGTTTCTGCATATAGTGGAAGATAGAGTCCTCATCTGCCAGAGCTTCTTTCACATTAATCTCTTTATAATTGGGATTCACCTTCAGCCAGGGAGTTCCGGTGGTAAAGCCGCCGTTCTCCTCATCACTCCACTGCATAGGAGTTCTGGCATTGTCTCTTGCCCGGTAGCGGATACCGTCTAAAAGCTTCTCAGGATCTTCTCCGCCTTTGACAACTCTTTCCTTCCAGCAGTTGTGGATCTCCACATCATCATAATCGTCAATAGAGTCAAAGGAAACATTGGTCATGCCGATTTCTTCCCCCTGATAGATATAAGGAGTTCCCTGCATGGTCATCAGCATAGTATAGAGCAGCTTCTGGCTTTCTTTCCGGTATTCCTGGTCATTGCCTCTTCTGGAAACCGTTCTTGGCTGGTCATGATTGGTCCAGTAAAGACTGTTCCATGCCTTTCCGTTCATGGCCACCTGCCATTTACTGAGGACTGCCTTTAATTCCGGCAGAGGCACCTTCCGGTAAGCCCATCTCTCCCCGTCTACCGTATCCAGATCATCATGCTCAAACTGGAATACCATGTTCAGCTCATGACGATCCTTTCCCGCATATTTCAAAGCTTCTTCCAAGGGCACGTCAGACATTTCCCCTACGGTCATAATATCGTATTTTGAAAGAACTTCCCGGTTCATCTCATGGAAAAACTCGTGGATCCTGGGTCCGTTCTGATAATTTTCCGCTCCGATCCTTCCCTTTCTGGGGATTCCATCGGGAAGTCCCGGAACCTTGGAGTAAAGGTTTGCCACGTCCATCCGAAATCCGTCGCAGCCCATGTCCAGCCAGAACTTCATCATATCGTAGATCTCGTAACGGACCTTTTCGTTTTCCCAGTTCAGATCCGGCTGCTTTCTGGTAAACAGATGAAGATAATACTGTCCTGTAGTCTCATCAAATTCCCAGGCAGGACCGGAGAAATAGGAAGTCCAGTTATTTGGCTCCTTTCCGTCTTTTGGATCTCTCCAGATATAGTAATCTCTGTAAGGATTATCCTTAGACTTTCTGGACTCCACAAACCAGGGATGTTCGTCTGAGGTATGATTTACCACCAGATCCATGACCAGCTTCATGTCCCTTTCATGAATACCGGCCAGCAGAGTTTTAAAATCCTCCATAGTGCCGAACTCATCCATAATATCCCGGTAGTCGGAAATATCATAGCCGTTGTCGTCATTAGGGGATTTGTAGCAGGGAGACAGCCAGATCACATCAACGCCCAGTTCCTTCAGATAATCCAGCTTACTGATGATCCCGGGCAGATCTCCAATCCCGTCTCCATTGGAATCCATAAAGCTGCGGGGGTAGATCTGATATACCACCGCTTCTTTCCACCATGCTCTTTCCATAGTGTTGTACCTCCGTTTTCATAAATGTAGTATAAACTCTTTGAGTGCCTGCTCTTTTCCATTCAGAGACCCCTGGATCATAGGGGGCCGTCCGCCGCCCTTTCCCTGGAAACGGGCGTTCAGCTTCTTTCCTGCATCCTGTATATCCCGGGATCTGCTCCCCAGCACATACTGATAGCCTTCCTCATCATTTCCCACAAAAACTCCGGCATAGCCTTCTGTCATATCCATGGCCGCATTTACAAAATTTCTTCTGGCCCCTGCATCCAGTTCTTCAACAAAAAGGAGAATGTTTTTTTCCGGATCTGTCTTTGCCTGATTTCCGGCCTCTTCCAGGCAAAGCTCCACATATCGCTGCTGGAGATTTTTGATTTTTTCCTTCTGACGGTTTACTTCCTGTCCCAGACGTTCCACTGCATGGGCTGTGTCTTCCTGCTTTGCGGAAAGAAGATTGGAGATCTTTACCACATTTCTCTCTTTCATCCGGTAATCCGAAAGTGCCCGGAATCCGCAGAGCATAGATACACGCATCCCCCCTTTATAATGGATAGCGCCGACGATCTTGACCAGGCCTATGCTTCCCGTTTCCTTTACATGGGGCGCACAACAGGCACAGCTGTCATACCCGGGAATCTGAACGATCCGCACCTGACCTTCAATCTCGATCTTGCTTCTATATGTAATATTTTTCAACTCTTCTTCACTGGGATACAGAACTACCACAGGGATATTTTCCGCTACTGCCTGGTTGGCTTCCATCTCAATCTGTTCCAGATCCTCCTGGGTGAGAATGCCGTCATAGTCCATGGTAACTTCCTCTGTTCCCAGATGAAAGCCTACGTTGTGATATCCAAAATGCCGGTTTACCAACCCGGATATAATATGCTCTCCCGTGTGCTGCTGCATTTTGGAAAAGCGTTCCTCAAAATCCAGTTTTCCTTTGATCTCCTCTCCCTCTTTTACAGGAGAAGTAATATAGTGAAAAACGATCCCGTCTTTTTCCTGGACATCTGTCACAGGGATCTCCCTGCCGTCTTCTGTATAGAAAAAGCCGGTGTCAGCGCTTTGTCCTCCTCCTTCGGGGAAAAAGGCAGTTCTCGTAAGAACTGCCTGATAACTTTCCTTGCATTCGGTACAGGACAATACCCTGGCCTGAAATTCTTTTGTATAGCTGTCTTTATAAAAAAGTTTTTCTGTCATCTTTCGCCTCCGTATACCCGGATTACAGAAGATACTTTATGTACCGCATTCAGTCCTTCCACAATCATCATGGCATCGTTAAAGTTTCCTTCTCTTACTTTGGAAGTCACTACTACGATTTCCGCCAGATCCCCGTCTTTATGCTTCTGGATCATCTGAGCAATACTCACATTATTATTTCCCAGCACACTGGCAATCCCCGCAAGCACCCCAGGACGGTCGTCTACATGAAGCCGGAGGAAAAAGCGGCTTTCAATATCCTCCGCCTCTTTCACAGGGATGCTCTTATAACAGGTGCAGCTGATCCTTCCTGTGCAGTGGAAAAGAATATTCCGCACAATGTCAAATACATCTCCCACTATAGCGCTGGCCGTGGGCATCTCCCCGGCGCCTCTTCCGTAGAACATGGCGTCGCCTACCGCATCCCCTTTCACGAAAACTGCGTTATAAGAATCATTTACTGTAGCCAGCGGATGGTCCTGGGGAACCAGCATAGGCTGGACCCGAACCTCAATACCGGAATCTGTATTTCTGGCCAGGCCCATAAGCTTGATCACACACCCCAGTTCCCTGGCATAGCGAATATCCTTGGCTGAAATATGGGTGATTCCTTGCGTGATCACATCTTCAAAAGTAACTCTGGAATTAAAAGCAATGGAAGCCAGGATGGCCATTTTCCTTCCTGCATCCAGTCCCTGAATATCTGCAGTAGGATCTGCCTCTGCGTAGCCCAGTCTGGTAGCCAGAGCCAGGGCTTCTGTAAATTCCATTCCTTCCTGGGTCATTTTCGTAAGGATAAAATTGGTAGTACCGTTGACAATGCCTACCACTTCTGACAGATGGTTGCCTGCCAGACACTGTTTCAGAGGCCGGATAATAGGGATTCCTCCGGCCACTGCGGCCTCAAATAAAAAGTCCCGGCTATTTTCAGCCGCACAGTCCAGCACTTCCTGCCCATGAGAAGCTACCAGGTCTTTATTGGCTGTCACCACATGTTTTCCGGCCTTTAAGGCCTCCAGCATATAAGTCTTAGCTGGTTCAATGCCGCCCATAACCTCTATTACGATCTCAATGGAGTCATCCTCCAGGATTTCTTTCCAATTATTCGTCAAGATCTCAGGCTCTTCAATCTTCGCCGCTGCTTTTTTCAGATTCCGGACCAGGATCTTCTTGAGCTCCACCCGGGCTCCGATCTTATCTTCCATGTCCTCCTGCTGCATTTTCAGGACTTTATACACACCGGTCCCTACGGTTCCAAGACCCAGAAGGGCCACATTAATCACTTTTCTGCTCATTCTTTTCTTCCTTTTTTACTTCTACTCTTTCTACATATCCCTTCTTCAGCTTATTGCTCCTGCTCAGGGCTTTACTCCAGCCTCCCACTTTGTTATATACCCAGAAGGAACGGGAAAAAAGTCCCTTGGCTTTTCCCATTTTCTCTTTGGTAGTGTTTGTATAAATGGAACCGCCGCACTCCATGGGCGTTCCTTTCATAATATGTGCAATCAGATCTGATTCACAGGTCACATCATCCGGGATCTCTGTGTAGGCCAGACCGATACAGTCTGACTTATGGGCGTCGCTTCCTCCGGTGCCCGGAAGTCCATACTGCCTGGCTATGGCTTTGGCTCTGTCATTGACTTCCTGAGGTTCACAGGCATTAAAGATTTCCATAAAGTCAAATTCCTTCAGGATATCCGGATTCCTCTGATAAGCCTTGGCATTCATAAAGCTCATATACTTTTCTCCACAGGGATGGGCCGGTCCCAGGATGCCACCATAATTGTGGACAATAGGAATCAACATCTGCACCGGAATCCCTCTCAGTTCCAGCAGACGGAGCTTGATAGTCTCCGGCATGATCACCAGGATGTGGCCTGCATCCAGAGTATCGTACTCAATCCCTTTCAGCACCAGAAAATCCTGATACTTATCCCCTTTGATATTTTTCTTCCAGTAGCGGTATCCCCCATAAGAATCATGGTCTGTCACCAGCATGCCCCCGAATCCCTGATTCCGCAGCATACGTATATATTGTTCAATAGGTACTTTTCCATCCGGGGACCCTTCCCGTGTATGGCAATGCATATCAATCTTCACGACAACCTCTCCTTTCCTGATCAGATACTCAGAAAATGTCTGGCTACTCGCCGAACCGCTGTCTCAGTCCCTGGATCTTTTCTTTTGGGATGATCAGATTAAATCCCTGGGGATTAATAATAACCCCTTTTGCTACAGGGATCAGCACCTTTTCCAGATTATCAAAACCTACCAGCAGGGCCTGAAGTTTCTGCTCTTTATTAAACTTCCGAAATTCTTCTGCATCTGTAAATAAAGGCTGATAGATATCTCCCTGGTTATTTTTAATATAGGGCACCTGGACATTTTTCGGATCCTGCCCCTTCTCCGGTCTCTGTACCGCCATCAGATATCTGCTCTTTACAGTATTTGCAGCAACCTCTTCTTCCAGTTCCGGAAGATTCTGTTTTTCTTCGTTTGCCCCTCCTCTGCGCAGCTCCTGCATAAAATAAATGCCGGATAATTGAAGCTGGGGATTGAATAAAGGCTGTTTTTCCTTAGGCAGAGAAGAAAAATCCGGCTTCTTTACGATTTCCTCCAGATCCAGTTCTGTTCCTTCCTGATCCTTTTCGTAGAATACCACAGCGTTTACCCCCAGAGTATACAAAGTGGTATAAAAGCTCAAATAACTTTTATTTTCAACTTTAATTGCAGCCACAGGATTTTTCTTGTCTGTAAGGGGTTTCACTGCCTTTTCCAGGTCTTCTTTGCTCTCGAAGATCCATACCTGGTCATTAAAGCTTTCCGGATCACAGATTACATAGGGCAGTCTGGTAGCTCTGGAGAGAATAGTATAAACCTCTCCCAGAGTCTGTATTTTTCTGATCAGTTCTTTTCTGTTATTATCCATATTGTTTCTCCTAATATCTTTTCTTACGTGTTTAGTATACACCTTTTTCCCTTATTTGTCCCTGGAATTCAGGAAAAAAACAGAAGGCTGAAAAAGGCCACTTCTCCCTGGCACCAGTAGGGCATGCTGCATTCTTCGGCCAGTTTATCCACCTGAACACAGTAGGCGGAAAGGCAGGAGGCCACTCTCTTTGGAAAGC
>DXFG01000335.1 GCA_019114545.1 Candidatus Blautia pullistercoris | reverse complement strand
ATGAAATTTACAGGAAGTAAGGAGGAGCAGTTATAATGAATAGAAAAGGAAATAAACAGACGGCACGTACAAACTGGCCGATTACCATTCTCTTGATCATCGGCTGCTTAACCATTTTCTTTCCATTGTATATGACCATCATTATTGCTTTTAAGCAGCCTTCTGAAATGACTAATGACATTGCAGGAGCACTGGCGTTCCCAAGCTCCTGGAGCTTCAGCAACTTTGCTCAGGCTATGGAAGTTACCGATTTCTGGAACTCTCTGGCAAACAGTGTACTGATCACAGTGATTGCTATTGTCCTGGCAGTAATCATCCATTCTCTGGCAGGATATGCTATAGGCAGAAGCATGGCACACAGCAAGGCCTACAGTTTCATCTATCTTTACATTGTAAGCGGTATGTTCGTACCATTCGCAATCCTGATGATGCCGGTTGTAAAACTGACGGCACAGATGGGGCTGGCAAACAGAGTGGGCGTTATCCTGTTGTATACGGTATTCTATATGCCTATGAACCTGCTGCTGTATTCCGGCTATCTGAAGAATATCCCGCTGGCTCTTGAAGAAGCGGCAAGAGTTGATGGAGCAACCACATGGAAAACTTACTGGAGCATTATCTTCCCGGTTATGAAACCCATGCATGCAACAGTAGCAGTCCTGACTGCTCTTGGTACATGGAATGATGTTATGACTCCGCTGGTTATCCTGTCCGGTACCAATGTGAACACATTGCCGCTGGCACAGTTAAACTTCCAGACACAGTTCGGTACAAACTACAACCTGGCCTTTGCATCTTACCTGCTGGCCCTGATTCCGATCCTGATCTTCTACCTGGTATGCCAGAAACAGATCCTCAACGGTGTTGTAAACGGCGCTGTTAAATAAAGAAAAAATTCAAGGCTGTCCCTTAAGTGCGCTGCACTTCCAAGGGGCAGTCTTCTTTTTGCCTTTTTTTCCGCATATATTTTACAGAGGGAAAAGCAAGGAGAACTTTTATGTGGAAACGCTGGATAAAGAGGCTCATGGCTGTAGGAATGCTTTTCGCCATATATTTCTTGTCCAGAGAAGGGGCCGTTCTGGCAGGAAAGGAGCAGCTTCAGGAGCCAAAAGTGATCGTGATAGACAGCGGACACGGAGGGATTGATCCGGGAGTTGTGGGAATTGACGGGCTGGAAGAAAAGGGGATCAACCTGAAGATTGCCGGATATCTGGGGGAATATCTGGAAGAGGAAGGGGTTCAGGTTGTATTCACCAGGGAAGATGACCGGGGGCTTTACGAGGAGGACAGCCCGAACAAGAAAAACCAGGATCTGAAGAAACGCTGTGAGATCATTCAAGAAACAGATCCCCTTCTTACCGTGAGTATTCATCAGAACAGTTATCAGGACCAGAGTGTCTGTGGACCTCAGGTGTTTTATTACACCGGTTCAGAAAAAGGAGGGGAACTGGCAGAGTATATCCAGGAAGCTTTGAATGAAGAACTGGAGATCCAAAGGCCCCGAAAGGCAAAAGCCAATGATTCTTATTATCTTCTGAAGAAAAGCGAAGGGATTGTAAACATTGTAGAGACTGGCTTCCTTACCAATCCCAGAGAAGCAGAACTTCTTCAGACAGAAGAGTATCAGAAAAAATGTGCCCGGGCAATTTCTTCAGGAATCTTAAAATTTCTAAAAATTGTGGAAAAGGAAGGCGCAGATGTGGTATGATAAGGCTGAATTGTAAGAAACTAAGGGAGAAGAGGTTTTAAGGTGAATACAACAGTAGTCACAGTAGATAAAGAACATCCGGATGAAAAAGTGATGGAAGAGGCCGGCAGGGTCCTAAAAGAGGGCGGTCTGGTAGCCTTTCCTACGGAAACCGTTTATGGTCTGGGAGGAGACGGACTGAATCCAGACTCTTCCCGGAAAATCTACCAGGCTAAGGGAAGGCCTTCAGATAATCCCCTTATCATACATATCGCAGATATGGAGAGCCTGGATAAGATCGTAAAAGCAATACCTTTAAAGGCCAGGAAGATGGCAGAAGCCTTCTGGCCGGGGCCATTGACTATGATATTTGAAAAAAGCTCTGTGGTGCCTTATGAAACCACAGGGGGACTGGAGAGCGTAGCGGTGCGGATGCCCAGCCATCCGGTAGCGGCGGCTCTGATCAGGGCAGGGGGAGGGTATGTTGCGGCTCCCAGCGCCAATACTTCAGGGAGGCCCAGCCCCACCCGGGCTTCTCATGTCCGGGAAGACCTGGAGGGAAAGATCGATATGATCATAGACGGGGGCAGTGTGGGAATCGGACTGGAATCCACCATTGTAGATTTTACAGAAGACGAGCCGGTAATCCTTCGCCCTGGCTATATTAACCAGGAAATGATGGAGGATGTGATCGGGCAGGTAAAGGTAGACAGAGGACTGCTTATTACAGATGAGAATGTCCGGCCAAAGGCGCCGGGGATGAAGTACCGCCATTATGCTCCGCAGGCATCTCTTACTATAGTAGAAGGGAAAGCAGAGGATACCATTGCATATATCAATACACAATGCGCAAAGCTGAAAGCAGAAGGAAAAGGGGCAGGGGTTATCGCCACAGACGAGACCAGAGGAAGGTATCAGGCCGCTGTGGTAAAGAGCATCGGTACCAGGCGGGACGAAGAAGGGATTGCCCGCCATCTTTTTGGGATTCTCCGGGAATTTGATGAAGAAAAGGTGGACGCTATTTTTTCAGAGTCTTTCGATACCCCGAAAATGGGACAGGCGATTATGAACCGGCTGCTGAAAGCGGCAGGCCATCACATCATACGGCTGTGAGAATGAAAAAGGAGAAGATTATTATGCAAAGGAGGTTTTTTAATGATAGCATTGGGTTGTGACCATGGCGGTTATGAACTGAAACAGGAAATTATAAAATATCTGGAGGAAAAAGGGATTCCCTATCAAGACTTTGGCTGTGACAGCACAAAATCCGTAGATTATCCTGTCTATGCCAGAAAAGTAGGAAGGGCGATCCAGAATGGAGTCTGTGACAAAGGGATTCTGATCTGTGGAACGGGGATCGGTATTTCTATAGCAGCGAATAAAATGAAAGGGATCCGGGCGGCCCTATGTACAGACTGCTTCAGTGCAGAAGCTACCAGACTTCACAACGATGCCAATATCCTGGCGCTGGGAGGACGGGTAGTAGGCCCCGGACTGGCAGTGAAGATTGTAGATACTTTCCTTCATACGGAATTTTCCCATGAGGAAAGACATCAGAGAAGGATCGATCTTATAGAGCATGAAGAGTAAAGATTTGCCTTTACACCGCAGATACAGAGGAGAAATCATATGGGAAAAGTATTAGTAATGGAACATCCGCTGATCCAGCACAAAATCGGAATCATCCGGAGAAAAGAGACAAGCTCGAAAGAATTCCGGGAACTGGTAAGTGAAGTCGCCATGTTTATGGCCTATGAGGCAACCCGGGATCTGAAACTGAAGGATGTGGAGATTGAGACTCCTATTACAAAAATGACTGCCAAGGAACTGGCAGGCAAGAAAATGGCGGTAGTCCCCATCCTCCGTGCCGGTCTTGGTATGGTGGAAGGGATGCTGACCATGGTGCCTGCCGCAAAGGTAGGCCATATTGGTTTATACCGTGACCCCGAGACCTTAAAACCGGTGGAATATTACTGTAAGCTTCCCGCAGACTGCGGGGAGAGAGAAGTGTTTGTCACAGATCCCATGCTGGCTACAGGGGGATCAGCAGTGGAAGCAATTTCCATGCTGAAGGAAAAGGGCGTGAAAAATATCCGTTTTATGTGTATCATCGCTGCCCCTGAGGGGGTAAAAGCCCTTGCAGAAGCCCACCCGGATGTGGATATTTATATCGGGGCTTTAGATGACCATTTAAATGACCATGGATATATTGTTCCAGGTCTTGGAGATGCGGGAGACCGGATCTTTGGTACAAAGTAAGCAGCAGATGTGTTCTATGACAGATGCCTGTTGCTAAGAATAGGAGTGAGACAGATGTCAGGAAAAAGACAGGGCTATATATCCTGGGATGAGTATTTTATGGGTGTTGCCGAATTGTCCGGAATGCGGTCAAAGGACCCCAACTCTCAGGTGGGATCCTGTATTGTCAGCCAGGACAATAAAATCCTTTCTATGGGATATAATGGGTTCCCAATGGGCTGCTCAGATGATGAATTCCCCTGGGCCAGGGAAGGGGAGGAGTTTGATACCAAATATTTTTATGTGACCCACAGTGAGTTGAATGCGATCCTGAATTACAGGGGCGGATCTCTGGAAGGAGCAAAGCTGTATGTTTCTCTGTTTCCCTGTAATGAATGTGCAAAGGCCATCATACAGGCAGGGATCAAGACGATTGTATACGGAAGTGACAAGTACGGGGATACGCCGGCGGTAAAGGCATCCAAAAGGATGCTGGATGCGGCAGGGGTACGCTATTACCAGTACAGTCCTACAGGGAGAAAGGTGGAGCTGGAATTATAAGGAGCGGTTCAGCCTTGACAAATAGGAAAAATTCCAATAAAATGTTTCCAGATAAAGAAGAAAATGGCGATGAAGAGGAAAAGTACCTGAACGGAAGGGCACAGAGAGAGGATCAGCGGTGAGAGATCCTTCCCGGAAGAAGGGGAACCCGCCTTGGAGCTGCCTGCGAGGAGCAGGACGCAGTCTCTGGCGTTAGAAGAGCTGAAAGTGGATGGCGAAAAGCCGTCAATTAGGGTGGTACCGCCGAAGCAAGACATCGGTCCCTGGATGGGGATCCGGTGTCTTTTTCTTCTGGAGGAAAGTCCCTCGGACTGCCCTATAGAAGAAAGAATAAGAGAAAAAGGAGTAGAAAAATGGCAAAGGATAAGAAACTTGTTAAGGAAATCACTTCTATGGAGGAGGATTTTGCCCAGTGGTATACAGATGTAGTGAAAAAGGCAGAATTGATTGACTATACCAGCGTAAAAGGCTGTATGGTGATCAAACCGGCAGGATATGCGATCTGGGAAAATATTCAGCATGAGCTGGACAGAAGGTTTAAGGAGACCGGAGTAGAAAATGTGTATCTTCCCATGTTTATTCCGGAAAGTCTTCTCCAGAAGGAAAAGGATCATGTGGAGGGTTTTGCCCCTGAGGTGGCCTGGGTGACCCATGGAGGGTTGGAGCCACTTCAGGAAAGACTCTGTGTACGTCCTACTTCTGAAACATTGTTCTGTGATCTGTATTCTAAGGAGATTCATTCCCACAGAGATCTGCCTAAGGTGTACAACCAGTGGTGCTCGGTAGTTCGGTGGGAGAAGACTACCAGGCCTTTCCTCCGCTCCAGAGAATTCTTATGGCAGGAAGGACATACCGCTCATGCCACAGCAGAAGAAGCAGAAGAGAGGACCATTCAGATGCTGAACCTTTACGCTGACTTCTGCGAGGAAGTACTGGCGATCCCGGTGATCAAAGGAAAGAAGACAGAAAAGGAGAAATTTGCCGGAGCAGAGGCTACTTATACGATTGAGTCCCTGATGCATGACGGCAAGGCTCTTCAGTCAGGAACCAGCCACAACTTTGGGGATGGTTTTGCAAAGGCTTTCGACATTCAGTATACAGACAAAGAGAATAAACTCCAGTATGTCCATCAGACCTCCTGGGGTATGACTACTCGTATGATCGGAGCTCTGATCATGGTCCACGGTGATAACAGCGGACTGGTACTGCCTCCCAGGATCGCACCGGTACAGGCAGTGATCATACCGATCCAGCAGAGAAAGGAAGGAGTCCTGGAGACAGCAGAAAAATTAGAGGCTCAGTTAAAAGCGGCAGGTATCCGTGTGAAAACGGATAAGACTGACAAGAGTCCCGGATTTAAGTTTGCAGAACAGGAGATGAGAGGAATCCCGGTTCGTATTGAATGCGGTCCAAAGGACATTGAGGCAAATCAGGCAGTGGTTGTCCGCAGAGATACCAGAGAGAAAACCATTGTTTCTCTGGATGAACTGGATAAGAAAGTACAGGAGATCCTGGATATCATGCAGAAGGAAATGCTGGAGAGAGCCCGGGCACATAGAGATGCCCATACCTATGTGGCAACTGATTATGAGTCTTTCAAAAAGACCATCAACGAGAAACCGGGCTTTGTAAAGGCTATGTGGTGCGGCTGCAGAGAATGTGAAGACAAGGTAAAAGAAGATGTTCAGGCTACGGCAAGGTGCATACCTTTTGCACAGGAAAACCTGTCTGACAAATGTGTGGTATGTGGAAAACCGGCCAAGAAAATGGTTTACTGGGGGCGTGCTTATTAATTATGAGAATTGAGGTTCCAAAAAAGGCAGAAAAGATCATAGATGCTTTACAGGAACATGGATATGATGCTTATGTAGTAGGAGGCTGTGTTCGTGACAGCCTCCTTCACCGTTCACCGGCGGACTGGGATATTACCACCTCTGCTACTCCGGCAGAGGTCAAAAAGATTTTCCCGAGAACCGTGGATACAGGAATCCAGCATGGAACTGTAACAGTGCTTATGGAAAAAGAAGGGTTTGAAGTAACCACTTACCGGATTGACGGAGAATATGAAGATGGCCGTCATCCAAAAGAGGTGATTTTTACCCCCAGCCTGAAAGAAGACTTAAGGCGCCGGGATTTTACCATCAATGCCATGGCCTACAATCACCGGACCGGTCTGGTGGATATTTTCGGAGGGGTAGAAGATCTGAAAAATAAGGTGGTCCGCTGTGTGGGAGATCCCAGAGAAAGATTCACAGAGGATGCCCTGCGTATCCTGCGGGCAGTGCGCTTTTCTGCCCAGCTTGGCTTTTCCATTGAAGAGAAGACTGCCGGGGCAGCCAGGGAACTGGGAGAAACTCTGGAAAAGATCAGCGCAGAGCGGATTCAGACAGAACTGGTAAAGCTTCTTATCTCTCCCCATCCCCAATACCTGAAGAAGGCATGGGAACTGGGGCTGACGAAGATTTTTCTGTGGGAATTCGATAAGGCCATGGAGACTCCCCAGGAAAATCCCCACCATTGCTATAATGTAGGAGAACATACTTTGAAAGCTATGGAAGCTGTGCGTGGTGACCGGATTCTGCGGCTGACCCTCTTGTTTCATGATCTGGGAAAAGCAGAGACACGGACAAGAGATGAAAATGGAATTGACCATTTCCACGGTCATCCGGCACAGAGTGAGAAAATTGCCAGAACCGTGCTGAAAAGGCTGCGTTTTGATAATGATACGATCAATAAGGTAGGAAAACTGGTATACTGGCATGAATGTCCCTGGCAGGCAGCCCCCCGGTCTGTCCGCAGAGCCCTTTCTAAGACAGGTACGGAATTGTTTCCTCTTCTTCTGGAAGTGCGAAGAGGAGATATTATGGCTCAGAGCGACTACCATCGGAAAGAAAAGCTGGACTGGCTGGAACGGCTTGGAGAAATCTACCGGGAAATCCTTCAGAAAAAGGAATGTGTTTCTCTAAAGGATCTGGCAGTTTCCGGAAGGGATCTGATTCAGGCTGGTATGAAACCGGGAAAAGAGATCGGGGAAACCCTGGACAGATTTCTGGAAATCGTTTTAGAAGAACCGGAAAAAAATACAAAAGAATATCTCCTGTCCCTTCTTTGAAACCCTTCTAACCCTGGATCCCCCCGCATACAATGAAAGGGACATGAAAAAAAGGGGGAGAACAATGTGTATGACCGTGGTCTGAGCGTGTTGGAACAGTACGGGCTGGAAGCCGGGGCCGTATACCGGGGGAGGGGAGCATTGATCTGCGAGACCCAGGAGGGGCTGGTGCTGATTCGCGAATTCTGTGGAACACCCAGGAAGCTGGAGTACCAGGCAAAGCTTCTGGAGAAAATTTCCGGTACCTCTCCCATATGGACGGACCAGATCCTGAGCAATAAGGAAGGTTCCTATATATCGGGAGATAGTGAAAACATTCCCTATATCGTGAAGAAATGGTATGAGGGAAAGGAGTGTGATACCCGCAGTGAAGGAGAAATCTGTAAAGGGGTTTCTGCTCTGGCAAGTTTACATAAAACGATGTATATGCCGGTACAGAATCATTATGTGAGGGAATCCCTGTGCAGTGAATTTCAGCGTCATAACCGGGAGCTGAGAAAAATCCGGAAATTTATACTGGGAAAACGGCGGAAAAATCCTTTTGAACAGGAGCTTTTAGATACAATCTGCAGTTTTCTGGGACATGGGGAGGAAGCGCTGGAAAGGCTGGAGGCTTCCGAATATGAAAAGCTGCGTCAACAGGAGCTTGCAAGAGGAGCGGTTTGTCACGGGGAATTTAACCAGCATAATATTCTTTTTTCTGAGGGAAAAGTCAGAGCTGTGACGAATTTTGACAAGTGGAATTTTGATATCCAGGTGGGAGATCTCTACCGGTTTATGAGAAAGATCCTGGAAAAACATCAGTGGGATCTGGATCTGGGAAGAAAGCTCCTTCTGGCCTACCAGCAGGTACGGCCTCTTTCCCGGGAAGAGGTGGAAAATCTCAGGATCCGGTTTGCTTATCCGGAGAAATACTGGAAATTGGCAAACTATTATTATACCCACAATAAGGCCTGGATTTCGGAGAAAAACCTGGAAAAACTGGAAAAATTACGGGAACAGAAAGATAAATGGAGAAACTTTGTGGAAAGTGTTTTTGTGGCCTGAGAAATTTCCGGATATGCTTGACAAACCATAGGAAACACGGTATAAATAACTGTAGACCGCAGTAGCGGTAGACTTTTAGCGTGATTTATATTTAGGAGGAAATACTCATGAACAGAACAGAATTAGTTGCTGCTATGGCAGAGAAAACACAGTTATCCAAGAAAGACGCAGAAGCAGCTTTAAAGGCCTTCGTTGATGTTGTATCTGAAGAAATGAAGAAAGGTGAAAAGGTTCAGTTAGTCGGATTCGGAACTTTTGAAGTTTCCGAGAGAGCTGCAAGAGAAGGCAGAAATCCCCAGACAGGAGAGACTATGACAATCGCAGCTTCCAAAACTCCAAAGTTCAAAGCAGGAAAAGCTTTAAAGGATTTAGTGAACGCATAATAGAAAATGAGACTTGATAAATATTTAAAAGTATCCCGACTGATCAAGAGAAGAACCGTGGCTAACGAAGCCTGCGATGCAGGCCGTGTGCTGATCAACGGAAAACCTGCCAAGGCTTCTGCCCAGGTAAAAGCAGGAGACATCCTTGAAATCCAGTTCGGGAGCAGAAATGTCCGGGTAGAGGTATTAGACGTACAGGAAACCGTCAAAAAAGAAGCAGCCAGCGAGCTGTTCAAGTACCTGTGACACCCAGGGCCGAAAGGTCATGGATTTCATGCCTGCATGAAGATCCATGAATTTGAGGCCCGCCAAAACATGAAAAAGGAGCCCGATAGGGCGGATTTTGAATGTTTTCAGAATTTCGGGAGCCCGGAGGGCGGAGAAATTCGTGGTGTCACATAACTTGCCGGAAGAATGCCGAAAGGTCATGGATTTCATGCCTGCATGAAGATCCAAGAATTTGAGGCCCGCCAAAACATGAAAATGCATATTAAGGATTAATCCCCCATATAATCTTTCATAAGGAAGAGAATATGGGGGATTGATTTTCTTTTGGAAGAAAAACAGAGCGGAAAGATTCACAGGCTGCAGCTTGCCAACAGAGAAAAGGGCTGCATACAGGGCGTGAGAGATGTGAATTCCTTTGATGAAAAAGAAATCAGTCTGGTGACTGAGGCGGGGACTCTTTCCATAAAAGGGGAAGGACTTCATGTAACCCGTCTGGATCTGGAGAGACAGGAGGTCGATATAGAGGGGAAAGTGGACAGTCTTATATACAGCCAGGGGATTACCAAAGCCAAGGGGGGAGAAGGAATGCTAAAAAGGCTGTTTCAGTAAGACCTATGAGCAGCTATATGCATGGAGAACTGCTGCTTGCTGCAGATGCCTTCCTGGCAGGCGTCTTTCTGGCAGTCTGTTATGATATTCTCCGTATTTTCAGAAACATTGCAGATCACAGCTCATTTTGGATTGGAATAGAGGATATTCTGTACTGGTGTGTTTCAGGGATATATTTGTTTAACCTGATTTATAGGGAAAATGATGGTATGATACGCATTTACGTTCTTTTATTTACCGGATTGGGAGCTTTGCTGTATCATGCCGGTCCCAGTATGATTTTGGTGAAATATATTTCTGCTATTTTGAGGAAAATAGGAAGGTTCCTGGGAATTATGGGAACACCTATTAGAATATGCAGAAAAAGGTTGAAATTTTGGCTGGTCAGAGTTAAAATTGCCCTATATGAACAAAAGCCCATACAAAGAATCAGGAAGCGTTGGAATGAAAAAAGCAAAGAAAAGAAAATCACAAACCAGAATCGCAATGGTTAGCATTACTTTTGTGGTAGGTGTCCTGTTTGTGGGAATGATGGGGAAAAGTGTTGCTCTGCAAAACCAGCTTTCCTCCTATGATTCCCAGATAAAGGAACTGGATCAGCAGATCGAGGAAGAAGAAGGACGGACCACAGAGATTGATGATCTGAAAGAATATATGAAGACAGATGAATATGTGGAGGAGACAGCCAGAGAAAAGCTGGGACTGGTCAAGGAGAACGAGATCGTCTTTAAAGAAGGGGATACAGAGGAGAATACCCAGGATACAGACAGCTCCGAGGGTACACAGAACTCCCAGGATACACAGAACAGTGAAAATAATGAGAATTCTCAGGGCAGCACGGATTCTCGGAGTAATGAAGATTCCCGGAGTGGCGGAGACTCTCAGTCCAGCGGGAATTCCCGGAACGGGAACACTTCCAGGGAGACTGGAAGCAGCTCTGAAGAAGCAGAGGGATAAATGGAGATTTTTGTCTGAAAATTTTTTTCCCCGGGAGACGGTTTTTGACAAAGTTCAGAGTGAAAAGCATCTATAATACTCTTCTGATAGCGGTTGCTTATTCAGGGAGGGAAGAAGATGCAGGAATGGATCATTGCCATGCTCGTAATCGGCGTACTGCTGTTATTACGTGACATGGCAAAAACTATTTTTTCAGAGATGAAAAAAAGTGCAGCGGCTTTGGACTATGACCGGCATCCACAGAAAGAAAAAATGCAGCGCTATGCGGAATCCTTCCAAAAGCTGGCAAACAGCTTCTATGGCATGCCCTGCAGAAAGGACTATCTTTCCAGCTCGGAACTGAAAGATCTGATAGAGGAGGCCAAAGAAGAGGTATGCAGAAAGTGCAGCCTGAACCAGGTATGCTGGACCCAGCATTATCCTCAGACATATCAGAGGCTTTACGGGCTTTTACGGATCCTGGAAGAAAAGGACGAGGAAAAACTGAGAAAAGCCAGGGCGGATCTCACCGGAGTATGTGTGAACCAGGGGAAACTGGTTCAGGAGCTTCAGCGGATCATGGACAGAGAACGGCAGAATCTTATATGGAATAATAAACTATTGGAAAACCGGATGGCAGTGGCACAGCAGCTGGGGGAGATGGCCCAGCTTATGAAACTTTTATCCCAAGATCTTTTCGACCTGACGGAGGTGGACATGCAGTTTCGGGATGATTTTGCCAGAAAGCTGAAGAGGCGGCATATCCGGGTACGGAATATGTGGACTTTAGAACAGCCTGACGGGAAGCAGCGGTATTATGCGGAACTGTGTACCAGGGGAGGTACCTGCATCCCGGCAGGGGAAGCGGCAGAGGCTCTTTCCCAGATCTGCGGCTGTCCAATGGCAGTAAAATCCGAAGGAAAAACCCTGATCACAAAAGATTATGGGGTCCTGGGCTTTATGGAGGAGGTAAATTTCAAGATCCTTTACGGAGCAGCCAAGATCACCAAGGATAAAGAAAATGTTTCAGGAGACAACTATACCTGTGCTGCAGAAGAGAATGGCCAGTTTTTTATCTGTCTCTCTGACGGTATGGGTTCCGGTCTGGAGGCATCCAGGGAAAGCGAGACAGTGGTGGATACGCTGGAACAACTTGTGGAAGCAGGATTTTCCGGGGAGACTGCTGCGAAAATGGTCAATTCGGTGCTGAATCTGAAAAATCGTGACGGCCGTTTTTCCACAGTGGATATTTCCATTGTGGACCTGTATTCCGGTACGTGCCATTTTTTGAAAGCCGGGGCATCTACCACTTTTATTAAAAGGAGCCACTGGGTGGAGGCAATCTCATCCACAAGCCTGGCTCTGGGACTGGTGCAGCAGGCCGATTTCGAGTCTTCCACCAAAAAACTCTATGAGGGAGATTTTCTGATCATGGTCACGGACGGGGTCCTGGATGCCCTGCCTGGGGAGGATCCGGAAGAGACGATGAAGGAAATCATAATGGAAGTGAATACTACTGCGGCCCAGGAGCTGGGAAAGGGAATCCTGGAAAGAGTTCTTACATACTGTGAATATAAGGCCACAGATGATATGACAGTGCTGGCGGCAGGTTTATGGAGGAAATAGATACAAGAAGATGAAGATAGAAGAGAAGGTATTTTCCTATATAGAAGAATACAAGATGATAGAAACGGGCAGCCAGGTGCTTCTTGGAATTTCGGGAGGAGCAGATTCGGTATGCCTGTTGTTTTTGTTAAAAGAATATCAGAAAAGAAAGGATTTTGCTCTTCGGGGCATTCATATAAATCATGGGATCCGTGGGGAAGAAGCAGAGAGAGATCAGGAGTTTACCAGAGAACTCTGTGTAAGACTGGCAGTTCCCCTTACAGTCCGGTATTGTCCGGTGCCTGAGATGGCCGCTGCACAGAAGCTGTCTCTGGAAGAGGCAGGCAGACTGGCAAGGCGCCGGGCTTTTGAGGAAGAGGGCAGGGCCTGGGAGGCTGATCCGGAAAAATTCTGTATTGCCCTGGCTCATCATAAGAATGATCAGGCAGAAACAGTGCTCCACAACCTTATCCGGGGAACGGGAGCAGGGGGACTGGCAGGAATCCGTCCGGTGCAGAAAGAGGAAATGAAGAGCTATATCCGTCCACTTCTGTGTGTATCAAGAGAGGAAATACGGGAATATCTGAAGGAGAAGGGCATTTCCTGGGTAGAGGACAGCAGTAACCAGGATCTTTCTTATACCAGAAACAGGATACGTCAGATCTTGATACCCCAGATGGAACAGATGAATCCCCGGGTGGTAAGCCATATAGGAACCACCGCCGGTTATATGGGAAAAATAGAGGAATATCTGGAGGAACAGGCGGATAAACTCTATGGGAACTATGTGAAGAAACAGAAAGAACAGTATGTGGTGAAGCGCGAACTTTCCGGCGAAAAGGATATTATGCAGGAGTATGTTCTTAGGAAGGTCCTGACTGTGGCAGCAGGAAAGCGGAAGGATATTTCCAGAATCCACATTGAGACAGTTAAGATGCTTCTTCTGGCGGATACGGGATCCAGAGCATTTCTTCCTTATGGTCTGCAGGCTTGGCAGGAATACGGAAACCTTGTCATTGGAAGAGCAAAAGAAGAGGAGAGGGAAAAAGCTTCTCTGAAATTCCGGATTTTTCCCTATGAAAAACAGCAAATTCCAGAAAAAACATATACGAAATGGTTTGATTATGATAAAATAAAAGACAGTCTTGAAGTAAGGTTCCGCTTACCGGGAGATTATATTACCATAAATGCCCAGGGAGGACGGAAGAAACTGAAAGATTATTTTATTGACTGTAAGATTCCACGTCAGGAGAGAGACAGGATCACGCTTCTGGCTGAGGGCTCCCATATCCTGTGGGCGGTGGGCCTGCGTATCAGTGCGTATTATAAGATTACCAGTCAGACAAAACGAGTGTTAGAAGTACAAGTAAAAGGAGTAAAGGAAGATGAGTGAAAGAATCCGCCAACTGTTAAGTGAAGAGGAAGTAAACCGTCGGATCTGCCAGATCGGAGAGCAGATCAGCAGAGATTATGAAGGAAAATCGGTTCATATGATATGCGTGCTGAAAGGCGGCGTATTTTTTACCTGCGAACTGGCAAAGCGTGTGACGGTTCCGGTAAGTCTTGACTTTATGTCTGTATCCAGCTATGGCAATGACACCAGTTCCAGTGGAGTGGTACGTATCGTAAAAGATTTAGATGAACCCATAGAAGGAAAAGATGTGCTTATCGTGGAGGATATCATCGATTCCGGAAGGACTCTGAGCTATCTCATTGAGATTCTGAAGCAGAGACATCCTGCCAGTATTCATCTGTGTACCCTTCTGGATAAACCTGAGAGAAGGGTGAAGGATGTGAAAGTTGATTATGTGTGTTTTAACATTCCCGATGAATTTGTAGTAGGGTACGGATTGGATTATGCGCAGAAATACAGAAATCTGCCTTATATCGGTGTTGTGGAATTTTAAGTGACAGTCGGCAGTTGGACTGCCAGACGGAAAAGAAAGTTTGTCCTGAGGCATGGACTGACAGGACGACAGAGGAATTATGGAAAGAGAGGAGAAACAAAGACGTGAATAAGCAGGCAAGAAACTGGGTGCCGGCTCTGGTGCTTTTATTGCTGGTTGTTTTCGGGTTCTGGTTTATTTCCAGGCAGATGACCAGGGACTACAGCTACACAGAGCAGGCATTCCAGCAGGACATAGAGGAGGGAGAGGTATCTCAGGTATACATCCAGCCAAACAGAGAGATTCCTACCGGTCAGGTAACGGTCCGTATGAAAAACGGAGAGGAGCACAACTTTTATTCTCTGGATGTGAAAGAACTTCAGGATACTCTGGAGGCGGAAAGCGATGTTGCCATACAGGTGGCGGATGTACCGGGAGATAATGTCTTTATGGCTTCTGTGCTTCCCCTGATCCTCACGGTAGTGCTGGTCCTGGTTATTATGAATATGATGAACCGGCAGATGTCCGGAGGAAGCAATGCCAAGATGATGAATTTCGGCAAAAGCAGGGCGAAAATGTCCACAGATGCAGATAAAAAAGTAACTTTCAAAGATGTGGCAGGTCTACAGGAAGAAAAAGAGGAGCTGGAAGAGATTGTGGATTTCTTAAAAGAACCTCAGAAATACGTGAAGGTAGGAGCCAGAATCCCCAAAGGCGTACTTCTTGTAGGACCTCCGGGAACAGGTAAGACCCTTCTGGCAAAAGCCATTGCAGGGGAGGCAGGGGTTCCCTTCTTTTCTATCTCCGGTTCAGACTTTGTGGAGATGTTCGTTGGTGTAGGTGCTTCCCGTGTACGGGATCTGTTTGAAGAAGCCAAGAAGAATGCACCCTGTATTGTGTTTATCGATGAGATCGATGCCGTGGCGAGAAGAAGAGGCACCGGCATGGGCGGGGGCCATGACGAGAGAGAGCAGACGTTGAATCAGCTTCTGGTAGAGATGGACGGTTTCGGTGTTAACGAGGGAATTATTGTTATGGCGGCTACCAACCGGGTGGATATCCTGGATCCGGCTATTTTGCGTCCCGGCCGTTTTGACCGGAAGGTAGGAGTAGGAAGGCCTGATATTAAGGGAAGAGAAGACATCCTCAGGGTCCATGCAGCAAAGAAACCTCTGGGAGAGGATGTGGACTTAAAGGAAATTGCAAGAACTACTGCAGGCTATACCGGAGCTGATCTGGAAAATCTTATGAACGAAGCGGCTATCATCACTGCCAAGGACGGCAGATTTTTTATTAACCAGAGTGATATCCGTCAGGCCTTTATAAAGACGGGAATCGGTGCAGAGAAGAAGAGCCGGGTGATTTCTGAGAAAGAAAAGAAGATCACTGCTTACCATGAGGCAGGCCATGCTATTCTTTTTCATCTGCTGCCGGAGATGGGACCTGTCCACACTATCTCCATCATTCCTACAGGAATGGGAGCGGCAGGTTATACCATGCCTCTGCCTGAACAGGACGAGATGTTTAACAGCAAAAAGAAAATGCTGGAAAATATTGTGGTAGATTTAGGTGGTCGTGTAGCGGAAGAGCTGATCTTCCATGATATTACCACTGGCGCTTCTCAGGACATTAAGCAGGCTACGCAGATGGCCAGAGCTATGGTGACCCAGTATGGGATGTCTGAAAAAGTAGGCATGATCCAGTATGGCGGCGACGAAGAGGAAGTGTTTATTGGAAGAGATTTCGGCCATACGAAGAATTATGCTGACCAGACAGCTGCGCTTATCGACAGCGAGGTTAAGAGAATTATTGATGAAGCCTATGAGAGAGCGAAGGAAATCCTTTCTCAGAATGAGGAAGTACTTCATAAATGTGCGGCGCTGCTGATCGAGAAGGAAAAAATCGGCAGGGAAGAGTTTGAAGCCCTGTTTTAGCAGGTTTTTATGCAGATTATCATAGGGGGCCGAAAAGTGGAAGGACCAGTCATGTTAAAATTGATCAAAAAAAATTACGAAAAAAACTCAAGATTGTGCACACTTTTTTCGGATGACATGCTATTATAATTACTGTAAAAACCCCCCAATACATTATATAGTTTTTGCTACACCCCATAAGAAGAAATACCTTCTCCAAAACAGCCAGTCAGCAGACTGGCTGTTTTACTTTGTAAAAATAACAAAAAAAGTATGAAAAATCTGTGGAAATAGTGGTTGTATATATGGACCTGGTAGGATAGAATAATAATATGAAGTAATTCAGCAAAGCAGGAAACACGGATAGGTTTTGCTAAAATATGGAGAGGATGCAGTATGAATTACGAAAATCTTAATGATGCAAGGAAAATTCAGGAATATGTGACCAATATGAGGCCAACTTTCAATAAACGTGCAGTCTTCAGCGATGAGACAGAAAATTACAGGACGCCGGCGGAGCCGGAGGCAGGAGATACGGTTAATGTTCGTATCCGCACAAAGAAAAATAATGTGGACTTTATTTTTTTAGTATATGATGACGTGAGACAGCCTATGGAATGGGTGGAGTCTAAAGACGGCTTTGATTATTACGGGGCGAATGTGAAGCTTGGAGATGAGACTATTCGATATTATTTTGAAATCATTTCCGGTAAGATCCATTGTTATTATACACAGATAGGAGTTACCCGGGAGATTGACGAACACTACTGCTTTGGAATTGTACCCGGGTTTAAAACACCGGATTGGGCGAAAGGCGCAGTCATGTACCAGATTTTTGTGGACAGATTCCGTAATGGAGATCCTTCCAATGATGTGGTCACAGGAGAATATACGTATATTGATGAACATGTAAAAAAGGTAGAAGACTGGAACCGGCCTCCTCAGGCCATGGATGTCCGGGACTTCTATGGCGGGGATCTTCAGGGAGTACTGGATAAACTGGACTATCTGAAGGATCTCGGCGTAGACGTGATTTATTTTAACCCGTTGTTTGTATCTCCTTCCAACCATAAGTATGACAGCCAGGATTACGACTATATTGACCCCCATTATGGGAAGATCGTAAAGGACACAGGAGAGGTCCTGGCAGAAGGAGATAAAGATAACGCCCATGCTACAAAATATATTGAGCGGGTGACAGATAAGGTGAACCTGGAAGCCAGCAATGCTTTTTTTGTCTGTCTTGTGGAAGAAATCCATAAAAGAGGAATGAAGGTAATCCTGGACGGAGTGTTTAATCATTGCGGATCCTTTAATAAATGGCTGGATCGGGAAAAGATTTATGAGAACCAGACCGGATATGAGAAAGGGGCCTATATAGACCAGGATAGTCCTTACCGAACGTTTTTCCGCTTTCACAATGAGTATAGCTGGCCTTATAATCAGTTTTATGACGGATGGTGGGGACATGATACCCTGCCGAAACTGAATTATGAAGAATCCCCAAGGCTCTATGATTATATTATGAGCATTGCAAAAAAATGGGTATCTCCCCCTTATAATGTTGATGGCTGGCGTCTTGACGTAGCTGCGGACCTGGGTCACAGCAATGAATATAATCACCAGTTCTGGAGAGAATTCCGGAAAAATGTGAAAGAGGCCAATCCAGATGCCTTGATCCTTGCAGAGCATTATGGAGAGGCAAAATCCTGGCTGGAAGGAGACCAGTGGGATACGGTCATGAATTATGACGCTTTTATGGAGCCTGTGACCTGGTTCCTTACGGGAATGGAAAAGCACAGTGATGAATTTAACGAGGGTATGCTGGGAAACAGCGACTGCTTTATCGGCTCTATGAAATACCATATGGCCAGCTTTTATGCACCGTCTCTGATGACAGCTATGAATGAGTTATCCAATCATGACCATTCCCGTTTCCTTACCAGGACCAATCATAAGGTAGGACGGGTAGAAAACCTGGGCAGTGAGGCGGCTGAACAGGACATTAACAAAGCTGTTTTTCGGGAAGCGGTAGTGATCCAGATGACCTGGCCTGGAGCCCCCACCATTTACTATGGAGACGAGGCAGGGCTTTGCGGCTTTACGGATCCGGATAACAGAAGGACCTATCCCTGGGGAAGAGAGGATCAAGAGCTGATCAGCTTCCATAGGGATATGATCAGAATCCATAAAGAAAATTATGAGCTGCTGAGAGGCTCTGTAAAGTTTCTGGCCAATGATTATCAGCAGATCAGCTACGGAAGATTTACAGATAGAGAAAAAACGGTGGTGACTATTAATAACAGCGATGAGACTAAGATGGTAGAGCTTTCCGTATGGGAGCTGGGAATCCCAAGATCCAGAACCTGTAAATTCAGACAGCTTATGGTGACGGGAGATTTCGGATACAGCCTGGTAAAGAAGATCCATGAGTGCAAAGCAGGTGTGATTCGTCTGGAAGTACCTTCCCATGGAGCTATCATCGTAAGATGTGTGCTGGACCAGGAAAAATAAAGAAGCGCAGAAACCAATATCCCCGCTGCCGGCAGCGGGGATCAATCTGTAAATTCCTCTGTAAATGGGAGGCAAAAATACTTGCAATTTTGTAAGGGTATGCTATAATTTTTTTGTGTGAAAATCAAAAATAATACGGGCGATTTCCCGAGTGGCCAAAGGGGACAGACTGTAAATCTGCTGGCAAAGCCTTCGGTGGTTCGAATCCACCATCGCCCATTGTACAAGTAAGTTAAAAGGGACAGTACTTTGTGCGTATGCCCTTTGCGGTAAACCGAAAGTACAAAATGCCGCAGTGGCGGAACTGGCAGACGCACAGGACTTAAAATCCTGCGGGACTTATACTCCCGTACCGGTTCGATTCCGGTCTGCGGCACTTTTGTGTCAGATTTGGATGATAGAGAGTAAATATTGTATAATGCCCATGAGCATTACCACCTTTGATTTGATTGAAGTTTTATCACGGACATTATATCAGAAAAGGGAGGTCAATGCTTTTTTTATTGCAGACTTCCCTTAAAATGAAGGGTTTATTATATTTTATTATAAAAAACCGGTAGTTTTGACGCTGCCAAAAATAAGGAGAGGAAGAAAAAGATGAAAAAAAACATGATGAAGAACTTTATGATCTGCAGTACTCTTGCAGCATCCATCGGCATCATATGGTGCTGTGCCGATGAGGTAAGAGCGGAAGGCACAGAATCATCTGAAAATCCGAATGTTGTGGTTTGGGATGATGCCAGCGGCAACTGGTGTGTGAAAAATGGCGACCAGGTAAATACCAGCTATACGGGAGTAGCCCAGAATGAAAATGGCTGGTGGTATATCCGAGATGGTTATTTAGACTGGGATTATACAGGCTTGGCAGAGAATGAAAATGGCTGGTGGTATATTAACCACGGAGCGGTGGACTGGACCTATACAGGTTTGGTAGAGAATGAAAACGGCTGGTGGTATATTAATTGTGGTGCGTTAGACTGGAATTATACGGGAGTGGTCCAGAACGAGAATGGCTGGTGGTATGTTAATCACGGCGCATTGGACTGGACTTATACGGGAGTGGCCCAGAACGAGAACGGCTGGTGGTATATTAACGATGGCTGGCTGAATTGGGATTATACGGGAGTAGCCCAGAACGAGTATGGCTGGTGGTATATCAACAATGGCTGGTTGAACTGGGATTACACAGGAGTAGCCCAGAATGAGTACGGCTGGTGGTATATCAATAATGGAGCCCTGGATTGGAACTATACAGGCTTGGCCCAGAATGAGAATGGCTGGTGGTATATTAATCAGGGCGCATTGGACTGGAACTATACAGGCTTAGTAGAAAATGAAAGCGGCTGGTGGTACGTTCAAAACGGAGCTCTGGATTGGAACTATACAGGCTTGGCTGAGAAAGAAGATGGCCAATGGTATATTCAAAACGGAGGACTTAACAGCGGTTATACCGGATTAATGGAAGATGCCAATGGTTCTCATTATATAGTAAACGGTAAGGTGAATTGGTCTGAATCTGATCCGGAAGAGGCTAAGCTTCGTGAATACACAGAACAAGTTTACTCCGAAGTAGGAAGAGATTTGAGAGCCTGCTTTAACTGGGTAGTAAATAATATGTCTTATGAGCGCCATAATGGGCACATAACACCGCCAGACGGTTATACAAGATGCCAGTGGTATTCAATGATGGCATTCCAGAATCATAGAGGCAATTGCTACAGTTATGCAGGTGCATTTTATTATCTTGCAAAATACCTGGGATATGATGCGGAATATGTAGAAGGTCAGGTGACGAGACGAGGCGGAGGATATACACCTCACGGATGGGTAGAAATTGACGGAAGATATATTTGTGACCCAGAAGGACAGGCTGAAATCAGTCCATACTTAAACTTCTATATGATGCCAAAAGGAAATGCTTTGCTGAGTTATATTCGTTGAGGTACATATAGATATGGTTTTCAGCTCAATGACGTTTTTATGCGTGTTTTTACCGATTGTTTTTCTTACATACTGCATTTTACCGTCTATTAAAATTAAAAACGTTTTTCTGGTTTTTGCCAGTGTGCTGTTTTACGCATACGGGGAACCGGTTTATGTGCTGCTGCTGCTCGCAAGTACATGGCTGAATTTTCTGTTTGGAAAGCTGATGGACAGGGATCAGGAGAAATTCAGAAAACGTGTGCTTGCAGCAGCTGTGATATGTAATCTTGTATTTCTGGGGATTTTTAAATATACCGATATGGTGATCAGTACAGGAAACTGGATCTTCCACAGCTCGGTCCCAAAGTCGGGGATTATTTTACCTATAGGTATTTCCTTTTATACATTCCAGGCGATGTCCTATGTAATTGATGTATATCGCAGAGAAGTGGAGCCTCAGAAAAAATATTTGAATGTAGTTTTATACATTTCTTTTTTCCCGCAATTAATTGCAGGTCCTATTGTAAAATATTATGACATCCAAAAGCAAATTGACACAAGAAAAATGGAATATACAGAAGTGGCAAAAGGATTGCATAGATTTATTATAGGCCTGGGGAAAAAAGTCTTAATTTCAAACGTTATGGCCTTAACTGCTGATGCTGTATTTAACGCAGCACCAGCAGAATTGAATATATGCAGTGCCTGGATCGGTGCCGGTGCATATATGCTGCAGATTTATTATGACTTCAGCGGATATAGTGATATGGCTATAGGGTTGGGCCATATGTTTGGATTCCATTTTCAGGAAAACTTCAACTATCCATACATATCTGCCAGCGTGACGGAATTCTGGCGCAGATGGCATATTTCTTTGTCCTCATGGTTTAAGGAATACTTGTATATTCCCCTGGGCGGAAACCGCAAGGGAATGTTTCGAACCTGTATGAATAAAATTATCGTGTTTTTCTGTACAGGGTTATGGCATGGGGCAAGCTGGACCTTTGTGATATGGGGACTTTTCCATGGGTTGTTTTTGCTTTTTGAAATGATTCTGCCTTTAAAGAAATTACCCCAGGTTCTCAGGCATGTTTATACCCTTCTGGTAGTGTGTATAGGATTTGTGATATTCCGTGCGGAAACCATAACTCAGGGATTGCAGATTATCGGACAGATGTTCTGGGGCTGGGACTTTTCTTCTGCGAAAATGATACTTACACTGGAACAGCTGACCCCGATGTTTATTTTTATGTTTATAATTGCTGTTGCCGGAAGTACCCCGTGGGTAGAAAAGGTACAGAAGTGTTGGACCAGAAAACCGTCAATAGGAATCATTCTTCAGCCGGCAAGTTATGTTTTTACTGTGATACTATTGTTCTTATGTATGTTGTCTCTTGCCAGCGGTACATATAATCCATTTATTTATTTTAGGTTTTAATGAAAGAAAGATTTATATGGCTGATGCGAAAGAGGTGTTACATGAAGAAAGGTTATATAGCATATATTGCATTAATTATCATAGCTTTGATGGTTCCCTTTGTTGGGATGAGCTTTTGGATGACTACAGAGACAACAGAGAATAAAGAAATGAGCCGATGGCCGCAGTTGATAGAAGATGGAAATTATAATACAGACTATCTGGAAGAGGCAGGTACTTATTTTGAAGAACATATGGCTTTTCGTTTGCAGATGCTGACTGCGAATTCTGCCATATGGGGAAAAATATTCCATACCAGTACAACAGACCAGGTAATCGTTGGAGAAGACGACTGGCTATATTATGGAGGCACAGCTAACGATTATACAGGAAGAGATTTACTCTCTGACAGGGAATTATACAATATAGTGTATAACTTATCCCTGGTACAGGAGTCTATGGAAAAAAATGGTTCGCAGTTTTTACTGGCGTTGATACCAAATAAGAATACTTTGTATGGCGATCATATGCCATATTATTATCAACCGGGAACAGATAGTAATCTTGACAGATTAAATAAACTGCTGGAACAAAATAACATTCATTTCATTGATCTGAAAGAAGCATTCCAGAATGAAGAGGAAGTTTTGTATTTCAAGAGAGACAGCCACTGGAATAATAAAGGCGCAGTCCTGGCATACAACGAGATATTGGATTATCTCGGCAAAGACCATGAGACTTATTTAAATGTGCCATATGAGGTGCGCACAGATCATGTAGGTGATATTGATGAGATTTTGTATCCCCTGGCTGCAGAAAAAGAAGAAGATTTTTATTATGAGAAAGACTGGGAGTATCAGTATGTAAATGATGTTACTGATAATATGGATGCATGGATTGAAACGGTCAATGCTCAAAAAGAAGGATCCCTATTAATGTATCGGGATTCTTTTGGAGAAAGTATTCTCCCATTTTTGGCAGAGGAATATGGAAATGCATATTTTTCCAGATTGGTTCCATATAATTTTGGAAATATTATCCAATATCATCCGGATGTGGTGATTATAGAAAGGGTAGAACGGAATATATCTGCACTTGCTACAGAGATTCCCATTATGGAAGCTCCGGAGACAGATAATGTGGCTGCTGCTGAAAGACAGACAAATTCCACCATCGAATGCAGAAAAAGCGGCGGTTATCTGGAAATTAACGGAAGTATCGAACAGGAATTGGTGGAAGACGATACAGAAATTGTAGTCTGTGTAAGCGATGCCGATCGGACGAATATGAAAACCTATAAGCCCTTCTATACATTGACAGAAGACGGGAACGGGAATGGCTATTCCATGTATTTGAATTATGCAGAACTCCCATCTGATTTTTTACATATTAATGTGATTTGTAAAAATGGCGAAAATGCTGCAATTGTTGCATCAGAAGATATATCGTTAGAAGAATAGGAAGGAGTAATCACATGAAAAAACAATTTACAAAAGTACTTGCTGTATTATTGTGTACAGGCTTTGTTTTCAGCGGCTGCGGAAACAAAGAGGAGAAGGCTGTATCTGAAACGGAGCCCCAGGCAGTAGAAGGAACAGAAGCATCAGAAGAAGAAACACTTCAGATCGTGGGTAACGAAAGTGCAGATGCCTGCCATGTACTTATGACAAATTTAACAGGAAAAAATATTACAGGTTTGTCTGTAAAACGTTCAGATGAAGCAGAGTACCCTGCAAATATGATGAAGGCAGAACAGAAAATAGAGAATAACGAAGAATTTGATTTCTATTATATGTTAGAGGACGAAGAGGCTACTGCTGAGAATAATAATGAAGAGCAGGAGTCAGAGCTTGCGGATGCACTTGTTAATCTCACATATACCTTACAAGTGACTTTTGAGGATCAAACGGTTGCTGAGTTTTCTTCCTTTGCCATAGAAGATATGGAAGAAGCTTCTCTGTGCTTTGAAGATGATGTATATTTTCTGAAATATACCAGCGTTTCTGAAAATACAGAAGTTACAACCAAAGAAATGGAATTAATGGTAAAAGCGGACAATGAAAAAGCAGATGCAGTAGTAAAACAGATTGATGCCATTGGCGAAGTGACTGTAGAGTCAGAATCCAACATACAGAGTGCCAGGGCAGCATATGATGCGCTGTCTGACGCACAGAAAACAAAAGTAACAAACTTAAATAAATTAACAGATGCAGAACAGAAACTGGCAGAATTAAAACAGGCTGCTTCTGAGCAGGCAGCAGCAGAAGCAGCAGCAAATAATACGACAGCAGACCAATCTTCCTATACAGATAATTCTTATGTTTCTTCAGCACCGGAAACACCTGCAGTGGAAGAAGCACCAGTAGTAGAAGAGGCACCTGTAGAAGCACCTGTAGAAGAAGCACCTGCAGTACCAGAGACACCGGAACAGTCAACAGAAGGCTGCCTGGGTGATGTGGAAATTAATCAGCCTGCGGCAGAAGAGGCACCGGCAGCTCCGGAACAGTCAACAGAAGGCTGTCTGGGAGACGTAGAGATTAATCAATAGGGCGAACAGAAATGGCATCCTTAACCTTAGTCGGTATAGGGTGCCATTTTTATTTTTTTCGGTCATTAAACCGGCTGTGCCGTACATGTTCATATATAATAGAGGCAATAACTTCTATGTCTTCTTTCATATCGTCTTCGATCCAGTGCATGAAAATATTATAAAGAGCGCCGGAATAATAATAAAGCTCATATCTTTCCAAGGCAGATTTATCCAGGGGTTTTGTAACGGAGAGCATATACAGATCCAGGCCATGGAGGAGAATTTCTGAGCGGTTGGCTTTCTTCAGGCAGAGGACGTAATCTTTGTATTTCTGCAGATATTTCAGACTCCAAAGGATATGTTCATAGGTCTGGAAATCAGCCTGGAAGGCAGGCCCCTTCAGTTCCTCTGCATATTCTTTTAAAATCCGATGCATATAGTCTGTCAAGATGCTGTCTTTGCTGCTATAACTGCGGTAGTAGGACATTCTGGAAACTCCGGCTTTCCGGGTCAGTTCAGATATTGTGATCTGTTCATAGTCTTTGGTGTGCATGAGCTGAAGGAGTGCATCCATAATGCAATTTTTGGTGAATTCTTTTGCGGTATTTTTTGATAAGTTTTTCATGAACAAAATTCTCCTTTTTGTAACAATTCGGGTTCGCTGTCTTGTTTTTGTGAAAATAAAATGTTACAATTGTAACATTTACTATAGATAGTAACAGATATTAAAAAGTAAGACAAGGACGGATGAAAAATGAAATTTGGGATTGTCAGTGACAGCTCCTGCGATTTATCGCCTAAGTATACAGAGCGGGAGCAGATCACGATTGTATCATTTTATGTATCCTTTGATGGGGAAAAGTATCTGAGAGAGGGAAAGGATATTGCGGTTACTGATTTCTACCAGGAGATGGCAGATAATCAGGGGTGTTACCCCAAGACCTCTATGCCGTCGGTTCAGGATTACATAGACGCCTTTCTGCCTTTGGTAAAAAGAGGAATGCCGGTGCTGTGTATCTGTCTGACAAAAAAATTCAGCGGCTCTATGCAGTCTGCTATAAACGCTAAAGAGGAGCTTATGGAAGACTATCCTCAGGCTGAAATCTATGTAATGGATTCTCAGCTGGTCACAGCCATACAAGGGCTTTTTGTCCAGGAAGCAGTGAGACTCAGGGATCAGGGGCTTTCTCTGGAAGAGGCGGTAAAAGCTCTGGAAAAGATCAGGAATACCGGCCATATATTCTTTAGTACAAAAGATCTGAAATATCTGGAACACGGAGGAAGGATAGGGAAAGCAGCTTCTCTGGCAGGCAGCGTTCTTAACATCAAACCTCTTCTCCAGTATTATGACGGGGAATTGGGGCCTACAGAACTGTGCCGAGGGCGAAAAAAATCTCTTCTCAAGGTAGTGGATATGTTTATAGAGTATCTGGAGAAGAAGAAAATAAATCTGGAAGAATATCTGCTGGTAACCGGCGTGGGCTTGGATGTGCCGGAGTATAAGACCTTTAAAGAGTATCTGAAAGAGAGATTGCTGGAAAAAGGATACCCGGTAAAAGAATGGGTGCAGATCCAGATCGGAGCCACGATAGGGGTACATACAGGGCCATATCCTATGGGGGTGGGAATCCTGAAAAAAGCGGAAATTTAGAATCAGAAAGTCAAAAGAGACCGCTGTATTTCACAGCCTGAATTCAGGAGTTTGGAAATACAGCGGTTTTTTGATGAAAAGAAATGGAACCAGTCTCTTAGAAACTGTAAAATTATCTCCGGTACCGGTTAAAGCAGGAATAGATTTCCTGTCTCCTTGGCATGGCAAGACCGCAGGGCGTATAGGAAGAGGAACAGATGCCTGACAGCCCTTCTTTTTCCAGTTTCTTTTCTAAAAGTTCGATGACCTTAGAAAGATTTTTTTTGTTATCGATGAGATGTTCCCTGGCATATTTCAGCAGCTGTCCCAGTGCCGCAGTCTGCTCAGAATCTGCAATCTGTTCGATGTATCTTAAATCTATGGTTTCTTTTCCAAGGGAAAAGGAGTCTTTGCCGTGGACCTTCAGTTTCAGATCTTTATATCCGTCCCCTTTCACCGGGGGTGCGGTCATGATCCGGTTGAATCCGGGCATGACAAAGGCAGGGGCATGACCAGAGGAAAGAGGGTATTTCCTGCACAGATCTTTTACTTTTTGTGTGATATCCAGAACCCGGTAGCAGTCCATCTGAATTACCGTATCTGCAATGTGGAAGAAAGCTCCGGAGCTGCCGGCTACCAGAATGGTGGAAATACCGGCTTTTTCATAGAGGTCCCGGGCCCGTTCCAGGAAAGGTGTGATAGGCTCTTTTTCCCTGCTGATCACTTCCTGCATAAAGGCGTCACGGACCATGAAGTTGGTAGCGGAGGTATCCTCATCCAGGAGAAGAAGCCTGGTTCCGGCTTCCATGCCTTCCACGATCCCGGCGGCCTGGGAAGTGCTTCCGCTGGCGTCCAGGGTGGAGAAACAGTGAGTATCCTTTTTGTTGGGAAGATCATTGATGAAAAGGGAGATATCCACGTCCTTGATGAAACGGCCGTCTTCAGACCGGAGCTTCAGTGCAGTGGAATCTGTGATTACATATTCTCTTCCGTCGCCGGCAATATGGTTGTAAACCCCTCTTTCCAGAGCATTCAGCAGGGTAGATTTTCCGTGGTACCCACCTCCGGCAATAAGGGTTATGCCCTTTGGGATTCCCATGCCCCGGATCCGCCCTTTGTGGGGAAGATCTATTTCTACCCGGAGAGATTCCGGAGCCAGGAAGGGAATACTTCCTTTCATGGGTTTCTGAGAAACACCGCTTTGCCTGGGAAGAATAGAATGATCTGCCACAAAGGCGGCCAGACTCCTTTTGGGAAGTTCCTGGCGGATATATTCCTGATCTTCAGCCAGAAAGATTGTATCTTCTACAGTTTTGGCGGAAAGATTTTTATAGTACAGGCTTTTGGACACACAGAGAGGAAGAAAATCAAAAAGGATCTTTTCCAGCTCCGGAGCATTTATGGTTCTTCCGTTTGCAGGAAATCCTACGGTAAACCGGAGAAAAATGTCATCATCTGTGATCTCACAGGCCGTCCGTTCCAGGACCTCCTGGCCGCAGCGGGTGATGGAGATCAGACCGCTTTTTCCGGAGCCTTTTGCCCGGAAACTGTAAACGGAGATCTGCTCTTCAAATTTTCTGGTAAGAAGATCCTGAAGAGCGATCCTTGTTACCGGAGATCGGAAGCAGAAATCCGGAAAACCGGCTTTTTTCCTGGAAACTGAGACACTCAAATGAGAAGGGGAGGCAAAAGGATCTCCCTGTACGTGATCAATGGACAAAAGATAGTCCGGAAAGCGATAGACTCCTTTCAGGCTTTTATAGGCAGGATAGCTTTTTCTGTTTATAGAAGAAAGCTGCTGTCGAAGCTGTGTGGATGTAAACATACTGAACTCCTTTCACATAGGCTTTTATGTATAAAACAAAAACCCTTATGTCCTGAAGACATAAGGGTTAGTACCGTGCGTTAGAGGATTCGAACCCCCGGCCTTTTGATCCGTAGTCAAACGCTCTATCCAGCTGAGCTAAACGCACATATGATTTGTTGTTTTCCTTAGCAACAGAAACAATTATAAGGGATAAAGTCAGAAATGTCAATAAGAAATTTTTAAAAAATTCACTTTTATACTATGACAATACATGATAGAATAAAACCGTAGTATACGATTTGAGAGGAGGGAACGTTATGTTTTGGGATCGTATAGGACTGAAAACGGATGGAAAAGAGAAATTTCGCAGGAATTATGGAAGCTGCGTTTTAGTCAGCCTGATCGTTGGTCTGATAACAGGGACCGGAGGGACTGTCAATATAGAAAGATGGTTGGAGGATACTACATTTGCTTTATGGTTTCTTATTCCCGGAGCAGTGGTCATTTTAGTACAGATTCTGGTGTTTTCGGTCCTGGAAATGGGAGCCTGCAGGTTTTATGTAGAGAACAGGGATTATCAGGCGGGGGTTTCTAAGATCCTTTTTGGGTTCCAGTCCGGTCATTACGGAAATGTAGTGTTTGTCATGTTTCTCAGAAATCTGTTCACATTTTTGTGGACGCTGCTTCTGATCGTTCCGGGAATTGTAAAGAGCTATGAGTACAGGATGGTCCCCTATATTCTGGCGGAACAGCCGGATATCAGCAGTACAGATGCCTTTGCTATCAGCAAAGAAATGATGATGGGACAGAAACTGGAAGCTTTCGGACTGGACCTTTCTTTTATCGGCTGGTGGTTCGGGTCTGCACTTACCTGCGGGCTTTTGGGCCTTTTCTGGACTTCGCCTTATCAGGCGGCAACCAATGCAGAACTTTATGCAGTTTTAAGAGATGACTGGATTAAGAGACATTCCGGTCAGGAAAACGGACAGTAACAGGGAAGAAAGGGGAGAACAAATAATGGGAGCAGAGTTGGAATTCAGAACTGCAGTAGGCGGTTACAAGAAAGATGATGTTCTGGAATATGTGGAAAATATGAATGATAAGCTTGATCAGATGACCCGGGCTCATGAGGAAGAAACGAAGGGATATCAGAACCGGATCAAAGAGCTGGAGGAACTGTTAAAACAGGAAGAGGAAAACAGCGCTGCACTGGCAGAAGATCAGGATAAACGTCTGGAAGGACTGGCGAAAGAAAACAGCCGACTTCAGGATGAACTGGCAGTTGCAGAAGAAAAGCAGAGACTGACTCAGCAGGATTATCAGAAGACAGAACAGATGAAAAATATGATCAAGGACAAACTGGCCAGGGAGATTCTTCGCCTGAGAGAGGAAAACAAGGATCTGAAGAAAAAACTGGAAGAGGCGGAGGAGAATATCGGAAGCAAAGCGGATTATGAGGGAGTACGCAGTGCGGTATCTGAAGTTCAGTATAAGATCGCTGAATATGTGAATATTCTGAATAAAACCCAGCAGAAACTGGCGGGAACCTATCAGGATATGAATAGTATTAAAAAACGGATCGCAGAGCAGATCGAAAAGATTGAGAAAGAAGTGATCCAGGAGAAAAAACAGGGTGAAGAAACTGACCCTGCATAAGGAAAAAACAGAGCAATAAAATAAAGGAAAAGCCGTTTCGTAAAGAGCAGATTCTGTCCGGACTTTACGGAACGGCTTTTCTGAAATTAAGAATTTTCTTCTGCCTCCTGGAGCTTTTTCTCCATAAGATGAGTATGCCGTTTAATGGCCTCGAAACTTTCTGCACTTATCACATGTTCCATACGGCAGGCATCCTCTGCGGCTATTTTCGGATCAACCCCCAGTTGTTCAAGCCAGGAACTGAGAAGACGGTGACGTTCATATATTTTATCAGCGATCGCTTTCCCGGAAGGGGTAAGGGTAATAAACCCATCATGATCCATTTGGATATATCCGTTCAGACGGAGGTTTTTCATGGCGACACTGACGCTGGGCTTGGAAAAATTCAGTTCATTGGCAATGTCGATAGATCGCACCTGAGGTTTTCGGTTTCCGATGATCAGAATAGTTTCCAGATAATTTTCTGCTGATTCCTGTATCTTCATGACAGTGGCTCCTTCCTAAAATCTATTTATAATAGGATATCATATTTCCAGGGGAAGTTCAAACATAAGAAAAAGTTTATATTTACATCACAAAGCTTTTGTAATAAAATAAAAGACAGGATCTGGCTGCGCTATAGCAGCGAATGAAAAGGATACTAATGGTTGTTGAGATATATCAGACGGATATGGACATCTGGTCTGAACCGGTTACAGGAGGAGAGAATATGAGCAATGTGATAATACCGGAACACTATCATTCCTGTCTGTCCAGGTATGAAACCCAGGAGGCTATCGGAGTGATCAAGCATGTGATGGAGAAAAAGCTGTGTATGGCCTTGAAACTGAAAAGAGTGACAGCTCCGCTGTTTGTAGATCCGGCTTCCGGATTAAATGATGACCTGAACGGCGTGGAAAGACCGGTTACTTTTGATATTCCGGATGCGGGTACCCAGGCTCAGGTAGTCCACTCTCTGGCAAAGTGGAAACGTATGGCGCTGTACCGCTATGATTTCCATGTGGGAAAAGGACTTCTCACAGATATGAATGCGATCAGAAGAGATGAAGAACTGGATAATCTTCATTCTGTATATGTAGATCAGTGGGACTGGGAAAAGGTCATAACAAGAGCTGACCGGAACCTGGAATACCTGAAAAATACAGTCAACCGCATTGTCGGGGCTATCTGCAATGCCCTTGACGAAATAAAATATCAGTATGAAGATCTGGATACAGAGTTATGCCGGGAGGTTTCGTTTATTACTTCTCAGGAGCTGGAAGATCTGTATCCGGATGTTTCTCCAAAGGAAAGGGAAAATCTCTATGTAAAAGAGCATAAGACCGCCTTTGTTATGCAGATTGGGGATCTGCTGGCTTCCGGCCAGAAACACGACGGCCGGGCGCCGGACTATGATGACTGGAAACTGAATGGGGACCTGCTGTTCTGGCATGAGCCTCTCCAGTGTGCATTAGAAATTTCTTCCATGGGAATCCGGGTAGATGAGAAATCTCTGGACGAACAGCTTACCAAGGCAGGCTGCGATGAGAGAAGAAAGCTGCCTTTCCACAAGATGCTGCTGGAGGGGAAACTTCCTCTTACTATCGGCGGCGGGATCGGTCAGTCCAGAATCTGTATGCTGCTTTTGAAAAAGGCACATATCGGAGAAGTACAGTCTTCAATCTGGGATGAGAAGACAATGAAAATCTGCGAAGAGGCAGGAATTGAAATTTTATAGGGATTGTTCGGCCATAAGTGATGACTTGCCAGCTACGGCGGTATGGCGGAATGAGTTATATTTTGCAGACAGAATGGCAGGAGGTAAAAAAATGAAATTGAAAGAACTAAAGAAAGTACTGGCCCTTTCTGTCGCAGTGTCCATGGCGGTTCCCGGAAGCGTCTGGGCGGCGGCACCGGGAGAAAAGATATCAGTAGGGGAATATGAAGCTGGAGGGGGATCTCTTCCGGAAGGCTATCATTACATATTAGATGAAAACGGACTTGTGACGATTCTGGAGGATGGCAGTGCAGCTATGGAGGCGGATGCGGTAGTACAGACCGAAGATCCAGTCCCGGAGACGCCGGAAGAAGGAACTGAAGATCCGGCCTCGGAGACGCCGGAAGAAGGAACTGAAGATCCGGCCCCGGAGATACCGGAAGAAGGAACCGAGGATGCGGCCCCGGAGACGCCGGAAGAAGGAACCGAGGATCCAGCCCCGGAGACACCGGAAGAAGGAACTGAAGATCCAGCTCCGGAAACGCCGGGGAATGAAGAGCCAGGGGAATCTGAACCGGAAGGTGATGGAACTGGGAATACGGACAGCGAGACTCCTGGAACAGATGTACCCGAGGGAACGGATACCGAAAACCCAGAAGAAACTGTTCCTGAAGTACCAGAGGGAGAGGAAACCGATACAGAGACACCGGAAGGAGAAGAAACAGGAGAGACTCCGGAAGAAAATACAGAGGAACCGGTGTCAGAAGAGCCGCAGAACGAGACGCCGGAGGCTTATGAGGCCAGAACCGGCTATGCACTGCCGGAAGGATATCAGTATGTATTGGATGAAAACGGCTTCGTGATCCTTTTGGAGAACGGTTCTCCCCAGATTGAAGCGGTAAGTGAAGAAGCACCTTCTACAAATGAAGAGCTTGTAGCCAATCAGCAGATCGTACAGCTCCCGGTAATGGTGGAAGACTTCCGTTTCTGGACAGTAGCCAGAAAATATGCTTTTGCCGTTGATAACATTGAGATCAAAGAAGAGATGAACCAGGAGTCCAGAAGTATCGGAAGCCTGGCAAAAGACGGATTGTGCTATATCCTTAAGGAAGAGGACGGATGGCTGTATGTGGAGTCTGGCAGAGTCAGAGGTTTTGTACAGACAGAACAGGTACTGACCGGCGATACAGCTCAGGAACTTCTTACAAAATATCAGGAACAGGCTAAGGAAAAAGCCGCTGCAGAGGGTGTTGAGTATACCGGTATCGAAGGAACAGCACCTATGGCTCAGGAATTAGTTTCGTGGCTGGAAAACAATGCGTTTTTATATCTGAGAGCTACGGTAAATCAGACGGTTGTGGATAAAGACTATGCAGTTACCACGGCAAGCCTTCTGAATGTGAGAGAAGGAAAAGGCACAGATACCAGGATCGTAGGTACTCTTCCTCAGGGAAGCCTCTGCTATATTCTGGCAGACAAGGATCAGGATTGGGTATACATAGAATCCGGAGACGTCCGGGGATTTGTCAGCAGACAGTATATTGCGTATGACGAGTCTGTAAAGGCTGCTGTGGAACAGGCCGGAGAGGAAAGTTACACTACGGCAAATAAGCTGGTGGAGCCCAGTGACAACCAGGCCTGCTATTATACCCTTACATCTGTGAAATCAGGAGTACCGGGAGGAGAGGTCAGAAGCTCTGTTGTGGAGTTTGCGTCTCAGTTTATTGGAAATCCTTACGTCTGGGGCGGTACAAGCCTGACAGAAGGAGCAGACTGTTCCGGATTTGTTCAGAGCGTTTATAAGGAATACGGCGTAGACCTTCCAAGGGTGGCTGCTGATCAGGCCCAGTATGGAACAAAGATCGCTGTGGAAGACGCTCAGCCGGGAGACCTGATCTTCTATGCCAGAGACGGATATGTTTACCATGTGGTAATCTACGCAGGAAATGGCAAGACGGTTGAGGCCATGGGCACAAAATACGGCATTGTTCAGGGCAATCTGAATACAGCGAATGCAGTGTGGGCTACAAGAGTGCTGGATGACACCAATTATGTATACTCCAGCGGAGACATTGCAGAAGTTAACGCTACCGAGGATATGTACGGCGATTATCTGGGAAATTATAAGCTGACCTATTATTGTTCCTGCGAGTTGTGCTGTGATGTGGAGACAGGTATTACGGCTACGGGAACTCCCGTAGTGGAAGGACAGACCATTGCCGTTGACCCAAGCGTGATTCCTTATGGTACCCAGGTGATCATTAACGGCCATGTGTTTACAGCAGAAGACTGCGGTGGAGCCATCAAAGGCAACCGGATCGACATTTATGTGAATGATCATGACAGAGCCAATGCTCTGGGCGTGAATTACGCAGATGTATATCTGGTAAAATAAAACTTCCTCAAAGACAGAGGCTTAAAGCAAGTCTTCGAAAAGAAAATACGGATAACGAAGAAGAAGGACCAAAGGTGCAGCGCCTTTTGGTCCTTCTTTTTTCAGCGGAAATATATGCTTACAGAGAAAGATAATCTCTCCACACATACCCGGTTTCCCCTTCGTAGATCACCCGGTACCAGCCATTGGCACAGATTCCGGTGACAGTTACGGAGTCCCCTCCGTCCAGAACTCCCAGGATTTCTGAGCCGCTTTGGGCGTCGGCCCGCACATTGACAGAGCTGACCACATAGGCAGTCTGACGGGTAGATTCTACCTCAACGCCGCTGTCAGGAAGATCCTGTCCTGCTCCGGTTTCTTCTTCCTCATCTTCGGAGTAAGTTCCGTCTTCTGACCTGGAAATATCATCCCTGGCCCTTTCTGCCAAAGCCATAACGCTGGAATTATCCTCTTCAGTTATGATCCTGCGGACACGGACATTGCTGGTATC
>DXFG01000334.1 GCA_019114545.1 Candidatus Blautia pullistercoris | reverse complement strand
CTCAGAACCTGCTTTCTGGTCATTCCTACCGCTTCCAGCAAAGACAGCTCCTTTTTCCTGCTGATCACAGACACCGCCGAAGTATTGAAAAAGTTCAGTACGCCGATGACAAACAGCACCCCGCACAAAAGACCCAGGATCAACATATATTTTCCGGCAAACTGGCTGCACTGCTGCTCCAGTTCCATGCGGGAGTCCATGAGAAGCTGAGGCTTATCAGTCAGATAGTCTTCCAGCCATTTTCCCAGTGCTTTCTCCTCTCCTTCCTCTGCCTCGATCCCCACAGTCATAGCCCCCGGATTTCCTCCCATCTGAAGATAAGTCTCTTCCGGAAGGTAAAAAGAAACATCATAATAAGTACCTGCTCCAAAAGGATACTCCAGATCATAAGGCACGGCCCCCACCCCCAGGACCTGGAACTCTCTCTTCTGTCCTTCGATCTCAAGGGTGATCCTGTCCCCCGGTTCTGAATATCCCCCAAAGCCATCGGTACTGGCGGAAACGATCACATAGTCTCCCTGTGTAAATTCCTGCCAGGTACAGGAGCTGTCCAGAAATTCCATTTTCTCAAAGGCCGCCTGGTTGATTCCCAGTACATGGGAAGGTATCTGTCTGCTTTCCAGGCGCTTTCTCTCTTCCTGGGCCCAAGTACTGTCGTAAATTTCTTCTTTTTCTGCAAGATCCATCATGTTTTTCAGAATCTCATACTCTTTCTCGCTCAGGAGATGGAGTTCCTCTGTGTCATAGACACAGGCCAGGCTTTCTATGCCTTCCTGACTCCGGATATCCCCCAATATCTCGGGAGTCAGTGCATTCAGATCGGCATACTGAGCCATAGTTCCGGATCCTGTGATTTTAAAGTCCGAAGAAATATAAGTATCTATATAAATGTCAAAATCAAACCCTTTCTGTATTGTATAGATACAGTTCAGAAGGAAGATGGGAAGGGTCAGGGAGAACACCACCAGTACAGATTTCTTCCAGGTCCTTTTCATATTTTCCAGGGCCATGATCCCCGGAGTGACCTTATGGCCTTTTCTCTCCCGGTTCCGGGCAGACCCTTCCGTCATCCGCACCGCTTCCACAGGAGACACTTTCGCTACAATATGGCAGGGACGCATACAGGCAATATAGACCGTAGCCAGGGAGAAAAAAACGGCAGTCAGAAAGATCCAGGGACTGGTGCTTACCAGAACTTCCGGGGGTTCTGCCCCCAGATCCGATTCCAGAAGATAAGGCACCATGGCCCTGCCGGCCAGCCACCCAAGGAGCAGGCCAATGGGAATCCCTATTCCGGAGAGGAGCAGGGCCTGCCTTCGGACGATCCCCTTTAACTGCCTTCCCGTAGTCCCGATATTCTTCAGAAGGCCATAGGCCCGGATATCATTTTTTACCGAGATCTGAAACACATTATAAATAATCAGATAACCGGACAGAAAGACCAGAAAAACCACTGCCCCTACCGTAGCAAAAGGAAAACCGTCTTCTCCAAAAAGCCTGTCGTAAGCCGGGGGAATATCCATCCTGGCGGGAGTATCGGACACATGATAAAGTTCCTCAATCTCTTCCTTATACTGATTCAGCTTAAAGATATTGTCAAACCACAGGCTCAGATTATAGTCCCCCTCAAAATCTCCCATTGCAATGGACTCCTCTGTGGCGGTTTTCATATGGGCCAGACAGTAATCTCTGGAAATCCACACCATCTGGCCCCTTGGCAGGGGATCTCCTTCCCAGAAACCGCTGAGCCGGAAATCCTCTGTAATCTGTTTTCCCGAAGCACTATAGGTAAGCGTCACGGTACTGCCGATCTTGTGAGGTACGCCCAGCAGATCCAGAACAATAGTGCTGACAGCCGCCTCCTTCTCCCCCTGGGGGAGTGTTCCTTGGGTAGGCAGGCACTGATAACTCCTGGCCCCGTTTTCATCTGCATAACGGATTTCTGTGGAGATGGTCTGCAGCTCTTCATTTTCCGCCACCGACAGAAAAATCGTGTAGCCCATCTCTTTGATCTTGTCATACTGGCTGATCTGGCGAAACTGTTCTTCTGTAAGGTCCTGAACAGAAATCTGGCTGGAATCCATACTGGTCCGCATCTCCTGATTCATAGTGGAGCGGAGCACAGAAACTGCCGCCGTAAAAGAAGCGGTAAACATTACTGCAGTCATAATCACTGCCAGGACCGCTATGATATTTCTCCCCCGGTTGATCTTCAGAAAACGCCTGGTCAGAAGCCAGATGGTCTTTCTGCTATTCACCAATACCATAGTCATCACTTCCCTTCACCAGTTTTCCGTCTTCAATGCGCAAGATCCGGTCCGCTGTCTGAGCGATCTCTTCATTATGAGTGATCATCACCATGGTCTGGTGAAACTGCTGGCAGGTGATCCGCAGCAGACTCAGCACATCCTGGCTGGTCCGGCTGTCCAGGTTCCCTGTGGGCTCGTCAGCCAGCAAAATGGCCGGCTTTGCCGACAGAGCCCTGGCAATGGCCACCCTCTGCTGCTGCCCTCCGGAAAGCTGGCTGGGAAGACTGTTTTTCTTCTTTTCCAGGCCCAGCATGCGGATCACATTTTCCAGATACTCCCTGTCCGGCTTTTTGCCGTCCAGCCCCAGGGGCAGGGTGATATTCTCCATAACGTTCAGCATAGGGACCAGATTATAGCTCTGGAATACAAAGCCAATATTCCTCCTCCGAAAGATAGTCAGCTCTTCCTCCTTCATGGAAGACAGGTCTTTTCCATCAATCAGTACCTTTCCGCCGGTAGGAATATCCAGCCCTCCCATCATATGGAGAAGGGTGGACTTTCCGCTGCCGCTGGTTCCCACCACTGCCAGAAATTCTCCTTTCTCCACAGAGAAGCTGACCCCGTCCAGGGCTTTCACCAGAGTCTCTCCCTTTCCGTATATTTTTCTCAGATCTTTTACTTCCAGTATTTTCATAATGCCTCCTTTTCCCCGGTATCCTGTTCAAACTCAAAGGCCCGGATTTCTTTAAGGACAGGATAGCAGAAAAAAATCTCCAGACCGTTTCTGAAATATCACAGTCTGGAGACATTTTCTCTTTTTTCACTGGGAAGAAATACGGAAAAGACACTTCCCTCCCCTTTCTTTGAAGAAACCTTGATATATCCTCCCTGGCTTCTGACAATTTCTCTTGCCAGATACAGGCCCAGTCCTACCCCTTCCTCTGAAAGTACGTCCCGGCTCCGGTAAAACCTTTGAAAGATCTCCGGCAGTTCTTCCTCTTCTATTCCGATCCCCGTATCCCGGACGTCGATCCTGGAAAACAGGCTGTAAGAAACCACTTCCAGGGTAACTTTTCCACCAGCCGGCGTATATTTCACTGCGTTATCCACCAGATTCATCAGGGCTTCCCTGGTCCACTTCCGGTCAAACCAGGCATAGACTTTCTCTTTCCCTGGCTTTACCTCAAGGGATATCTGTTTCTCTCCGGCTTTCTGTTCCATAAGGCTTTTTACCTGGCAGGCCAGTTCACCCAGCTCCCCCTTTTGAGGGACTGTCTGTATGATCCCGTTTTCCAGCCTGGATATCTTCACCAGGGAATCCAGGAGAAACTGAAGCTTTTCTCCCTGCTGGCGGATCACCGTCCCGTATTCTCTCATCTGAGGATCTGCACAGTCCTCTTCCAGAAGCTGGCTGTATACCAGGATATTGGAAATAGGTATAGCCGTCTGATGAGATATATCCGATATCATAGTCTGTACTCGCTCTTTGCGCTGATTCATGTTTTCTTCTGCCAGTCTGCTGTCCTCCAGAAAACGGGCCATGGAATTTTCCACAGAGGATACCATAGTCTCATCAATCTCTTCCTGGCGGAAGCTTCCGCTCCTGGCCTTTTCCAGCATAGACTCCAGCCGTTCCAGAAGCCGCCGCTCTTTCTGTCTTCCATAAAGGCAGACCCCTGCTGCCAAAACAAGCATTCCTGTTCCAAATATTATCATTTCCATATCACTGTGCCGCCCAGGTATATCCGATCCCGTATACCGTTTTGATGTATCTGGGATTTTTACTGTCTTCCTCGATCTTGTCCCTCAGCCGCTTGATAGCCACTGTCAGGGCATGTTCATCTACAAATTCTGTATCTCCGCTCCATACTTCATCAATAAGATAGGTCCTCTTTAAAGTAGCGCCTTTGTTCTCCAGCAATTTTCTCAGAAGCCGCTGTTCTGTCTTGCTGAACTCTACTTCCCTGCCTCTTACCTGAAAGACCAGCCGCTGAAAATCAAAGGAAAAAGGGCCTTCCTGATACAGGGTCTGCCCGGACATATCCTGCTGTCTTAACTGTACTCCTGCCCTGGCTCTTAAAACCATCAGGCTGAAAGGCTTGGTAATATAGTCATTGGCCCCCAGCTCCAGCCCCATAACAATATCCGTTTCCATGTTATTGGCGGTAATGATGATCACCGGCACGGCGCTCTTTGCCCGGATCTCCTGAAGAAAATCCAGTCCGTTTCCGTC
>DXFG01000333.1 GCA_019114545.1 Candidatus Blautia pullistercoris | reverse complement strand
ACACAAGGCAGATGACGGTAGAGGAATTAAAGGCGCTCATTTGGAGATACTTCCTCAGCTACTGGAATAACCGGAGGATCTGCTCTGCCAATGGCGGGCTTCCTCCCATGATAAAACGCAGACAGTATTATGAGGATTTGAAACTGGTAGCATAGTCAGTGATATCCTTGAAATAAATGTGTCAACTAATCTTGACAATATCAATTCCAGAAAATCTTCTTTGGGAAGGAGATAGTGGAAAGCAATCACATTGGCAAACAAATCCTGTCTGCCCGATTCCTTTTTCTTTCCTGACACGGCGGATATTCCCGCCAATATCAATACCAATCTGTTTCATTTTCTGTTCCATGCGATAAAGCCCCTTGTGTGGACTGAAATGAGTCCGATTTTTTTTATCTTACCGGCATGGAATGTTACAATGGAACTAGAATGAGTCCACTTTTAAAGATAATGACGGAAAATGCTGAACGGATAGGATTGCTTCAATTCGCTGTGTTCATGTTCATGCTGTGGGATTGCCTGACGGATCAGGTAGAGGATCTCACTGCTCATGGAGTGTCCGTCAAACTCTGCAAGGCTTTTCAGTTTTTTATGGGTTTCTGAGTCAATGCGTAAACCGATATGTCTATCTTTTTCCATAATGCTTCCGGTTTGGTACATTAAGTACAAAATAAATTCGTTAAAGTAAGTACATTTTCGGTATCAGTAAAACAGAGCATAACCGGGTATTTGCGGTACGAAGGCAGAGCCATATTATAGATCCACATGTTCAAAACGTTTCACGGAAATTTTGTATGCCAAACTGACAAAGCCGCCATAACACAGGATAGCAATGAGAAGAACAGGAATCTGCCTCATAAGATCCGGCAGCGCATAGCTGTCCAGCCATGCAAGCTGGGGAATACGGACGGCGCCTTCCACAATGACCATCATCAGCAGCATTGGGATGGCTGCAATTATGAAAGCCCTGCCGGCCTTATATCCATTCCTGTAGTACGCTGGAAAGAATATAAGGTCAAAGATGCCATAGATCATCAGCCCGAATCCAAACCAGGCAATGGTGGCGTCAATGCCCACCGGATTGTTTCCTACCTCAAGGATTTTTCTTAAAAAAACAGATGGAACAGCGATCAATAACTGAAATAGCTGGATAGAGACAATCAGCAGACATTTACCCCGGACACTTTCTTTCTTAGTTACCGGAAGAAGGGCAGTATACCACAGGTCATTGGTTTCTCTGGCATATTGAAATGTAAGATAAGGGGCCAGGCAGCCAAACATAAAGATGACCGTATAAGGATAGGCCGGGACAACGACAAGGCAGCCAAGACATGCAAAGACAATGGATGTGGGATGGGCCGCCAGAGCCAGTTCTTTATAAAGCAGTTTCATCAAGAGCACTCCCTTCTGTACGCAGCATGATTTCTTCTAAAGAAAGCAGGCCTGTATCCTCGTTGGTCCTCAAATACTCAAAGGAACGGAGGAAGGTCTCTTTGTCTGTGCTTTTTAATACCATGCCGTTTTGAATATAGGTAATATCATCGGCACACCGGTCTAAATCCGAAGTAATATGGGTAGAAAACAAAACAGAGCGCTTCCCGTCTTTGACAATACGGGTAAAAATATGCAGAATTTCATCCCTTGATACCGGGTCAAGACCGGAAGTGGGTTCATCGAGAATATAGAGGACGGCGTGGTGGGACAAGGCCAGTGCCAGCAGATATTTCACTTTCATGCCGTTGGAAAGGGAGCGGAACTGTTTGCTTTCATCTAAAGAAAACTGCCGGAGATAATCCTTATATAGCTGCTGATCCCATTTTCTGTAAAAACGCCGGGTCACATCGGTGATGGCGGAGAGTTTTTTGAGCGGGTAAAAATCAATCCCCCCAAAGACAACGCCAATGTTCTGTTTACATTCTTTTTCATGTTCGTAAAAATCTTTGCCCAGCATGGCGACAGTTCCGGATTCCGGCTGTACCATATTTAAAATGGATTTTAAGGTGGTACTTTTGCCGGCACCGTTCTTTCCGATCAGGCCCATGATACGTCCGGGCTTTACATCAAAAGAAATATCTTTCAAAGCGAATCCCGGGTAGTGCTTATTTAGGTGTTTTACCTGTAAAAGATCATTCATTGGGAACCTCCTTTTCACTGCCCAGCATATCCCGCAGAAAGGCGATATTACGCAGTACCGTATCGCCGGGGATTAAAGCAATCCCTGCGCTTCCAGGGTTCTCATCCCCTAAAACGACGAGAAGATCACCGGATTTAATATGGAACAGATCACGAGCTTTTTTGGGGAGAACGATCTGCCCACGGTCACCGATCTTGACGGTTCCGAAAAGATGCTTGCCCTTGGGCGGGATAGGTATATGGGATTCTTTCTGGTCATGGTGGATCAGGGCGTCCACAGAAACATCATAAAGATCCGCAAGGGCATCACAGTTTATGATGTCCGGAACCGTTTCACCGGCTTCCCATTTGGCGACAGCCTGTCTTGTTACGCCCACTTTTTCCGCCACTTCTTCCTGAGAATATTTATGATACTGGCGCAGAGCGGTTAAGTTCTGAGAAATCAGATTTGTTTGTTTTTTCATGTATTTCCAACCTCCTTGCCCTTATTATACCGTGTCTGTGTCATATTTCTACCAACTGGAATAAACAGAAAATGTGTGTTTTGGTTGCCTTTTACGAGAAATATTATTTGTTGAAATCCAATTTATATCTTGACAAAACAGAAAGAATAGGATATGTATATATCATAAGTAGCAAGTAATAAGTGATAAGTAGAGAGCGCATGTATAGGGAGGTACAGTATGAAAAATTTATCGACGACTCAGCAGTATTTTTTATGTATCCTGAAGAAAAATGGAAAAATCTCAAGTCTTGAAATGGAGAAAACGACCTGTCTGGCAGCTTCTGCAGTGGTGGAACTTTTGATGGATGATATTTTGATTTTTAGCGGGAAAAAGTTATCCATTCAGGCTGCCTTGCCGGAGAATAAAAGCTATCTGCACCAAGTTTATGACGTTGTTATGAAAAAGCAGCCGGTTAAATTTGAAAATGTAGTGGAATGTTTTTCTTTCAATTTTACAGATAAATATATAAATGCACTGGTGGAAGATCTTGGAGAATCTCTTGCAAACATGGGCTGCGTCCAGAAAGTAAAAGGCGGCTTTATGAACGGAAAAAACGTCTACATCCCAAATGAGGATGATGTGGATCATATTGTACAGAACATCCGTGCAGAGCTTTTGGAGGATGGGGAGATTTCTGAAGATATTGTGGTTCTAACAGCACTGTTAAACAAAAGCAGAGATCTTCAGAGATACTTTTCTTCTTATGAAAAGCAGGCTTTGAAAAAAAGGTTGGACGAGATCAAAGAGAATCCCAAGAACGAGCTGATTCACAAGGCAACAGAGTATATTGATACACTGTTTCTTTTATTTATTGCGGCTATTACCTGATGAAGGAAGGTGTGCATGATGTCAAGACAGAGGAGCATGGAGACTATTCTGGTTTCGGAGTATGTCACCATTGGAGAGTTGGTGCGGTTGACTGAAACCCGGTACAGTACACTGAAGTTTTATACGGAGGAGGGTTTTCTTCCTTTCCTTCAGGAAGGTTCAAATCTGACACGCCGGTATCCAAGAGAAAAAACGGTGGAGCGCATTGCCTATATTAAAGGGCTGCGGGAACAGAAGAAAACCATTCCTCAGATTAAAGAGATTTTGCAGGAAAAGGATAAGCGTGTCGAAGATAGTTTGTGACTCTGGCTAAGCGGCTGCTGTTTAAATGTAAAGTTCCCGATATCAATCCCAGATACTGTCTGAATGAAGTGGCGCATTATCTTGACCTGACCCAGATGAAGGAACTTAAAATACCGGATGGATACCAGCAGGTTCTTTACAGAGAGGACAAGACCTTTCTTTTGCAGCAGGGAGAAACCTATACGGTCTATGATGCCGGAACAGGGGAAACCGGGGGTGTATTCACGCTGGACAGTCAGCCCCAGGATATCATTGTTTTATCTCCTGATACCTATGTGGCCCAGGAGTTTGGCAACAGCAGGATCTTTATTCATGACCGGGAAGTGTCATCTGAGGACTCCATTGAATATGCGCCTGTTTATCCCAGTCCCTATCCGGTTATTTTGTCAGGGAAAGTCCTGGACCCTTATGATGAATCCTATGTTATAGATCCTGAGGGCGATCTGGCCATGCAGGCAGATCACGAGATTTTGTATGCGGATAAGTCCTGCTATATGTATTATGAAAATGAGCAGTTTGTTATCCAACCACTGACAGAAAATGCAACAAGGCGGTGAAGAAAGTGAAGCACATATTTTTTGTAGAAGATGATCTGAGTCTGATAAGCGGACTGTCTTTTGCCCTGAAAAAACAGGGATATGAACTTACTGTTGCCAGAACAGGCAGGGAGGCGGAGCAGCTTTGGGAGAAGGGAAAATACGATCTGGTTATTTTAGATGTTACTCTTCCTGATGGGTCCGGGTTTGACCTGTGCAGAAAATTCCGGGAAACATCTAAGATCCCCATTATGTTTCTTACTGCGGCAGATGAGGAGACGGATATTATCATGGGTCTGGATATAGGCGGGGATGATTATATGACCAAGCCTTTTAAACTGGCTATTTTTCTTTCCAGAGTCAACGCTCTTCTCCGGAGAAGCGAAAATTTTGAACAGGCCGATACAGAATTAAACTCCAACGGGATCCAAGTCCGGCTTCTGAAAGGAGAGGTTTACAAAAACGGGGAACTCCTGGACCTGACGGCCAGTGAATATAAGCTTCTCTGTATGTTTATGGAAAATCCGGACATTGTCCTTTCGCCGGAGCAGATTTTAGGCAGACTGTGGGATTGTGACGAGAACTATATTGACAGCAGCACCCTGACGGTCTATATCCGCAGACTGCGCACAAAGATTGAAGATGCCTCTGCCCGTCCGGAAAAGATTGTGACAGTCCGCCGCATGGGCTATAAGTGGAATACAGGGGAGTGAGGTACGCTATGAAAATACTGGCTAATGGAAAGATTAAAAGACTTTTTCTATGCGTGGCATCTGCGGATATAGGATTTGTGGCTATCGCTCTTCTCTGTATGAACTTACAGGTGGAAAATGTTCTGGTTTATGTGATGATCACTGCCATCTGTATGATGGCGGCTGTATTTGTTTTCTTATATCTGTATTTTCGGGAGCAGAATAAAATTATGGAAGATGCCATCAGCCGGATCCGGGACTATATTTCCGGGAACCGGGATGTGCGCCTTGAATGCAATGAGGAGGGGGAGCTTTACCGGCTGTTCCATGAGATCAACTCCCTGGCTTCAATCTTAAATGCCCATGGAGAAAATGAGGAGCGGGCCAAAAAATTTATGAAAGATACGATTTCCGACATTTCCCATCAGCTAAAGACACCACTTGCGGCCCTGAATATTTACAATGGGCTGCTGCAGCAGGAAGCAGAGGATGTGTCGGAGATCAAAGAATTTACTGCCTTGTCTGAAAAGGAACTGGACCGGATCGAGAACCTGGTCCAGAATCTCCTGAAGATCACAAAACTGGATTCCGGAACGATTACTTTTGAAAAGAAGATGGAAAATGTTTCCGAAATGATGGATTACATGGAAAGACATTTTGCCTGCCAGGCACAGCAGGAGGGAAAGAAACTTTTCTTTTCCGGGGATGAGAAAGTCATGTTCTTCTGTGATCAGAACTGGATGACGGAAGCCATCAGCAATCTTGTGAAAAACGCCCTGGACCATACAGAAGAGGGAGACAGTATTCAGGTGGAATGGAGGGAATCTGCCTCCATACTCCAGATTCTTATCCGTGACAATGGCAGGGGAATCCATCCGGAAGACATGCCCCATATTTTTAAACGTTTTTACCGCAGCCGCTTTTCAAAAGACAAACAGGGTGTGGGACTTGGGCTGCCTCTGGCAAAGGCCATTATTGAGGCACACAGCGGCACCATTGAGGTGGACAGCCAGCTGGGAAGGGGCACGGTCTTTACTGTTAATTTCCTGATTCCTACAAAATTGTAGGCTGGATGTTATCCTGCAGTAGGATTGGCATGTTACTCTTTCTATACAAAACAGAAAGAGGTGAAAGAAATGGATCTATTAGAAGTGAAAAATATTTCCAAAATCTATGGGAATGGAGAAGCAGCAGTCCATGCTTTGAAGGACGTGAGCTTTTCCGTGCCCAAAGGGGAGTTTGTGGCGGTGGTAGGTGAATCCGGTTCCGGAAAAAGTACCTTGCTGAACATGATCGGAGCCCTGGATACTCCTACCTCCGGGAAAGTATATATTGACGGTCAGGATATTTTCTCTATGAAAGAGCGGAGCCTGACAGTTTTCCGCCGCCGGAATATCGGCTTTATATTCCAGAGTTTTAATCTGATCCCGGAACTGACCGTGGAGCAGAACATTATTTTCCCGGTGCTGCTGGATTACCAGAAGCCCAACAGAAAATATCTGGAAGAGCTGCTGGAGGTGCTGGGACTGAAAAAACGCCGGAACCATCTGCCCAGCCAGCTGTCCGGAGGGCAGCAGCAGAGGGTGGCCATCGGGAGAGCCCTGATCACCCGCCCGGCCCTGATTTTGGCCGATGAACCCACCGGAAACCTGGACACTCAGAACACCAGCGAGGTGATCGCACTGCTGAAAGAAGCTTCCAGAAAGTATGAACAGACTATTGTTATGATCACCCACAGCAGGGGGATCTCCCAGACCGCAGACCGTATCCTTCAGGTGTCGGACGGTGTGCTGACAGATTTCGGGAGGTGCCGTGAATGAAAAGTTATTTAAGCCTGATCCCTATTTCAGCGAAGGTACACCGCAGGCAGAACCGGATGACCCTTCTGTGTATTATTATTGCAGTATTCCTTGTAACCGCCATTTTTTCAATGGTGCAGATGTGGACGGATTCGGAAGTAGAGGCCATGCGGCAAAAACACGGAGACTGGCATATTGTCCTGCAGAACATTCCGGAAAAGGCGGGAGATCAGATCCGGCAAAGATCTGATATTTTATATTCCTCCTGGTATGAGGATCTCAATACAACAGGGGATGAAGGGTATTCTATCAATGGAAAAAATACCGCCCTTTACGGGGTGGAAGAAAGCTACATGGCCGATATCTGGAAATATCCTGTGGAAGGGAATTATCCCCGGAGTGAAAAGGAAGCTGCCCTTAGCGCAGATGCAAAAGAACTTTTGGGGATCCGGATCGGAGACCAGATCGTGCTGCAGACTCCCGGCGGAAATCTGGAATATATGGTTTCTGGCTTTTATGAGGACGACAGTGAATTTAACGATATCATGGATGGCTGCTGTGTATATATGAATCCTTCCGGATTTGGGTCTGTGACATCTATGAATTCTGAAGATGTTTCTCCCCGGTTTTATATCCGGTTCCAGAAAGAAACGGGACTTAGGAAAACCATTGGGGATCTGAAACAGGAATATAATCTTACTGATGAAAATGTGAAGGAGAATACAGCTATTCTGGCACTGTTAGGAGCCAGCAGCAGCAGTACTACAGACGGATTGTATCCTCTGGCGGCCCTTTGCTTTGTTATCATACTGGCAGCAGGGATCTTTATGATCGCAAGCTGTATGAACAGCAACGTAGCCCAACGGACAGCATTTTTCGGCATGCTGCGCTGTATCGGGGCCAGCAAAAAGCAGATCATCCGGTTTGTAAGACTGGAGGCATTGAACTGGTGCAAAACAGCAGTTCCGCTGGGCTGTCTGCTGGGCGTGGTAAGCTGCTGGATATTATGCGTGATCCTGCGGTTCTTCGTAAAAGGGGAATTTACGAATATGCCTCTTTTCTCGGTGAGTATCCCGGGAATTCTCTGGGATGCCGCTGTGGGGATCATCACTGTGTTCCTGGCCGCACATTTTCCTGCAAAACAGGCGGCAAAGGTTTCTCCCATGGCCGCAGTATCAGGAAATACGGAAAATACCCGGAAGATCCGCCACGCTGCTAATACCCGGCTGTTTAAGGTGGAAACCTCCCTTGGGATGAAGCACGCTGCAGAGTCAAAAAAGAACCTTCTCCTTATGACAGGTTCCTTTGCCCTGATGATCGTACTGTTTCTGGCATTTTCCGCCTGTCTGGATCTTGTCCATAAGCTTCTGCCTTCAGTAAGTGATTTTACCCCGGATATTATGATCGCAAGCCAGGATGATACAAATTCCATAGATCAGGAGCTGACAAAAGAGATTTCCAAGATCTCCGGCGTAAGCTCGGTATCCGGTGTCATGTATCGCACAGCCTGCCCTGTGGAGATCAACGAACAGTCCTCTGCCATAGACCTGTTTTCTTATGATGATACGATGATGAAAGAATTTAAAAATTCTGTGGTCAGCGGAGACCTGGAAAAGGTTTATGGAAATTCCGGATATGCAGCCTCTGTCTACAACCAGGATAACCGGCTGAATGTTGGGGATAAGATCAAAATCGGCGAAGAGGAACTGGAAATTGCCTGTGTCATGTCCGAAGGGGTAGGAAGTATCAGCGGATCTCCTATAGTGGTCTGCTCTGAGGAGACTTTTACACGTATTACAGGAGACCAGAACTATGGTATGGTGAACGTTGTATTAGAAAAGGAGGCTTCAGAGACAGCGGTAAACAGGATCAAAGATCTGGCCGGGGGAAGTGATTTCATAGACAACCGGGAAACAAACAGCGACACTTACGGTTCTTATTGGGTATTCCGGATCGCTGCCTACGGATTTTTAGCCATTATTTCTTTTATTACCATACTTAATATTATGAACAGTATCTCCATGAGCGTATCAGCAAGGCTGAAACAATACGGCGCCATGCGGGCCGTGGGCATGAGCGTGGGGCAGGTTACCAAAATGATCACCGCAGAGGCAGTTACCTACGCAGTCTGGGGCGTTGTAGCGGGATCTGCTCTGGGATTGTTGCTTCACTACGTTATTTATAAAAAAATCATTATTACCCATTTTGGCGGGGGATGGAGTTTCCCTCTGGTACCTATGGCGGTGATCATTGGCCTGATCCTGATCTCCTGCGTCCTGGCGGTATATGCCCCGGCGAAGCGGATGAAGAATATATCTGTGACGGAAACTATTAATGAGCTTTAACAGCTGGTGCAGGATCCGCTGATCGAACGGATGGAAAGAAGGGGAGAATGATTGAAGGTGCTGTCCCACCCGATGAGCAGTGGGACAGCACCTTTTTTATAGATTTTAAGACAGAGGAGCAATATATCCCATTTGAAACGCCTTTGCAACTGCTTCAATAGAAGAAGTTACCCCCAGCTTTTCATAAATGTGCTGGAGATGATTGGAAAGGGTTTTCTCACTGATATGAATAGCTTATCGGGATTTATATTTTTATTGAGAAACCCGGATACGCCAGCTTTTTTGGCTTCATGCCGGTAGACGGGCAGGTCATACCCGGTAAGCATTATGATCTTTAAATGAGGAATGGATTTCAATAAACTGCGGGCGATCATCAGTCCGTCATTTTTACTTGATTTTCCCAGATGGATGTCCATTAAGACAATATCAATATTTTCCCGGGTTACCAGATCCGGCAGATCATCTGTTTCCTGTGCGATGAAAAAATGCTCAATCTCAGCGTATTCTTCTAATCCTCCTATCTGCTTGTGTCCAGCTGGGCAACTTCTTCTATGATCCATTCATAAAAAGTTTGTCTGTCAGCCTTCTTTTTCTGCAATTCCCGGATGATGCAGCCATCTTTGAAGATTAAGCTCCGGTAGGCTCATCTGCAAATAAAATACCGGGATTTTTCACCAGGGCTCTTGCGGCTGAGGCCCTCTGTCTCTGCCCTCCGGATAACTGGCCGGGGTATTTGCTTAACTGTGAAGCAATTCCAAAGCGTTCCGCCAGACTTCTTACCGCCTTTTCGATTTTATTCGGAGACACCTTTTGCAAAGTAAGGGGAACTGCAATGTTTTCAAAGATGGTGAGACTGTCCAATAGGAAATACTCCTGAAAGATAAATCCCAGATTGTCCCTGCGGAAATCAGCAGCTTTGGAATCGCTGAGGGATTTCAGGCTGACGCCATCGATCAGCACTTCTCCACTGGTGGGCTTATCAATCGTGGAAAGGATATTTAGCAGAGTTGTTTTCCCGGATCCGGACGCTCCCATGATCCCGATAAATTCTCCCCGGGCCACCTCAAAAGACACTTCGTGGAGACTGGGATTTTGTCCTGTATGATAGACTTTTGTTACATTCATTACCTTTAAAATGGTATCCATTGTATTCGCTCCTTTCGTTATCGTACAATGGAATTATATAGAGCCTCTCTTATATCCGCATGAGTAAATCACGCAAATGATTGAAGCAGAAGAGCGGCTCTGGTATAATCGGGTCAGAATAAAAAAGGGGATCCCGGCTGATGGGATAATGGTGGAATAAATGAAAGAAGAATGTCTGATCTGCAAAGCGCCTCTGGAGTATCTCCAGGAAGATATAGAAATGGAGTGCGAACTGTGTCATAAGAAAGAAAAAAGCAAAACAAGATGTATCAATGGCCATTACGTATGCAATGAATGTCATATGCAGGGGATCGACTGTCTTGTGGGGCTCTGTTTGAGTGAAACTTCAAAAGATCCTGCCGTCATTCTCAATAAAATGATGGAGCAGCCTTTTTGCCATATGCATGGACCGGAGCATCATATCATGGTGGGAATGGCCCTTCTGACCGCTTATAAAAATTCTGGCGGAGAGCTGGAGCTGAAAAACGCCCTGGTGGAGATGAACAGCCGGGGCCGTTCGGTGCCGGGGGGAGCCTGTGGATTCTGGGGCGCCTGCGGGGCGGGGATTAGCGCAGGTATGTTTATTTCCATTGTTACAGGTTCTACACCTTTGGGGAAAGAGAACTTTGGCCTTTCCCATAAAATGACTGCCAGTGCCCTGAACGCCATCGGAGAGATCGGAGGCCCCCGGTGCTGCAAACGAGATTCTTATCTTTCTATCCTGAAGGCCGTTGATTTTGTGAAAGAAAATCTGGGGATTTCTATGGAGAGGCCCAAGATCCGATGCTCTTTCAGGAGTCAAAATAACCAGTGTATCGGGAAACGCTGCCCCTTTTGTACGTAAGAAGGAAAAAGGCTGAAACAGCTTGCTGCTGAAGATTTCCTCACAACAGAAAACCTTCGGTCAATTTCGTTTTACCGGAATATAGGTCTCTACACGATCCGTCCGTCTTCAATATGGATGGTCTGGTCAGTGAGCTGTGCGATCTTCGGATTGTGAGTGATCATAATAATGGTCTGATGGATTTCTGACTGGTCATATGGAGCAGCGCAACCACGTTGTCACTGGTCTTGGAATCCAGGTTTCCCGTAGGCTCGTCAGGCAGGTTTACATCCAGGATGACAAGATCGATAGGGTCGTTTTGAATAAGGTGGATCGCCTTTTTACAGTTATAGGCGGGGATAGTCAGATAGCCGCTGCAGTCCAGTTCAAAACATATTCCTGCGCTTAGGGTTAAATCATCTTCCACAACTTATATTTTCATTTTGTTCATACCTCCGACAACATATATCATTATATTTTATTTCATCCGGGAACACAAGAAAGAAGACAGGTTAGAAGCTATAATCATGAGAAAAAATCAGTCCTGCTATGATTTTCCGCAGGAATGATCAAAAATTATCTCTGGCGGTCTGCTATACTGTATTCTGTAAGGAGGAGGTAAGAATTGTGGAGTACAGAGAACAGATAAAGAAAGCAATGGATTTTATCGAAGAACATCTAAACCAGGAGATCCGGGCAGAAGATGCGGCCGCAGCTGCCGGTTTTTCTCAATATCATTTCCAAAGGATATTCAAAAAAGAGACAGGTCTTCCGGTGTATCAGTACATTCAGAAGAGAAGACTTGCTCAGTCCGCCTCTCTCCTTCTTTACAGCAGCATGCATGTCATAGATATTGCCATGTGCCTGCATTTTGAATCCCAGGAGACGTTTACCAGGGCATTTAAGAAAGCTTATGGACTGCCCCCTGGAAGATATCGGAAAACTCTGGGAAATCTGATAAGCGGAGGTATGGATATGAGGAATGAAAAGATCAGACATTGGATCATAACAGGAACGGCACCTGACAAATATGAAACCGGCATAGACCGTAAGATTTTTCATACAGGGACAAGATCGGCATATATTTGTTCAACAGCAGAGGACTATGAGGCTGATGAATATGCTACGATCTTACAGCAGTTCAGCGCAGACCTATATACCGGAAAGAGGGTCCGTCTGGCAGCCTTTGTAAAGGCTCAGGAAGTAGAAGGCTGGGCAGGGCTGTGGATGCGGCTGGATGACAAATTCAGCAACACACTTAAGATAGACAACATGCAGAACCGTCCCATAACCGGAACATCAGAATGGAATCTTTATTCCTGTGTGCTGGATGTGCCGAAAGAGGCGAAGATCATTAATATTGGAATTCTCCTTTCTGGCAAAGGGAGCGTATGGATGGATAATGTATCTTTCCAGGAAGTAGATAAAAATATTCCTACAACAGATTTTGAAATACAGAAAGTCTATCCGGATCATCCGGAAAATCTGTCCTTTGAAGAGTAGGCTGCCATAATACAGTAAATTCAGGGGCTATGTATCAGTGAAAGCCAATGCATAATCTGCTTCCCATTGGAAATCTTAACTTTAAAAGAACATGGGAGACAGAAAATGGATTCAATATGGAGCAAAACCAGCAAGGGAAAGAAAAGACCTTCTCTGGAAGGGGACGTCCGGACAGATGTGGCCGTGATCGGCGGAGGCATGACGGGAATCCTTACGGCATGGCAGCTGGAACAGGCTGGGATACACACGGTTATTCTGGAAGCAGATCAGATCGGCGGAGGCCAGACTAAGAATACTACGGCAAAGATCACATCCCAGCATGGAATGTTCTGTCATAGATTTCTGGAGAAAAAAGGAGAAGAAAAAGCCAGAAATTATGTGCAGGTCAATCAGGAAGCAGTGAAAGAGTACAATAGGATTATTATGGAGGAGGGGATTGACTGTGATCTGACAGAGTGTGCTTCCTACGTCTATTCCTCAGATGGAGAAAAATTAAGAAAGGAGACAGAAGCGGCCAGGAAACTTGGAGTCAATGCGTCTTTTGAGGCGCATATTGAAATCACGGTTTCCTGTGCAGGAGCAGTGATATTTCCTCATCAGGCTGCGTTCCATCCTCTGAAGTTCCTGGAGGCGCTGGCCCGGAATCTGACGGTTTATGAGGATACCATGGTGACAGAAGTCAGGGGACACCAGGTGAAAACTTCCTGTGGAAGTGTAAGGGCGGACAAAATTATTTTCGCCGCACATTTTCCCTTTATAAATTTTCCGAGTATGTATTTTGCCAGAATGCATCAGGAACGCTCTTATGTGATTGCCCTGGAGACAGAGGAAAGGCTGAAAGGTATGTATATAGGAGATGGAAAGGAGACACTTTCTTTCCGGCAGTATGATAAGTATCTCCTTCTTGGCGGACAGGCACACCGGACCGGTGAGAACCGGGCGGGAGGACAGTATGAGGAGCTGAAAAAGGCGGCAGAAGAAATGTATCCCCAAAGCCGGGTAACAGCTTGCTGGTCAGCCCAGGACTGTATGACAGCAGATGAGATACCTTTTATCGGCCGATATTCGAAAGAACGTCCGGATTGGTATGTGGCAACAGGTTTTCAGAAATGGGGAATGAGTTCCGCCATGGTATCCGCCCTGCTCCTTAAGGATATGGTCTGCGGGATCCAGAATCCCTATGAAGATGTATTTGCGCCATCCAGGTTCTCGGCAGAGGAGCTTACTCAGATCATAAAGGACAGCGGAAAAGCTGTAAAGGGACTGACAAAGCGATTCTTTCATTTGCCGGGAGAAACGGCGGCAGAGCTTTTGCGGGGACATGGTGCAGTGGCAGATACCCCACAGGGAAAAGCCGGGGTGTATAAAACAGAAGAAGGAAAGCTCTGCCAGGTGAATATTGTCTGTCCCCATATGGGCTGCGAATTGAACTGGAATCCGGAGGAGCTTACCTGGGACTGCCCCTGTCATGGATCCAGATTTGACCGGGAAGGAAATCTGATAGACGGACCGGCACGGGAGGGCATTTGTCATGAATGATTATTTTTACGGCTGGTATTACCGGTGTCAGGGACGGGAGGGGACTGTAGCGGTAATCCCGGCAGTCCATCTGTCATCAGGGAAAGGCTCCTGTTCTGTTCAGGTGATTACCCCAAAAGAAAGCCTATACAGGGAATTCCCTCTCTCACAGTTTCGGATCAATCGGACAAAGGGGATTATCCAGATTGGGGATAACCTGTTTTCACGGAAGGGAATACGGCTGAGGCTGGAAGCATTTCGATCCGAAGACGTCTCAAGGGGACCTGGTACCAGTGCCAGGAGAGGAAGAACAGATAGAAATAAAGTATCTGTCAGAGGGACTCTGCGCTTCGGTGAGTTTGCAGTACCGAAATATGATATTATGGGGCCTTTTGTCTGTATTCCGGGAATGGAGTGCAGACATGCCGTTTACAGTATGAAGCATACAGTAAAAGGCTGGCTGAGTCTGGATCAGGAGAAGATTGTTTTTCAAAGAGGTCTGGGATATATGGAAGGAGACAGCGGAACTTCCTTTCCGGACAAATATATCTGGACGCAGCATTTCATTCCGGGAGGATCCATCATGATCGCAGCGGCATCCATCCCCCTGGCTGGAATGCACTTTACCGGGTGCGTGGGATTTCTTTATGGAAATAAGAAAGAATACCGATTTGCAACCTATTTGGGAGCTTCGGTAAAAAGAATGGGAGAGAATGAGCTGCTGATCCGCCAGGGCCGTTACAGACTCCATGTAAAATTTCCAAAATCCGGGGGCAATATCCTTCATGCTCCGGATAAGGGGAAAATGATAAGAAAAGTCCGGGAAGATGTAGCCTGCCAGGCAGAGTATACTCTCACATACAGCAAACGTACACTGCTTCATGTGACCACCGATAGAGCTGCCGCCGAATATGCAACCAGATAGAAAAAATTGCCTGTTATTATATAGGCCAAAATAGAATGTACGGTCCGAATACCAGAAAGTTGGTTTCTAACCGTACAGCAGCCTAGAAAAGTACGGTTAGAAATCCGAAAAGCTGTTTTTCAACCGTACTGCTCCCAGTTAAAGTACGGTTAAAATCTACAAAAGTTGATTTCTAACCGTACAACAGCCAGGAAAAGTACGGCTGAAAATTCAGAAAGCTGGTTTCTAACCGTACAACTGTCACTGAATGATTTATGTTATATACTATCAACACAATTTTCCGGGATCCTGTCACTGGATCCCGCTGAATTTTCCAAATACTTTTTTCATCTTTCCGCTCTGGCTGATGGTTCCCTGTGAGGTAACGGTGATGGTTTCGTAGTGCTCCGGATTTTCGTAGTCTTTGCTGTTTCCGTCATCGTCGTACAGTTCATAGACTGCTTCCTCTGTTACATAACCCAGAAGATCCAGGTGTTCAAAATCCATGTCTTCTACGTTTCTGGCGGCTTTTGCCACAGGGATCACATGATTTTTCCGGATAAAGAAGATCAGTTCTTCCATGGCAGCCGGTACATAGTGATGGCCTTTTTCCATAGGCCGGACCTCATAGTCTTCAGGACTTCTCATAGTTACCAGCATCATATCTTCCGGCAGATATACATAGCGGCCGGTGGCGTTCTGTTCATGGACGGGAGCGGCCATAATGCTGTCTCCGATCATCAGCTGGTCTTCCACCTGGTCTGCAAAAGGATCCTTCGTATAATCAAAGGCCAGGGGACGGAACATCATTTCATCTCGCAGAGCTGCCTTCATGTATTCACTGTATAAATAAGGCAGGAGGCTGTAACGGATCTTTACCATGTTGCCGCAGGCCTCACTGTTTGAAAACTGATAAAGCTCCTGCTTGCGGGTGCCAAGGGCGGCATGATTCCGCATCAGAGGGGTAAACAGGCCAAACTGCATCCAGCGCAGTACCAGGTCCTCTGTAGTGTCTGCGCCGAAACCGCCAAGATCTGCGCCGGTATACAGGAATCCGCACATGTTCAGGGAAGGCATCATTTTGATGTTCAGCAGCAGATGAGACCACCAGGACAGGTTGTCACCCTGCCAGATCCCGCCGTAGCGGTGCATGCCGATATAAGAAGAACGGGAGAACATGAGGATCCTCTTGTCCGGCTCCAATTCTTCAAAGGCTTCTCCTGCAGCACGGGTCATATTGTAGCCGTAGAGATTGTGGACTTTGTCATGGCGGATCAGAGTGCCTTCTCCATTGAAATTATGATAAAAGCTCCGGTAATCTTCCGGGTTGTTGGCGAGGCCTAAGACCAGGTCTTTAAAATGAAAATGGGTCATCAGATCCTGGTTCTTTCCACGGAAGGTTTCCAGCTCGTCGAATACTTTCTCCAGACGCTTTTCGGAATAGAAAATAGCCGGTTCGTTCATATCATTCCAGAATCCGTCAATTCCCTGATCCAGCAGGAATTTATATTTCAGGCCGAACCAGCGGCGGGCCTGGGGATTCAGCATATCCGGAAAGTGGACCCGCCCCGGCCACACGGCTGCCACAAAGTCATTTCCTTCCTCGTCTTTACAGAAATATCCTTTTTCCACCCCTTCTTCGTAGACCGGATAACCTTCCTCAATTTTTACGCCTGCGTCAATAATAGGTACCAGGTGGATATGCTTTTCCTGCATTTCTTTGACAAATCCTGGAAAATCCGGAAAGGTTTCGTTATTCAGGGTAAAGTCTTTAAAACGTTCCATATAGTCGATATCCAGATAAATGCTGTCCAGAGGGATGTCCAGTTCCCGGTATCTTTGTTCAACTTCCCGGATGTCCTCTTCCGATTGATAACCCCAGCGGCTCTGACCGAATCCAAAAGCCCATTTGGGAGGAATATAGCTGCGGCCGATCATTTGGCGGAACTGACGGATGATGTCTTTCAGATTTTCTCCATCAATATAATACAGGTCCATATCCCAGCTGTCCATGGTGATCATGGCCGTATCCTGCTGGGTATAGCCGATGTCAAAAGTGACTTTTCCCGGATTGTCCAGGAAAAGACCGAAAGGTTCTGCCTCGGCGAAGACCAGGAAATTGTGGGCGCCATAAAGAGAGTGGGTATCTTCCCGGTGGTTGGGATCATCGGTACAGTTGCTGGTATAGATCCAGCCCCGTTTGTTAATGCCCCGGACCTGTTCCCCAAGGCCGTAGACCGGTGCGCCCTTGGTCATGAGAAAGGAGATTTTTTCCCCTTCTTTAACTTTTATACAGGGGATTTCTCCTTTTTCTACAGGGTATTCTTTTATCACTGCTTCTGTATTCAGCGGTTTCCCAAAACGGTATTTACGAATCATATTTATCTCCTTTCGTCTGTTTAAAATCATATTTCTTCCGGCTTTGCAGCTGCTTCTGAAATGGATAGCTATAAGAGCCGGAGCATTTTGACATGGTATTATGCCTTATGCTATCATTATAGCGGCAGCAGAAAGGGAATTCTTGCATATTTCCAGCTTTTTTTAACACAATCCTGCTGTCGGAGGAGAATATTTATGAACCAGAACCCGAATCTATTTGAAACAGTGAGACATGGATCTGTCATGTTTCCCCTGGAATACTATCACTGTGTCTTTCCTCTGGGAATCAGTAATCTGCCGGTGCATTGGCATAAAGAATTTGAGATTACACTGGTAGAGAAAGGCTCCTGTACTTATCAGATTGACCTTCAGACTTATAAGATCAGAGAGGGAGATGTTCTGCTGCTTCCTCCGGAGATGCTTCACGGCACCGGCGAGGAGCCTAAAGAGGAATTTATTACAGACAGCTTTGTCTTCTGTTTAGATATGCTGGAGAGCCAGAGAACGGATTTCTGCACCACGGAGTTTTTTGTCCCCCTGTCTAAAGGAACTCTCCGTTTCCCCGTATATCTTCCGGCAGTAGATCCCATGGCCCGGCTCCTTGGGAAATCCTTTGAGAAAATCCGGCAGACCTATCTGGAAAAGCCCCCTGGCTATGAACTGGAGATCAAAGCAGAGCTTTTCCATTTATTTTTTCTGCTGTACCGCCAGGCGCCATATCAGCGGAGTGATCAGGAACACACGGAGATCACAGATAAGCTGAAGGTGGTGCTGCAGTTTATCCAGGATCATTATCAGCGGGGGATTACAGTACGGGAGCTGGCAGATCTCTGCCATTTCAGTGAGTATCATTTCATGCGCTTCTTTAAACGACATATGAATATGACCAG
>DXFG01000042.1 GCA_019114545.1 Candidatus Blautia pullistercoris | reverse complement strand
ATTTTGCACAGGTACCGGAGGAAAATTTCCCCGGATTTGAGAGAAAAAAGAATCCTCAGATGGCCCTGAACTCTTCCTTCATAAAAGAGGGAGAGAAAGGGGTCTTCCTGGGACATATTATGTATCATACCAAAAAGACCGGGAAAGAATTTTCCCTTCCGGTATCCGCTTTTAACCGTCATGCTTTTATATGTGGTATGACGGGAGCAGGGAAATCCAATACAATCTTTCATCTCCTTCGGAGACTGGACCTGCCTTTTATGGTAATCGAGCCGGTGAAGAGTGAATACTATCAGTTAAAAAATACATATGAAGATATGAAGGTTTATACCATGTCTGTGCCGGATCCGGACGTACTCCAGATCAATCCCTTCTGGTTTCCACCCGGAGCCAGTCTGCAGTATCACATTGACAGCCTGAAAACCATTATTTCTTCTGCCTTTGCCCTCTATGCGGCCATGCCCAATATCCTGGAACAGTGCCTGTACCGTTCCTATGTGAAATGTGGCTGGAATATATCCAGCGGGAAAAATGTGTACCAGGATTTGATACCGGAGGAATTTCTATATCCCACCTTTGGCATTCTCTGCCAGGAGGTGGAGCGGTATCTGGAGGAGAGCGACTACGAAGGAGAAAGCCTCAGCACCTATAAAGGGGCACTTCTTACCAGGCTTCAGTCCTTTACTACAGGAACAAAAGGCATTCTTTTTAACAATCATCATCACCCGGACTACGGGGACTGGTACAAAAGACATGTGACTATCGAGCTGGAGGAACTGGCAGATGATGGAGATAAATGTATTTTAATGGGGATCATTATGACCCAGTATTTTCAGTTTGTGAAGCTGGAAAGAGGAAAATATGCAGAAGAAGGCTTACGGCATCTGCTCATTATTGAAGAAGCCCATCGTCTGTTCAAAAATGTCCAGGGGATCTCTGATACGGAATCGGTATCCAGCGTGGAACAGATGGTGGATACGCTGAGCAATATGATGGCGGAGATCCGGGCATATGGAGAGGGATTGTTCATTGTGGATCAGAGCCCGGCCAAGATAGCCGAAGATGTGATCAGAAATTCCAATATTAAGATTGTACACCGGATGGATAATAAAAAGGATATGGAAATGGTAGAGTCGGCTTTGCGGCTTCAGGACAATCTGGATTTTATTGCAGAACTGGCCCAGGGAGAGACTCTTGTCAGAGGAGAAGGCATGCATCAGGCAGCCAGGGTCTATGTTCCCAAGGAAAAGGGACGGCAGGAGGAATTTTCTGTGGTTCACAGAAAAGAGGAAGAAAACTACCCTTTGATTTTTTCGGCTATGGCAGATTATATTTTAATGAATTCGGAGTTTACAGCCGCCTTCGATCATTTGCTGGGCTGTTTTCTGAACAGCCTGCTGTATGATTCCATCTACGAGAAAGCAAATTCTATACTGGGATTTTTTATGGATGAGACCTTCCGCCTTGTCTGCGCCTACGGAAACGGGATGGAATATTATGGGGACAAACCGGATTTTCTCCTGTATCTGAGCAAGAAGGAGATGCAGAAAAAACTTCAGAAAAAATATCCTCTCCACAATCTTCTGAATACGTATATTTTAATGATGGCAGGCCGGTGCATAGAACTTTATCTGGAAAACGGGAATCTGGCGGTAGATGAGATCCGGATCCTGGCAGATTTCAGAGAAAATACGATTTTCAGCCATATGGAGGATATGTACCGGAATTCCCGGAACCGGATTTATGAACGGATCTTTCAGGTGTCGGGAGGAATTTCCATTTACTGCGGCCTGATCCTGGATATTGCAGCCGGAATCGAAGAAGACTGCGGAGATTTTATGGAAAAGGGACGGTATGAAGATCAATGGAAGGCGGGGCTGATCAGGCGGCATGTCAGCATGGAATTCCTTCTTCCGGTAAATCCGGAGGTGTGGGATACGCTTACCAGGAGAATCTGCAAATTATTAAAGGTACCATATCAGAAGAACAGGACAGAGGCAAAATGAAAGAAAGGCTATACAGGGAAGAGGGAAAAGAGCAGGAAGGCACAGGCCGGAAATCAAAACTGGAGGAGGCTGTACTGGAACTGTACAGGCAGATAGAAACCAGGACAAAGGAGCTCAGGCCATATGGAGGAGTCTGGCTTGGCGAAGCAGAGAAAAACAGAGAAAAACTGGAAAATTTCCGCTATGTGATAGGGATAGAAGGGGTTCAGGCTTCCGGCAAGAGTACTTTGCTCAATGGGCTTCTGGCCTATCCTTTGCTGCCCTGCTCTCCGGGAATCTCCACCAATATCCCTACACGGATAAGGTATGGAGAAAAAGAAAGAATTATCATCACTACCTCCAGAGGAAGAAGCATTGAGCCGGGGATCCGGACAATGAAGAAAGATTTTTTTGAGGAACTTCTCCAATATATATGCGAGGCATATGAACTTTTCGGGCTGGAACATCTGACTTATTTTACAGATAAACCATTATGGAACCAGTATGGAGAGGGGAAAGGAACTTTAGGCCCCGGTGATCTGGATTTTCATATCTCCAGCCCGAAACATAAAACCGTAATGCTTTTAATTTTATTTCTGTTTTATACGGACCAAAAGGAAAATGAAGAAATCCTTCCGGATGAGATCCGGCAGATCATAAGAAAAGGGAAAAGGCTGTTGAAGAAGACCGGATTAGGGGAGGGGGAGGAACCGGTTTCGGTACTTCTGGAATGGAAAAGCCCGATTTTGAAAACCGGCCTGGAATTTATAGATATTCCCGGTTTCGGAGCCTGGACAAGCTATGAAAATGAGGAAAGCCTGCATGATAAAGCAGCCATGCAGGAGCTGAAAAATGCAGATGCAGTAATACTGACAGCAGAACCGTCTTTAAGAAAAGCCGATATCAAATATATGGCCCTTGTTCAGACAGAACTGAATCCCCCGAAAGCCAGGATATGGAAAAAACCTTTTATTCCTGTGATCAATAAGTCGGATGTGGTTGGAGATCAGACCGCCCCTTCTGTGGATAAACTGCGTCAAGCCTGTAAAAAACAAGGGATCGAGCTGGAAAGAGGGCTGGGAACTTCCGGCCTTTACGGGGAAAAGCGTATTTTCGATGAAAATCCGGATATCCCCCTTACCCGTTCCTTTTTTGCACAACAGCATTTGGATTCTGTCAAAGAGCTGCTGGAAGGAGCTGAGATAGAAAAATATATAAGACGCAGGATGGACAGACAGTTGGAAAAATCCGGTATCCGGGAATTGCTGGAGTACATTCAGGAATGTATGTCCCAGGCAAAAAACGCCCTGGCAGCGGAGCTGCTGCTTTGCCTTTATGAGCAGGAGAAGGAGAATGCAGTGAGAACAGGGCTGCTTCTGGAAGAGCAGCACAAGAGTCTCAGAGGTATCTGCACAGAACAGAAAATGCTGCAGGTAATGAAAGGAACCATAGAGTCCTGGAAAGTCCGGATTAAAAAATGTTTCTATTACAAAAATAAGGAAGAACAGGAACTGTACGGGATTCTCCTAAAAGCAGAAACCCTTTTTCAAAAAAAGGCGGACCAAAGCAGAGAGCTTGTCCGGAATGGAGAGATGACCTGGGATAACTTTGAAAATATAGCATTTGTCAGGGAAAAAGGGATCACAGGTGTACAGGCGGTAAAGAAAGAATTTCAAAAATTATCGGTCTCTTTAGAGGAAAAGGAAAAGCTGGCAGGCGGGCTTATGGACAGCCTGGAGGTATTATTAAAGAGAAGGATAGAAAGAGCAAAGGAAGAAGAAGAGAAAAGCAGAGACAGAATTGAGGAGAGAGAAGGGGAACTGGAGGCTTTAAGACCTGTGGGAGGCTGCTGGGAGGAAATAAAAGAGGAACTGAAAAAAATGGCAGAAGATCCCCGGCGGGAAAAACTCCTGTCTGAACTGAAGAAAAAGAATAAAGAATTAGAGCAGCTTCTTCCGGGAAGGCAGGAACAGCTCAGGATCCTTGCCAGACAGTGTGAAATGGGAGACGAACAGGCTATGCTGCAGATGTATTTTTATTTCAGAGACAGCGAACCGGAGAAATTTTTCAGACAGGCAGCAGCCATGTGGCTGATACAGGCAGGAATCTATGGAAGTTCTCAGGCCCAGAAAATCCTGGAAAGGCGCCCGGAATATTATGAAGAAAGTTATTTCCCGGCAGATCCTGCGCAAAAAAAGCTGCTCTATACCGGGAGATATACAGGAAAAGAACTGAAAAACCTGGGGCTTTTGAACTTTAAAGAAAATACAGAATACCGTTTAGAGGCAATGGAAAATAAGGGATATGTTATTGCCTTCTCCTATGCAGGCTGTGAAGAAAGGGATGAGGACGGCTATGGCATGGAAGAATGTTATAATTTTCAGGTCTTTGATGAATTTTTTCATGAGTTGTGGAAGGTAGATGGGTATTCTTACAGAGAGTTTGAAAATTGCCGGGAATCCTTCCACCGGGAATGCCAAAGTAAACTGGCCCGGCAAAAAGAGAAGAGGGCCATATACCGGAGAAAACTGAGAGAAAGAGGATCGTGTCAGTAGACCAGAACAGGAAGGAAGAAAGATATGGAGCTGGCAATTTCACTGAAAAGGAAGGGATATGCAGCAGGAGAATACCGATTTAAAGGGAAAGGGTGTATAGCCGCTGCTTTTTTCTGGGCGAAAGCCGGAAAGAGATTGGAAGGCTGGGAAGCCTTCGGGTATATTCCCGTACAGGCCAATGGAAAAGGAATCCTTCGGATGACCGGCGAGAGAGGGATCCCCAGAGAGGCAGACCAGATCTGTATACGGAGCATCCGGCCGGATTTTTCTAAAACTGAAGAAAAATTTTTTCCTATACCGGAAGCGTTCAGGCCAGGGAGGATCCAGGGGACAGACATAACGGAAAAAGAAAAAATCAGATTTTTGGTTATAAGCGACCTGCATTTGACCTTAAGAAGAACGGGATTCATAGAAAATTTGTGGAAGCGTTTGAAGAGCCGGCACTTTGATGGGATACTGGCGGCAGGCGACTGGGTAAACGACGGAATACCGGAACAGTTTGAGGCATTAAAGGCCGGGATAAAAGGGTGTCTGGAAGGAGTATTTATCACAGGGACAGCCGGAAATCATGATTATCCGGAAAAACCGATCCCATATGCAGGCAGTGAAATCAGCGGTTACCCTATGTTTCAGGACTGGCTGGGACTGAGGGCAGGAGACCTGGGAGTGGAATGGGAGACAGATCCCAGCGGAATATACAGGACCCGGATCAAAAATCTGGAGATCATAGGGGTAAATGGAGCTGCGCATTGGAGAAGACTTACTTTGGGAGAAGAACAGCTTCACGCCCTGGAAAGACTGCTGGAAGAAGGCGGGGAGAGCCGGCGGCGTCTTATTATATGTCATGGCCCTCTGGCTGCATTTACTCCCCGGAACAGGAACGGGAAAGGAAAAATATACCTGGACAGAGACCGGGAGTTGTGCCGGGTTCTGGAAAACCATAAGAATATTATCTTTCTTTCCGGTCATACGCATTTTTCTCCCAATATGCCGGAGGGATCTGTAAGAAGAAGCGCTCAGGGAAATATTTATCTGGACGCAGGAAGTATCTGTACAATGGAGGTAAAAGGAAGGGAAGAACTGATACCCGGATCATGGACAGAAGGTGTATATTTTGAACTGAAGATGGGTGAGGATGAGATAGAGATCCTGGCAAGATCGGTGGCAGATGACAGGATCTTTCCCAGAGGATACTATAGATTCCCCTTGGACTAAGAGCGCAGGCAACAGATGAAAAAAGAAACTGTCGCATGAATCAAAATCAAGAATATTCCTGACATATGACGAATGCGACAGTCCCTTCAGGTATAAACTTAGTACAGCCAAAAAGCCTTTACTCGATCACTTTGATCCAGCCTTCCGGTGCCTCGATTCTTCCCATCTGGATGCCGGTCAGGGTATCGTACAGCTTCTGGGTAACAGGTCCCATAGCTTCCATACCGCTTGGGAAACAGATGTCTTTTCCATGGTCTACGATTTTTCCTACAGGGGAGATCACAGCAGCAGTACCGCACAGACCGCACTCTGCAAATTCCGGAACTTCTTCAAAGAAGACTTCTCTTTCTTCTACTTCCATTCCCAGATATTTCTCAGCTACATATTCCAGAGAACGGCGGGTGATAGAAGGCAGGATGCTGTTGGACTTCGGTGTTACCAGCTTGTTGTCTTTGGTGATAAAGATAAAGTTGGCGCCGCCGGTTTCTTCTACCTTTGTTCTGGTAGCTGCGTCCAGATACATGTTTTCATCATAACCCTGATTGTGAGCGTCTACGATTGCATGAAGGCTCATGGCGTAGTTCAGTCCTGCTTTGATATGTCCGGTTCCATGAGGTGCGGCACGGTCAAAGTCACAGACGCGGATAGTGATGGGTTTTGCGCCGCCTTTGAAGTAAGGGCCTACAGGTGTGGTAAATACACGGAACTGGTATTCATCTGCAGGTTTAACACCGATTACAGGATTGCTTCCGAACATATAAGGACGGATATATAAAGTGGCTCCTGATCCGTAAGGAGGTACATAAGCTGCATTTGCTTTTACGGTCTGAACCACAGCGTCTACGAAACGGTCTGCGGGGAATACGGGCATTTCCAGTCTCTTTGCAGAATTTACCATACGCTCTGCGTTTAAGTCAGGACGGAAGGTTACAATATGTCCGTCCTCTGTGGTGTAGGCTTTTAATCCTTCAAAGACAGACTGAGAATACTGGAGCACTCCTGCGCACTCGCTGATGGTTACCATATCATCCTGCGTTAAAACGCCGTCGTCCCAGGCTCCATCTTTAAAATTAGATACATAACGGTAATCGGTCTTCATATAAGCAAAGCCCAGATTTGACCAGTCAATGTTCTTTTTTTCCATTTTAGGTTCCTCCATTCCTGCCGCCAGATTGCGGTATGTATTATTTATAGATATAGTAAAGTAAGTTTTTATCATTATAAAACTTTAATGTGTGAATTGCAAGAGAAGTTCCGTTGCTTTTTTATATTCTTTCATATATAATCAAAAGTAAAAGCAGCCTTTCGGGGCGAAATTATAAGATCGGGAAGTGAAATTATGGCTGGAAATGACTGGAATAATCTTGGACGGGAAGTCAAAGATATCGTACAGCATGCGATAGATACAGGGGATTTCGGTGCTTTGAACCGGGACCTGGGAGTAACTCTGGAGAATGCTCTGGGAAATGTGGCCCAGAGTCTGAAAAATGCCGGGGGCCGGGGAATGGGAAATTATGGAAACTATTCCCAAAATCCCCAGGGAGGGCCTTATGGACCGGGGAACGGCTACAGTACAAAATACAGTTACCGTCCCTTTGGGAGGAACCGTTCTTCGGACAAATATGCCAGTTCTTCAAAAAGGATGAAAGAAGCCAGAGAAGAGTTTGCGCTCTTTGTAAATACCGGATGGGCCAGAGCTATGGGAATCCTGTTTACCACTCTGGGCATTGCACTGACCCTTATGTTTGGGATAACCGCTTTAACGCTGGGGATTGTTTCTATATTTGTCAGTTCTCTGGCGTCAAAGATGGATACTGTGCTGATGATCTTTCTTCCGGCAACGGCTATCAGCCTTATCATGGCGATCTGGGGCAATTACATGAGAAAGAAAATCAAACGGTTCCGGTCTTATGTAAAGACACTGAACGGAAAACCTTACGGAACCATTAAAGATCTGGCGAAAAGTGTGAGAAAGCCAGAGAAGTTTGTCCGGAAGGATCTGAAGAAAATGATCAAAAAACAGATGTTCCTGGAAGGCCATCTGGATAAAGGGGAGACCTGTCTGATCGCCAGCGATGAAGCCTATGACCAGTATCTTGCAGCGGAGAAAAATGCAGAGCAGATACAGAAAGAAGCAGCGGAAGATCCCAGGAAGAAGCTTTCTGAAGAAGCAAAGAAAGTCATCGAGGAGGGAGACCGCTACATAGAAGAGATCCGGAGAAGCAACGATGCGATTCCGGGGGTAGAAGTCTCCAATAAAATGTATCATCTGGAAAATGTGATCCGGAGGATTTTCCAGCGGGTGGAACAGCACCCGGAGCTGATCAATGACCTTCATAAATTTATGGATTACTATCTTCCCACTACTATGAAGCTTCTGAAAGCCTATGAAGAGCTGGATAAGCAGGACGTAGAGGGAGAAAATATTAAAACGGCGAAACAGGAAATTGAAAATACCCTGGATACTATTAACACGGCTTTTGAGAATCTGCTGGACAGCTTTTACAAGGATACGGCATGGGACGTTTCCACAGATATTTCTGTACTGAAGACCATGCTGGCCCAGGAAGGCCTTACAGAAGATGATTTAAAAAGAAAGGATAAATAAGCCATGAGTGATGAATTTAAAGATTTTACAGTGACTCCTACACTGACATTTGAGCCTCTGAAGGAGGAAGCTCCTGTGGCGGAGGTAAAGAAGGAAGAGCCTGAGGCGCCTAAAATGGACGACAGTATCCTCTCTCCGGAAGAGAGAAAGATGGTAGATGATTTCTCCAAGCAGATCGACATCCGCAATTCTGCAGCCATCCTCCAGTACGGGGCGGGTACCCAGAAGAAAATGGCGGATTTTTCTGAGGAAGCCCTGGAAAAGGTCCGGACAAAAGACCTGGGAGAAGTGGGAGACCTGCTGGAAAATGTAGTTACAGAGCTGAAAAGTTTTGATGCGGAAGAAGAGCGGAAAGGCATTATGGGCTTCTTCAAAAGAGGCACAGACAAGCTGGAAGCTATGAAAAATAAATATGCCAAGGCTGAGACCAATATCAGCAGGATCGTGGATGTTCTGGAAAAACATCAGATCCAGCTGATGAAAGATGCGGCTACTATGGACAAGATGTACGCTCTGAATCTGAATTACTTT
>DXFG01000041.1 GCA_019114545.1 Candidatus Blautia pullistercoris | reverse complement strand
CACTCCGGTAACCGCCTCTGCGATCCAGAATGCATTCCAGACCCCGGCAGGACCAAAGACTCTGCCAAGGAGAAAAGCTGCAGGAATAATGATCACCACATAGCGGAGCAGAGAAATAATGAGGGAAGGAGTGCCCTTTCCCAGTCCTTCCAGAGCGCCGCAGGCGGTGATGGATAAAGTGGAGACCAGGAACCCTCCGCTTATGATCCGCAGAGCCAGGCTCCCGGCCTGGATAGTCTGAGGATTTTCTGTAAACAGTCCGATAAGCTGTCCGGGGATCAGCAGACAGATGATAGTCCCCAGGACCATGATACAGCTGTCAATAGCCAGGGTAGTGAGATAGATTTTATTTACCCGGTGATATTCCTTTGCACCGTAATTGTATCCTATCAAAGGCCGGATACCCTGGATGATCCCGTTGGCAGGAAGATACAGAAAGGTCTGCAGTTTATAATAGATACCCAGGATCGTCACATAAATCTGAGAGAAAGAAGCCAGTATCACATTCAGGGAGGCAATCAGCAGGGAAGGCAGGGCAATGTTCAGGGAAGCAGGAATTCCGATGGAATATAACCGGGCAATAAGCCCCTTTTCCTTTACCAGATGCCGGATCCCGATATGAAGGGGAAGGGCTCCTGAAAAATAAATCCCAAGATAAATCACAAGGGAAACCACCTGTCCAAGGCCCGTAGCCAGAGCGGCTCCTTCAATGCCCATTTCCGGACATGGTCCGATACCGAAGATCATGATGGGGTCCAGGATAATATTGGTGATACATCCGGCCATAAGACTGACCATACTGACCGTCATCTGCCCGGTAGACTGGAAGATCTTTTCAAAGGAAATTCCCAGGGTGATCACCGGGGAAAAGGCAAATACGATCACAGAATAACGCATACCCAGCTCAGAGAGAGACGCCTGGGAAGTAAACATATGGAGGAAAGCAGGCATAACTGCAATACAGATTACAGCCAGCAGAAGTCCGTGGATCAGGGCAAGCAAAAGCCCCCAGGAAGCGGTCCGGTCGGCTTTTTCCTTTTGGGAAGCTCCCAGATAATAGGCAATTACAGCATTGATCCCCACACCGAAACCGATGGCTATAGCGCTGATAAAATTCTGGACCGGATAGACCAGGGAAAGAGCAGTCATTGCGTCTTCGCTGATCTTTGCTACGAAAAAGCTGTCGACGATATTATACAGAGAATTTACCAGCATGGAGATCATCATGGGAAATCCCATGGACATGATCAGTGGAAATACAGGTTTTTCTTTCATAAAAGTTTCATTCATTTATCCGTCGCTCCTTATAATGCGTATAATGATGTTTGCCGCCGATCTGCAGGCAAAAGAAAAGCCACATAATCACCGGCAGTGATTATGTGGCGAAAAATGGGCTGTACCCAGAAAAATCCACATGAAGTTTTAGCGGTATCATTATAAGCAGAAGAGCAGAGAATTGTCAAGAGATTATTTAACGAGAAAATACGTTGAACTGTGAAAGAATTCGTTTTATAATCAAAGAGATTGGAAAAAACAATGCCAGGTAAGGAGTAAAGGTATGAAAGTAGTGATCGCAATTGATTCATTTAAAGGAAGCCTGTCTTCTCTGGAAGCAGGGGAGGCAGCAAAAAGGGGAATATTAAAGAGCAATCCTCAGGCACAGGTGGAGATCAGACCTCTGGCAGACGGGGGAGAAGGAACTGTAGAAGCTTTGGTCCAGGGAATGGGAGGGCGTATATGTAAAGTGACGGTTACCGGTCCACTGGGAAATCCGGTGGAGGCTGAGTATGGAATCGTAGGAGAAAACACAGCAGTAATCGAGATGTCTGCGGCAGCAGGAATCACCCTGGTTCCCGACCAGATGAGAAATCCACTTTATACAACCACCTACGGAGTAGGAGAAATGATAAAGGACGCTATTGAAAAAGGCTGCAGACGGTTTCTGGTAGGAATCGGAGGAAGTGCTACAAATGACGGAGGCGTCGGCATGCTTCAGGCATTGGGTTATGAGTTTCTGGATCAGGAAGGCAAGGAAGTGCCTCTGGGGGCCAGAGGATTGGAATATCTTAAATCTATCAGAGATGAAAAGGTTCTTCCCGAGCTGAGGGAATGTGAATTCCGTGTGGCCTGTGACGTGGTAAATCCCCTGTGCGGACCTCAGGGCAGCAGTGCCATTTACGGTCCCCAAAAAGGTGCAGATGCAGAAATGATCGATAAGATGGATAAATGGCTGGGGGCCTATGCAAAACTGGCGGCTGAGACTTTTTCCAAAGCGGATCCGGAAACTCCTGGAACCGGAGCGGCAGGGGGTCTGGGCTTTGCTTTTCTGACTTTTACCAACAGTGTGCTGGAGTCCGGGATCCAGATCATTCTGGAGGAAACCAGACTGGAGGATTATGTAAAAGAGGCAGATGTGGTGGTTACCGGGGAAGGACGGCTGGATGGTCAGACTGCTATGGGAAAAGCTCCAGTAGGAGTTGCCGGTCTGGCAAAGAAATATGGAAAGACAGTGGTTGCCTTTGCAGGAAGTGTCACCAGAGATGCGGTAAAGTGCAATGAAAAAGGAATCGATGCTTTCTTCCCGGTTATCCGGGGTATTTCTACTTTAGAAGAAGCTATGGATCCGGAGACAGCAGGGCAGAACCTGGCCGATACAGCGGAACAGGTATTCCGTCTGATAAATCTGAAATTTATGTAGTTATCGAAAAAGCAGCAAGCAGGATTTCACGGCATACACAGCATACATATTGGAAAGATCAGAAAAGATAAAAGGCAGAAAAGGAGAAGACCATGGAAACAGAAAATAGGACGGAAGGCTGGAGCCGGAAAATCTATCTGGAGCTGACACCTCCAAGTCTGGAGGATAATGTCTCCGATCAGGAGCGGATCCTGAGAGCTTTAAGAGAAGAATATGGTGAAGCCGGCTGCAGTCTCCGGGTTCTGCAGAAGTTCTATCCTCTCTGCTTCCAGTCTGAATGGAAGATTACGGTGCTCCTTGTATGGAATGGAAAATGCTGGGAACTGGCAGATATAGAGCCGGGAGATACCACAGGAGAACATTATGGGTTCTGTGCAGACCTGGGGAGTACGACTTTGGCCGGAGAGCTGGTAGACATGAATACGGGAAAGGTCCTCTGGCAGAAGTCGGTGTTTAACCATCAGATCGACTATGGACAGGATATTCTTACAAGGATCTTTTATGGGAAAGACAATCCTCTAAAGCTGGAAGAAATCAGAAAAGCCACAGTAGACAGCTTTCTGGAACTGTTTAAAAAAATGGAGCAGGACACAGGAATTTCAGGAGAACAGTGTGCTTCTATGGTCATAGCGGGAAATACCACAATGACCCATTTCCTCTATGGACTGGACGCTTTCTGTGTGTTTTCTTCTCCTTATGCGGTGCGCACCCTGAAGCCGGACTGTTACAGAGCTAAAGATCTGGGATTCCCTTTGAAAGGATATGTATACTGTTATCCCGGACAGGCCAACTATCTGGGAGGAGATATTTTAAGCGGTATAGTAGAAACGGAGATATACAAACAGGAGGAGATTTCTGTCTTCCTGGATATCGGGACCAACGGAGAGCTGGTTATTGGAAATAAAGACTTTCTGGTAGCCGGTGCAGGGGCTGCAGGACCGGCTCTGGAAGGCGGCGTAGTAAAAACCGGTATGCGGGCGGAGCCTGGTGCTGTAGACCGGGTTCATATAGAAAATGGCCAGGTAGAGATCCATGTGATCGGTGAGACAACGGCGGAAGGAATCTGCGGTTCCGGTATAGTAGATCTGTTGGCAGAAATGTTTCTCAACGGCTGGATCGATGTAAGAGGACGTTATGTGGAGGAAGCTTCTGAAAAAATCCGGGAGGTGGACGGAGCGCTGGCAGCAGAATATGCCCCCGGCCTCTTTTTCTTCCAGAAGGATATTGAAGAGTTCCTGAAGACAAAAGCCGCTGCCGGGACTATGGTAGAATATATGATGGGGGAAGTGGGGCTGGAAATGACGGATATCGGCCGCTTTTATGTGGCAGGAGCCTTCGGAACCCATATTTCCAAGGAGGCAGGAGTCACTGTGGGGCTGTATCCGGATATGCCAAGAGACAAGATCGTTCTTCCGGGAAACAGTTCGCTGACAGGTGCCAGAAAAATGCTTCTTCATAAAGAGATCAAGGAAGAGGTGGAGAAAATCCTGGATAAGATGACTTATATCCAGTTTGGAGCTGTAGATAATTTTCTTCATCTCATGGCGGCGGCGGAGGCCATCCCCCATACAGATATCCGCAGATATCCAACGGTGGAAAAAGAATTGAAAAAAAGAGGGCTGCTGTAACAGGAAAGATCCGGAAAATTCCGTGATGCCTTTACCGGGGACAGCAGTCCTCTTTTTTATTATGGACGATTTTTAATGTTGAAGACTTTGAAGGTCTTCATAAAATCTGGGATATGAAATATTTACACAATCTGCCCGGGTGATCTCCGTTTCTCCCTGGGCGGCCAGACTTGCTACAGCAAAGGACATGGCGATCCTGTGATCCAGATGACTGTCCAGCGTGGCACCGTGAAGAGGAGTACCGCCCCGGATGATCATGCCGTCTTCTGTGGGGGTTACGTCTGCCCCCATGGCCTGAAGATGGTGGACCATAATATCCAGACGGTTGGACTCTTTTACTTTTAATTCCTGGGCGTCCCGGATAACTGTAGTGCCTTCTGCAAAAGCGGCCATGACTGCTATTACAGGCAGTTCATCGATGAGAGTGGGGATCAGTTCTCCGTGGATCTCGGTTCCTTTCAATGAACTGTATCTTACCAGGATATCTGCAGCAGGTTCCTGGCAGTGTTCTCTCTGGTCCAGAAGCTGGATATCAGCCCCCATCTGCCGGCATACCCGGAGGATTCCGTCTCTGGTAGGATTTGTGCCTACATTTTTGATCAGGATTTCAGAACCAGGAACCAGCAGCCCTGCGGCTATAAAATAGGCGGCAGAGGAGATGTCTCCCGGCACGATTACTTTCTGACCGGTAAGTTCCGGTTCCGGTTCGATGGTAACGGTGGTGTCCTTACTGGTCACACTGGCGCCAAAAGAACGGAGCATTAATTCTGAATGATTTCTGGAAACATAAGGCTCTGTTATGCTGGTAGGTCCGTCGGCATAAAGACCTGCCAGAAGGACACAGGATTTCACCTGAGCGGAACTTACGGGAGAATCATAATGGATTCCTTTCAGAGGGCGGCCCTGAATCTGAAGAGGAACACAGTCATTGTCCCGGATACTTTTGATCTCTCCCCCCATAGCGGTAAGGGGGGTGATAATCCGTTTCATAGGACGCTTCTGAATAGAGTCATCTCCGGTAAGGGTGCTCTGGAAGGTCTGGCCGGCCAGGAGACCGCTTAACAGCCGTACCGTGGTGCCGCTGTTTCCTACATCCAGGGTATCGGAAGGAGCCAGAAGCCCGTGGAGGCCTTTTCCGTGGATAAGGATTTCTTCCGGTTTTCGCTCAACTTCGATCCCCATTTTCCGGAAACAGTCTATAGTAGAGAGACAGTCTGCTCCTTCCAGAAAATTGGTGATACTGGTGGTGCCTTTTGAAATGGCGCCCAGCATAACGCTGCGGTGGGAAATGGATTTGTCTCCCGGAACCGTGATTTCTCCCTTCAGGGGAGTTGATCTTCTGAATTTCATAGCTTTTCCTACCTCTCGTAAATAATATAGTTGCGCTTCTTAAGCTGCTCTGCGGCAAGCTTCTGGGCTTCTTCGTCATAAAATTCAATCCGGAGAACCCCGTCTTCAAACTCCCGGTTGTGAACAATGCCGATATTTTTGATACTTATGTTATTCATAGAAAGAATAGTGGCAATGGTGGCAATAGCTCCCGTTTCATCTACTACATCACAGTATAAGATGAAGGCTTTTTTCAGAGGGCCGCTGGGAGCATCGCTGAAAGAGTTCCGGTAATCCCGGGACTGAGCGAACATTTCATAGAGTCCCTGGCCGTCTTTCTGGTCTACCAGATATTTGGCCTGTACGATCTGACGGATATATTCATCCAGCACTTTGGAAATATACTCCGGATTTTCCAGACAGATCTGTTCCCACATATGGGGAGAAGAAGATGCAATTCTGGTAATGTCTTTAAACCCTCCTGCGGCAATGGTCTTCATATGCTCCTGAGGAGAATCCAGTTTTTTCACAACATTGACCAGGGAGGCTGCCACAATATGAGGCAGGTGGCTGACGGAAGCAGTAATAAAGTCATGCTCATCCCAGGAAAGGATCATAGGCAGAGCACCGATGGAAGAAACCAGTTCTGTGTAGGCACTGATCTTATCCAGGCCGGCTTCCTCTGAAGGGGTGAGAAGATAATAAGCGTTTTCGATCAGGTGATCTGTAGAATATTCATATCCGGTTTTCTCGCTGCCGGCCATGGGATGACCGCCGATAAAGCTGGCAGCCATACCTAGGGCGGTGACCTGCCGGTGGATCTCACCTTTGACGCTTCCCACGTCGGTGAGGATACAGCTGGATCTCATGGTTTCTTTCAGCCAGGGAAGGCATTCCAGATTATAATCAACTGTAGCACACAAAAAGATATAGTCACAAAGGGCAAACCTGGTATCCCGTTCTGTACAGGGGATATCAACAATGCCGTCAAAAACTGCATCCTCCAGCACCTCTTTTGTCCGATTGTAAGCCAGGATCTGGTAATCCGGGTGAAATTTACGGATTGCTTTTGCAATGGAGCCTCCGATCAGCCCCAATCCGATAAAACCTATGGTAGTGGTTTCCATTTACATATGCTCCTTCTTTATTCCTGTATTTCTATATTTTCGCCGGCAGCACGCCATGGAAAATTCGCCTTATGCCTAAGGACTTAAGTCTCTGTAAAACAATATATTAATTTTATGATAGGTGTAGAAAAATGTCAACAGTTTAGTGCTTTAAAGCATAAAATACACACATAAATCGGACTGTCTAGGGGAGTTTTCATATGGATAAGGCATTTTTTCCGGGAAAACAGAAATTGAAGATAAAAATCTTGTATATTTTGATTGAAATACTTGAATTATTAAGAAATTTTTAGTAGAATATACACATATCAAGTTTGGGAGGTATTACATATGGACGTATTTAGAACCGACAGAATTAGAAATGTGGTCCTGCTCGGCCATGGCGGTGCCGGTAAGACGAGTCTGGTAGAAGCTATGGCTTATTTATCGGGAATTACAAGTCGCTTGGGTAAAGTGACAGATGGAAACACCGTGAGCGACTATGATAAAGAGGAGATAAAGAGAAAATTTTCAATTTCTACATCACTTGTGCCTATCGTATGGGGAAAAGTAAAGATCAATGTATTGGATACACCGGGCTATTTCGACTTTGTGGGGGAAGTGGAAGAAGCGGTATCCGCAGCAGATGCGGCCATCATCGTAGTATCCGGCAAGGACGGCATCCAGGTAGGTACACAGAAGGCCTGGGAACTTTGCGAAAAATATAAACTTCCCAGGATGTTCTTTGTTACGGAGATGGATATTGACGACGTCAGCTATCGTCAGGTTGTAGAAGATCTTACAGAAATGTACGGAAAGAAAATCGCTCCCATCCATATGCCTATCCGTGAAGACGGAAAGTTCGTGGGATATGTCAATATCGTAAAACAGGCCGGAAGAAAATATATTGACAGAGGTAAGAAGAAGGAATGCCCGGTACCGGATTATCTGAAAGAATATCTGGAAAAATATCACGAGATTCTGATGGAATCCGTGGCAGAACTCAGCGAAGAGTTTATGGACCGTTATTTTGCAGGAGAAGAATTTTCTGTGGCGGAGGTTTCTGCAGCACTGAAAATGAATATTTCAGACGGCAGTATTATCCCTGTATGTATGGGCTCCACCATTAATATCCAGGGAGTGGCAAATCTGCTGGACGATATCTGCGGATATTTCCCAAGTCCGGATCAGAGATCCTGCAAGGGTATTAATACCAAGACCAATGAGATCTTCCAGGCTGACTATGATTTTACCAAAGCAAAATCCGCTTATGTATTCAAGACTATCGTGGATCCGTTCCTTGGAAAGTATTCTTTGGTGAAGGTATGCTCCGGTGTTATCAAGGGCGACGATGTTCTTTACAATACCAGCAAAGAGACGGAAGAAAAGTTGAATAAGCTTTATGTATTGGAGGGATCAAAACCTATAGAAGTTCCGGAACTCCATGCAGGAGATATCGGCGCTATCGCAAAGCTGAATACGGTTACTACAGGAGATACACTGGCTACCAAGAATACGCCGGTACTCTATGGAAAGACCGAGATTTCCACTCCTTACACCTACAAGAGATATAAGACAGTAAATAAAGGAGATGAGGATAAAGTATCCCAGGCGCTGAACAGAATGATGCAGGAAGATCTGACTTTGAAAGTTGTAAATGACTCTCAGAACCGTCAGACTCTTCTTTACGGAATTGGCGAACAGCATCTGGATATTGTAGTAAGTAAGTTAAAAGAACGCTACAAAGTAGACATCGTTCTTTCTGAGCCAAAAGTTCCGTTTAAAGAAACCATTCGTAAGAAAGCAGACGTAGAGGCAAAATACAAGAAACAGTCCGGCGGTCACGGCCAGTATGGTCATGTTAAGATGATTTTTGAGCCTTCCGGCGATCTGGAGACACCTTACATTTTTGAGCAGACGGTTGTAGGAGGTGCAGTTCCCAAGAACTACTTCCCGGCTGTTGAAAAAGGTGTCCAGGAATCTGTAGCTAAAGGTCCTCTGGCTTCTTATCCTGTAGTGGGAGTGAAGGCTACTCTCTATGATGGGTCCTATCATCCGGTGGATTCTTCTGAGATGGCATTTAAGACCGCAGCTATCCAGGCATTCAAGAAAGGATTTATGGATGCTTCACCGGTTCTTCTGGAGCCTATTGTTTCCATGAAAGTCAGCGTTCCTGATAAATTTACAGGAGACGTTATGGGAGATCTGAATAAGAGAAGAGGCCGTGTGCTGGGAATGAACCCGGACACAGAACACAAAGGAAACACAGTTATTGAGGCAGATGTTCCTATGCTTTCTATCTATGGATATTCCACAGACCTTCGCTCCATGACCGGAGGAAGCGGAAACTTTTCCTATGAATTTGCCCGTTATGAGCAGGCGCCTTCCGATATTCAGGAAAAAGAAATTGCCGCAAGAGCAAAAACAGAAGAAGAGTAACTATTCATTTGTCAAATCTCTTTCTTATAAAAAAAGAAACTGCCCTGCACAGCTGTCAGGCTGTATAGGGCAGTTTCCCATGGGGTATTAGCGCAGTTGGGAGCGCGCAACATTCGCATTGTTGAGGCCACGGGTTCGAATCCCGTATACTCCATTTATCAAAAGACTGTTGCATTAAAAAATATTCTCGATTTTGATTAATGCGGCAGTCTTTTTTAGCCCAATCGGAAATGATTTTATCCATTTTGGAAATATCTTGAGCAAAAGTATTGACGAAGTCAGGCAGGGAGCATATTATATGTTTAACGATTAAATAATCGTTTAATAAATAAGATGTTCAGGAAGGAGAATCCTTATGAATAAGAAACAGAAAAAGATGCTGGTCCGTATCCTTGCGGCAGCGGCCCTGTTGATTCTTTTGAATTTCCTGCCGGTAACGGGCTGGCTGAGATTTATGCTTTATCTGATCCCCTATCTGATTGTCGGCTATGATATTCTGATTAAAGCAGGCAAAGGGATCAGAAACAGACAGGTGTTTGATGAATGTTTTCTCATGGCAGTTGCCACAGTAGGCGCCATTGCCCTGGCTGTCTATGAAGGAAGCGGGGATTACACGGAAGCTATTGCGGTTATGCTGTTTTATCAGGTAGGAGAGTGGTTCCAGAGTTATGCAGTGGGAAAAAGCCGTCGGAATATCAGCGATCTGATGGACATTCGTCCGGACTATGCAAATATGGAACAGGACGGAAAACTGGAGAAAGTAGATCCTGATGAGGTGGAGATTGGCAGTGTAATTGTTGTCCAGCCGGGAGAAAAGGTTCCTATTGACGGAATTATCCTGGAAGGAAGTTCTACTTTAAATACGGCTGCTCTGACAGGAGAAAGCATTCCAAGAGATACGAAGGCCGGAGATGAGATTATCAGCGGATGCATCAATATGACAGGTGTATTAAAAATCCGCACCACTAAGGAGTTTGGAGAATCTACAGTATCCAAGATTCTGGATCTGGTGGAAAATGCCAGCTCCAGAAAATCCCGGTCAGAAGATTTCATTTCCAAATTTGCGAGAGTGTATACACCGGCGGTATGCTATGGAGCCCTGGCCCTGGCTTTCCTGCCGCCTCTGGTGAGAATGCTCGGCATGGGCCTTCCGGCAGACTGGGGAACCTGGATCTACAGAGCCCTGACTTTCCTGGTTATCAGCTGCCCGTGTGCTTTGGTCATCAGTATCCCTTTAAGCTTCTTTGCAGGGATCGGGGGAGCAAGCAAGGCAGGCGTTCTGGTAAAAGGCTCTAACTATCTGGAGACTCTCTCTCAGACAAAGATTGTAGTCTTTGATAAGACAGGAACTCTTACCCAGGGGGTTTTTGAGGTAAACGGTATCCACCACAGTCAGATGGAAGATGAAAAACTGATCGAATATGCGGCTCTGGCAGAAAGCGCTTCCTCCCATCCTATCAGTAAGAGCCTTCAGAAGGCCTACGGAAAAGAAATTGATCGGTCACGGGTAACGGATATCCAGGAGATCAGCGGCAATGGCGTTATTGCCAAGGTTGACGGTGAGGAAGTGGCTGCGGGAAATGATAAGCTGATGGAGCGTCTGGGGATTGCGTATATGAGCTGTCACTCCGTTGGGACCATTATCCACATGGCTATAAACAGAAAATACGCGGGGCATATCGTGATTTCCGATATTGTAAAGCCCCATTCAAAAGAAGCTGTGAAAGCCCTTAAAAATGCCGGTATCCGTAAGACCGTAATGCTTACCGGTGATTCAGGAAAAGTAGCGGATCATGTAGCCGGGGAGCTGGGACTGGATGAGGTATACAGCCAGCTCCTTCCCGGGGATAAGGTAGAAAAAGTAGAAGAACTTTTAAACAGTAAGAGGGAAAAAGAAAAACTGGCTTTTGTAGGCGACGGCATTAACGACGCTCCGGTACTTGGCCGGGCGGATATCGGCATTGCTATGGGAGCTATGGGATCCGATGCAGCCATTGAGGCGGCAGATGTGGTCCTGATGGACGATGATCCCATGCAGATCGCCAAAGCCATTAAAATCTCCAGAAAATGTCTGAGAATTGTTTACCAGAATATCGTATTTGCCATTGGCATTAAGCTGATCTGTCTGGCTCTGGGAGCTTTAGGCATTGCCAATATGTGGCTGGCGATTTTCGCAGACGTAGGAGTTATGATCCTTGCTGTATTAAACGCTATACGGGCTTTATTTGTAAAAAATTTATAAGAGGAAGCAGCGGCGAATCTGCTGTTGACGGAGACCGGAACTTTTGCATGATCAAAATTCCGGTCTCTTTTTCTGCAAGAAGCCCGGCAGGCGTGCCGCATCGGTATGAACAGATATTTGCCGGAAAGAAATCTGATGACAACCTGGGCAGTCAGTGTTACAATGGTACAACACAGACCAAAAAGAACTGTGTAGAAAGGTATGGTAAAAGATTTATGAAAAAGAAGATCGGAGCAGGATTGGCGGTTATCCTTCTGGCATTTCTCTATTATTACGTAACGCTGCCTGCTGTGAACATTCACGAAAGCGGATTCTGGGTCTTTCTGGGGGCTTTGGTAGTACTGATTCTGATCATTTACGGGATCAAAAAACGGATCACCAGTGTTCAGCAGCTAAGGTCTGATAAGATACTGAAGGGAGGACTTATCCTGCTCCTGGCAATTGTACTCGTCTACGGCGCAGGAGCTCTGCTTTCTTCCCCGGTGGTCAATGCAAAGAAATATCAGGCTTTGATGAAGCCGGAGGAGAGAAATTTTACCGAGGATATCAAGGAGATCAGCTATGACCAGATTCCGCTTCTGGATAAGGACTCGGCAGAGCTGTTAGGAAACCGTAAGATGGGAAGTATGGTGGATATGGTCTCCCAGTTTGAGGTAAGCAGCCTTTATTCTCAGATCAACTACAAAGAGCAGCCTTACCGGGTAAGCCCGCTGGTGTACGCAAGCCCTATTAAATGGCTGACTAACCAGAAAGACGGTATCCCTGCCTATGTGCTGATCGATATGGCTACTCAAAATACAGAGCTGGTAAAACTGGATGAGGGGATCAAATATTCAGAGTCTGAATACTTTAACAGGAATATCTACCGGCATCTGCGGTTTCAGTATCCGACCTATATGTTCGATCAGCTAAGTTTTGAAATTGATGATGAGGGAACTCCATACTGGATCTGCCCGGTGAAGAAGTTTAATATCGGACTTTTTGGAGGACAGACCATAGGAAGAGTAGTGCTGTGCAATGCTCAGACAGGAGAGTGCCAGGACCTGAAGATCGAGGACTGTCCAAAATGGGTAGACCGGGCCTATCCCGCAGATCTCCTTGTGGAACTGTATGACTATCATGGTATGCTTCAGAACGGATTTCTCAACAGTGTATTAGGTCAGAAAGGCTGTCTCCAGACTACGGAAGGATATAATTATCTGGCTCTTGATGACGATGTGTGGGTCTATACAGGGGTTACTTCTGTAAGCGGAGATAAATCTAATGTGGGATTTGTTCTCATGAACCAGAGGACTATGGAAACCAGATATTATGCCTGTGAAGGAGCTCAGGAGCGTTCAGCCATGGACTCTGCGGAAGGCCAGGTCCAGAACCTGAAGTATACGGCAGCATTTCCTCTGCTTCTGAATATTTCGGATCAGCCTACCTATTTCATGGCCTTGAAGGATGGCGCCGGCCTGGTGAAAAAATATGCTATGGTCAATGTTCAGAAGTATCAGAATGTAGCCATAGGAGATACGGTTCAGGAATGTGAGAAGAATTATGAAGAACTTCTGGAAAGCAGCGGCATTGAGGTGGATGGAGCTTCAGACAGTGATCTTACTGCCCAAGGAGTGATCTATCGGATGGCCCAGGCGGTGCTGGACGGCAACTCACATTTTTACATTACCCTGGAAGGTCAGGAGCAGATTTTTGATGTTCCGGTAACGGAATTCCCTGAAATCATAGGGTATGATCTGGGAGATCAGATTTCTCTGCGGTATGTGCAGGGAGACAGGATCTGCGCGGTGACTCAATTAGAAGGACAGGAGCCTCAGGCGGATTCTACAGATCTGGAAGATGACCAGGAGGAATCCCAGAATACGGAAGAAGCAGAAGCATCTTAAAAACTTATATAGGAGAAAATAACAGTTCCGAAATGGAATGCCAGTATTCATGGAGTATGTACCTGGGGAGCACAGCAGCTGACCCAGGTACATATTTTTTGAATGAACATAAAATTTTCAGGAAAATGATCACATATCTGATTTGATTCCAATAGGTTCGTAATATTTATATATAAAATCAACCTTGGCATTACTGAAAAATCAACCTTGTAATGATAGAATTATTGAAAGACAGCACAGAAAAAGAGGAAGTGGAAAATGAATCTAAAAGAGATTTATGAGATTTTTTGTCCGGGAAAAGTAGAAAAATATCCTTCTGTATGGAAAAGAGAAGTAAAGTACCGTTCGAAAAAGAATTTTTTTGAGGAGGCATTTCCAACAGAACTACGTTGGCTCAACATAAAACTTTGGAACGATAAAGCACGAAGAAGTCGGTTTTTTGCTGATAGTAAAACAGAAAAGAATTATGTTTCGGCATTGAACAATTACATTTTGCAGAATCCGATGGTGATTTCCCGTATGGAAAATAAATGCTGCAGGATTTTAAAGAATGATCTTTTCCCCCATAGGATGAACCAGATTTTTTTTCAACTCGTAAAGCAGGAACAAATCAGTTTTTCTTCGGCTTTGAAACAGTATTTGATAGATGAAGAAAGTGGTGTTTTGAAAGAGGAGTGGGGGAATGTACTTACATTTTTGATTCTCTATGCCATATTTCCAGAAAAAATAAATCAGTTGTATATACCATATTTGCATAGTAAGGAAAATACACTGTCTTATAATACAACAGAAGAACAGACAAGAAATGACCGTTATTTATTTCAGTATGAATATCCGCCAGATATGAATGTGCATAAGCCGGGAGAGTGGGTTACCCATAACTGGGTTATAAAGAATGCAGGAAAAATCCCATGGGAACACCGCAGATTCGAGTGCGCATGCCCTCCAGACTGGCTGAATGAGGAAAGTAAAAGGATCGAAATAACAGGGGTGATTTATCCAGGCGATACAGTTGAACTTACTGTTCATTTTAGGGCGCCCGAGGTTCCGGGGCATTATGTTTTGCACTGGAGAATGAAAAACAGGAAGGGAGATTTTATTTTTAGTGAAAAGGTAGGCCTGGGCTTACATTTCACAGTATTAGAGGAGGACAGAGAGCCTTGTGAACAAGGCAAAAATAATTACCAGATTTTAGAAGAAAGACCTGCAATCCCGGCAACACTTACTGCGGGCAAGCTGTATGAGCATAATTGGGTCATTGAAAACACAGGTACCGTGACCTGGGAGGATTATTATTGCGAATGTATCAATGGAGATGTCTGGGGATATGCCAAGAATGAACTGCGGATTCCCATGAAAAAGAAAATCGAGCCGGGAGAGCGTGTCAGTATACAGATAGAATTTGT
>DXFG01000040.1 GCA_019114545.1 Candidatus Blautia pullistercoris | reverse complement strand
AGCATTTCCATATCATTTACGGAAAGTATAATGGCATCTCTGAGATACTGGTATCCTTTTATATGGGCAGGAACTCCGATCTCATGTATAATATTGGTCACGTCTGCTTCCAGATTCCGCTCATAATAACTGGTGCTGTTTTCATAGGCATTTACCTTCCGCAGATCCTTTTTTCTGCCGTCTTTTTCCTGGCGGATATGTTTGATCCTGGACAGAAGCATGTCATTGTCAAAGGGCTTGAGGATATAATAATTTGCCCCAAGGGAAAAAGCATCCTCCGTAATCTGTTCCTGCCCTACTGCAGATACGACGATAAATGCCGGGTGCTTTTTCAGATTGGAGTCTTTTCCCACCCGCTCCATAACCGTGAGTCCGTCTACCTTTGGCATTATAATATCCAGAAGGACAACGTCCGGCTCTTTCTCCTTGATAATATCGTATATTTCGGCGCCGTTGCTGGCATGTCCCACTAATTCCAGCTCCTGGTCTTCATTTATCAGGTTTCCAAGTAAATCTAACATTTTTTCATTATCATCTGCTATAGCGACATTTAACTTCTCCATTACTTATCCTCCATATATTTGTTGCCATATTCTTCAGAAAATGACGGGCGCCCTGTAGAATCGCCATTTCTAAAGACTATTAGTATTATATTCTCTGGGCTTTTCAGAATCAAGCTAAATCATCCTACAATTAGCGATATATTCTGATAACTTTTTTGATTTTTCGACATTTTTCACATCTGATTTCCAGGGAAAGTGCATTTATCCCAGCATATTTTCAATAAAAATCCCGTATCCTTTTGCAGAATCCTGGACAAAAACATGGGTCACCGCACCGATGAGTTTTCCGTCCTGAAGAATGGGGCTGCCGCTCATTCCCTGAACGATTCCTCCTGTTTTCGCCAAAAGCTTTGGATCTGTCACCTGTATCTGAAAGGATTTGTTGGTGTCCTGCTGGCTGCCGTAAATTTCTGTGATCTCGATATCGTATTTTTCTGTCTTTCCCTCTGACTCCATAAGAAGCTGGGCTTTTCCTTCTTTCACCTCTTGTTTGTACCCGATCATCACTTTTTCTTTTGCAAGCTGGGTGCCGGGAAAAATCTGTCCGAATATTCCGATATCCGTATTTTTCTCTATAACACCAATCTTTTTTTCCTCGTCATATTCGATATAGCCGGAAAGTTCCCCCGGCACTCCCTGGGTTCCCCGGATAATGGAGACGATCTGGGCCTGATACAGTTCTCCTCCGGACACATCCAGAAGCTGGCCTGTATCTGTGTCGCTGATTCCATGTCCCAGAGCGCCGAATTTTCCCTCTTCGTCCACATAGGTCATTGTGCCGATCCCCTGGGTGTTATCTCTGACCCATATACCCAGCTTATATTCTTCTTCCTGGGTAAGTACAGGTGCCAGAGAAAGGGGGATTTTTTCTCCTTTGCGGTTTACCAGCAATTCTACATCTTCTCCCTGGCAATTTTCGATCTCTGCGATCAGTTCTCTTTTCCTGGAAACGGCTTTTCCGTTTACTTCCAGTATATAATCTCCCGGCTGGACAATATTGGCCGCCGGCTCCTGGGGCACACCGCTCTGATTTGTGATCTCTCCCGTATCTACGATCAGCACGCCCTGTGTCTCCATATACAGACCTACGGTTGTTCCTGAAACATAAACCCACTGATCTTCCACCGTCTCTACCTGAACTGTTTTCAGGGGCAGCATGCCCAGAAGGGAACAGGGAATCTGATAGCTTCCCCGGTCTGACACATCGATAGTCTCGGGATAAGTTACCAGGGGAATATCCAGGGATTCCTGCAGGCCTTCCTCCTGTCCGTAGCGGACATAAACCGTATCCGGAATCCGGTCTTTCAGCTCTTCCAGAGAAAGAACACCTGCCGCCATCAGGTCTGCTACTAAAAATCCGAAAAGAAAGAGACGATAATTACGTTTTTTCGACAAAAAATCACATCCTCTCTTGTATAATTGAATCCAGACTTTTCCAGTGCTTCTGAAAAAGGAAAAAGGATACACGCTGTTGTGTACCCTTTTTATTATGTGACCTTTTGTTTATTTCAATCTTGTATTTTTTTGTTGCTGTGCCAAATCTTTCATTTCTGCTGCATTTTCTAAAACTGCCTGAGTGATCTTTGCGCCGCCCAGCATTCTGGCCAGCTCTTCCACAGATTCTTCATAGGAAAGCTTCCGTATTCTGGTAGTGGTTTCCATATTTTCCACATTTTTTTCAATAAGATAATGATAGTCTGCCTGAGAAGCGATCTGGGGAAGATGCGTAATACACAAGACCTGATGGCATTCTCCGATGACCCCCATTTTTTCTGCCACTTTCTGGGCGGTCCTGCCGCTGATACCTGTATCGATCTCATCAAAGATCAGAGTTTCTGTCTGATCCTTGTCTGCCAGCAGTGTCTTGATGGCCAGCATGATCCTGGAAAGTTCTCCTCCGGATACAACCTGCTGCAATGGCAATACCGGCTCACCAGGGTTGGTTGAGATCATGAAAGTAACGCTGTCTCTTCCCTGGGCTGTGTATCCCTCTTTTTGTCTGAAATGGATCTGAAATTCCACATTAAGGAAATTTAAATCTTCCAGGCCCTGTATGATCTGTTTTTCCAGTCCTGCAGCCCACTTCTTCCTGCTGTCTGTCAGTTCCCTGGAAGCAGTCTTCAGAAGGACTTCCTGATGGGAAAGCTTTCTTTCCAGTTCTTCCTTTCTGCTCTGAAAATTTTCCAGTTTTTCCAGCTCTTCCTCTTTTTCTTTCTGATAAACCAGGATTTCTTCAATAGTATGCCCGTATTTGGATTTTAAATGATTGATCAGGTCCAGACGTTCTTCTAGCTCCTGAAATTCTTCTTCTGAAAAAACAAATTCTGATAAGTAGGAAGATAGTTCCCGGTTCAGGTCATTGAGCAGACTGTCCATATCTTCCATAGAACTGTAAATATTTTCCAGCTGGCTGTCATATTCCCGAATCTGGGACAGCTTCTGGATCGCCCTTCCCATCTGGGCCCCCATGCCCTCTCCCTCATATCCGGTGATCTGGTATACAAATCCAAGGCCTTCTGTGATCTTTTTGCCGTTGGACAGCTTCCGGTAAGCAGTTTCCAACTCCTGGTCTTCACCTTTTCTAAGCTGAGCCTGGGAGATCTCCCGGATCTCATACTCCAGAAATCCCATCTCCCGGCGGCGCTGCTCCTCATCTATGCCGTATCCTTCCAGTTCCTTTTTCAGCCTGCTGTATTCCCTGTACAGTTCTTTTACCTTTTCTTTCTTATCCTGGATCTCCAGGCCGCCGAAGCCGTCCAGGATCTCCATCTGTTTTTCCGGATAAAGAAGAGACTGATGTTCATGTTGACCGTGGATGTCCAGGAGCAGGGATGCAATCTTTCGGATATTTGCCGCTGTAGTGGTCTCTCCATTGACCTTGCTGATACTCCTGTTCTCCATTAACCTTCTGGTGATGATCACCTGTCCGTCTTCAGGAAAAACTTCCAGTTCTTTTAATTTTTCTTCTGTAGGGGCGTCCACCTGGAACACCAGCTCCACCAGCGCATAGGAAGCCCCTTCCCGGATCATGCCTCTGGACATCTTCTGTCCCAGAGCCAGGTTCACAGATCCCATAAGGATTGATTTCCCCGCTCCTGTTTCTCCTGTCAGGATATTCAGGCCCGGACCGAAATCTGCCTGAGCTTCCTGGATCAGCGCCAGATTTTTCACATGCAAATGCACCAACATCTCTGACCTACCCCTTTTTCTATTGATTTAAAATTTTCTTGATCTTGTTTAAAAGCTGCAGGGTCTCTTCCGGGCTCTTGCTGAAGCAGGCAATGGTATCGTCTCCGGCAATGCTGCCTACTACTTCCCGCCAGTTCATATGGTCCAGAGCTACTGCAGCGGCATTGGCCATGCCCACACCGGTCTTGATCACCAGGATATTCTGGGCTGCATCCATGGATACAAAGGCTTCCCGCAAAACCCTTATGTATTTTTCTCCGTCAGGAGTTTCCTTGGCAGCCATCACTGTATATTTGGAGCCTCCCTGCGGCTTTGCTACTTTTGTCAGGTTCAGTTCCCGGATGTCCCTGGACACGGTAGCCTGGGTTACCCGAAAGCCGGCCTCATTGAGCCGGGAGGCCAGTTCCTCCTGGGTCTCAATGTCATATTGATCCACCAATTCTATGATCTTTGAATGTCTGGCAATCTTCATACCTGCCTCCTAATCTCTCATCTTGGTGCGGAGCACCTCCAAAAAACTGATGTTGCTGATCTTAATGATCCGTGTATCTTTTACTGAACGGCGGATCACGATCCGGTCTCCTACATTCATGGCAATATTGGTATCCCCGTCAAAGGAAGCCACCGCCTTGCCGTTTCCCCTGTGAGTTCCCTGGGCGATTTCCACTCCGATCTCATCCTCTGCCGGAAAGATAATGCTCCGGGTATTCAGGGTATGGGGGGATACGGGGGTCATGATCATAATATTCGTCTCCGGCGAAACAATAGGGCCTCCGGCAGAAAGACTGTAGCCGGTGGAACCTGTGGCTGTGGAGATGATGATCCCGTCTGCAGTATAAGCATTTAAAAACTCCTGGTTGATATAATTCCGGAAGCGGATCACCCCCATGGGGCCGTCTCTTCCTATGACAATATCATTTAAAGCCACATCTTCCGCCACCATCTTTCCCCGGTGGTAAACCTTACCATTGAGCATCATCCGTTTTTCCACCGTATACTCATCTGCCATAAGATGATTCAGAGCCGGTTCGATAGAGTTACTGTCGATCTCTGCCAGATATCCCAGGGTGCCAAGGTTAATCCCCAGAAGAGGGATCTGCCGGCTGACCACATCTCTGGCCGCCTGGAGAAGAGTCCCGTCCCCTCCCAGTACCAGGACACATTCTACCTCCTTAGGGACCTGACTGATATCTGTATAATGGTGAAGGCTGTCCCGGATTCCGGGAGAAGAAGAACGGATATAGCAGTTCTTCCCCTTACTCTTTAAATATCCCGCCACCCGGGAGGCTACCTTCAATCCTTCGTCTTTTTCACTGTTTGCAATAATATAAAAATTATCCATGATTATTTATCCAGTTCTTTGTGGGCCTGGTCCACGGTTGCGTTTATATCTATGTTTCCGTCCTGGGGAAGTCCATTGCACTTCTTCTGAAGATAAAGGAGGTACTCAATATTTCCCTCCGGTCCTTTGATGGGAGAATACTCCAGATTCAGAAGGGCAAATCCTGTTTCCGAAGCAAAGGTGGTGATCTTTTCAATGACCTCCCGATGGACTGCCGGGTCCCGGACTACTCCTTTTTTCCCTACTTTTTCTCTTCCTGCTTCAAACTGAGGCTTGATAAGGCAGACCACCTGTCCCTGCTCCTTCAACAGTTCATAAACAGGCGGCAAAACCTTGGTCAGAGAAATAAAGGACACGTCAATGGAGGAAAAATCTGCCTTTTCTCCGATGTCCTCAGGTGTCACGTACCGGATATTGGTCTTCTCCATACAGACTACTCTGGGGTCATTGCGCAGCTTCCAGTCTAACTGCCCGTGCCCCACGTCTATGGCATAGACCTTCACCGCCCCGTTCTGAAGCATGCAGTCA
>DXFG01000332.1 GCA_019114545.1 Candidatus Blautia pullistercoris | reverse complement strand
ATGGGAAAGCATGATATCCGGTTTTAAATTATCCACGATCAGTTTCATATACTGGAAACGGTACTCTCCGATAGCATTGCACAGATCCAGCATATCTTCCGGCTCTAAAAGGAAGTTCACCAGCATGTCTTCAAATCCCATGAGGAAATGGAGTCTTTCAAATACACCTGTGGGCATAAAGGCCATCAGCAGCTTGTCCTCGCCTCTGGCGGCTTCTGCCTGTTCAATAAAAGGCTTCCACAACTCAGGGTCTGAGCAGTTAGCTTCCAGATCCGGCATAACAAGCTGGTCTTTCCATTCTGTAATGTCTTTGATCACTTTATTTTCTGCAGTTACGTGGGGCATGGCTGCCACCTGGTTCTGGGGCCATAAGATTTCTGTTCCAAACCGATCTTTTAAAGGCTCCATGCCTCTGTGACGGTTGCCTCTGATGTATGTAGAGGCAGGACTTGGAGGGAAGAATACGGTTCCCTCAAATTGTTTTACCAGACGATCCGGTTTACCGTCCTTTTTCATCGTTTCCAGGAAATTTTCTTTTGCGCTTAACATTTTTTACATCCTCCTTATTCTCTGGCGTAAATTTCCGCCTGATTTTTTTCTGATCTTATATGCAAAACTCTATACAATCTCATCCAGCCAGATTCCATGAACAGTCTGGATCTTCTCTAATTCTTTTTTCATTTCTTCCGGCATATCCGGCCAAAGCTCTTCCGGCTTCTCATAGCCAAAGAGCCAGGAGGCCAGATCTCCGATGTCTGTCTTTAGCGTCCAGATCCTTTGGGCCGCCTGCATTTCCCTGTCATTTTGAGAAAGCTCCACACTGCTTCCCTGCTCATCCAGGCTCCAGAAAAAACTGCCCTCATTTTCCGGGATCAGCTTGTCCTCTACTTCAAGGTTCAGGGTAAGGCTCTCCGGAACATTCAGAGAAAAAGCGGGAAGAAATTCCCTGAGTGCAGTAATCCTTGCCATAATCCCTGTTTTTCCCTCTTTCTCTTCAAACAATCCTTCCCGGGCATAAAGCAGAGCCTGATCTTTCTTTTCTCTTCCTGTAAGTCCCTGCAGTCCCAAAGGTTCTTCCCCTTCTCCTTTAAGGAAATACAATTCTCCGTCTTCACTTTCCAATTCCCTGAGAAGCCGGCGGACATATGCAGTGTCCCGGAAAGTATAGATCTGGCTGCGTTCTGCCAGCCATTTTTCCATGAATTGTCCTGCTTTTTCCCAGTCTGCCTCCCCGGATACCGGAACTTTTTCAAGAGTTTCTTCTGCCTGCCGTTTCAAAACCAGCCGGGGCTTCTTCCAGACAAACCGGAAGTCAAAAGGCAGGTAAATGGCTTCCGCTGCAGGCATGAGGAAAGTAAAAGGCCTGCCCTCCAGGTTCATATCTCTGAGGGCCTTAGTCAGAACTTCTCTCATATGTCCTCTGCCTCTGTGGTTTTCCTCTGTAGCCACTGCAACAATATAATCCGCCTCCCACAGCTTATCCCTCATATGAATCTTATAGGGGTTCCTGTGGAGCATGGTGATGATCTTTCCGTCTTCTTTCTTTGCCAGGATCCGGTTATCTTTTGCCTTCTCCTGGTAATAATAGTCCAGATAGCGGTCTGTATCTTCCGGGAAACATGCCTTCCACAGAGGGATCGTCTCCTTCTTTTCCTCCTGGGGCAGGTATTCCGGCAGATTCTCTGAAGCGGTATTTTCGATCTCTTCTGCCCATTTGTAGGACTTCTGTCCGTCCAGAAGCTGCTCTACCAGATACTTCCGGGCAAAATCTGCAGGATTGTAAGACATTTTTGCTTTTCTCAGACCTTCCAGCCCCATATCGTCCTCCCGGTTCACCCACTGGACATTTGGAAACTCATTAAGCAGAAACATCTGATTAATGGCCTGGTAAAGTCCCGGGATCTCCGGGTTCGCTTTCTCGATATGGATTACGGCCATGTCCTCGATCTTATTATAACTTCCTACAGAAAAAGCTTCCAGACGGCCGTCCACGTAAATTCCGCCCATGTGGATATTCAGCTCGCAGCAGTTTCTCAGAATGTCATGGATCCCCCGGACTTCATAATCTAAATGCTCTTCCTGGTCTTCCCCTTTCTGAATTCTCCAGCGGTCCAGAAATTTCCACATATCATCTTTGTCATCGCAGCCCAGAGTCCTGTATTCAAACCTTCCCTCATACTGGCGGAGAAATACGTTCAGACGGTTCTTTTTCTTATGGAGCTTCTTTCCTGAGAGTTTCCGCAAAGATTCTCCAAGATACAGATAGTCTCTGGAATCCTCCTGCTCTTTTACAAAGTATTTCTCTTCCGGCAGGTTCAGATATTTTACCGCATACTCATCTGCCAGGTTGATCACCAGGGGATACCCAAGCTCTTCATTGAAATACTGCTGGATGGCTCCGAAAGCCCCGGGCAGATCTTCTTCTTTACAAAGAGGCATGGCAGAAAAACATTTTCCGTTATATTCCATCAGCCAGAGCAGGGCTTTGTCCTCCCATATGGCATACCGGACATTATAAAATTCTTTCCAGATAAAGCTTTCCAGAAAAACACTGTCACAGGTGTTATTTTTACGCATGTTATAGTAGGGCATCATCACCGGACTGTCTTCCACAGTGATTTCCTTAAATTCCAAATTCACAATACTGTTCTCCTTAAATTTTCTTTTTTGTCAGACAGCCAGCCTCCTTATACCTGATGTACTGTATCATTCACTTTCAGGCAGACTATTATGCGAAATGTGAGTAATTCCGTACACCAGGTACCCTGAAGAAATCAGAATCTGGCCAATTTTTGTCCATATTCTAACAGTATACCATATTTCAGGCATTTTTCAAGGAGCTATTCTGATCAGAATATATGGAACTGTACTACCAGTGCCGCAAATACAATGGATACCATGGATAGAAGTTTGATAAGGATGTTAATGGAGGGTCCTGAGGTATCTTTGAAGGGATCTCCCACCGTATCTCCAACCACCGCTGCTTTATGCGCCTCGCTTCCTTTTCCTCCGTGGGCGCCGCCCTCGATATATTTTTTAGCATTGTCCCAGGCGCCTCCGGCATTTGCCATGAAAACCGCCATGAGAAAGCCTGTAGCCGTAGATCCGGCCAAAAGGCCGATGACCCCGTTATACCCCAGGATCAGGCCGGTGACTACCGGGGTAACAATGGCCAGCAAAGTAGGAAGGATCATTTCCCGAAGACTGGCCCTGGTACAGATATCCACACAGGTTTCATAATCCGCCTCTGCCTTTCCTTCCATCAGGCCTTTGATCTCTTTAAACTGCCTTCTTACTTCTATTACGATACTCTGAGCCGCCCGGCCTACAGAGGACATGGTAAGGGCCGCAAAGACAAAGGGCAGGCAGGCCCCGATAAAGATGCCGCACAGAACCGTAGGATTCATAATACTCATATCCAGCTCCACAGAGGTCCCTCCTACTTCCTGTACCTTCTCCACGTAGGAAGCGATCAGGGCCAGAGCTGTCAGAGCAGCAGAACCGATGGCAAAGCCTTTTCCTGTGGCGGCTGTGGTATTTCCCAGAGAATCCAAGGCGTCTGTCCTTACCCGTACCTCCGGATCAAGTCCTGCCATCTC
>DXFG01000039.1 GCA_019114545.1 Candidatus Blautia pullistercoris | reverse complement strand
GAAAATCTCATTGTCAGCGGTATAGATTTTAAAAATCTTCCTGTAGGCACCCGCTTTCAATGCGGGGATGTGGTGCTGGAGATGACCCAGATCGGAAAGGAATGCCACAATGGATGTGAAATATATAAGATCATGGGCGACTGTATCATGCCAAGGGAAGGGGTGTTTGCAAAAGTGCTCTGTGGAGGCAGGATCCGGGAAGGGGACGAGCTTACGGTTCTGGAATAAAGGAACAATTATAAAAACTCCTAAAAATAAGGGTAAAAACAAAGAAAAACCCCTTATATTTAGGAGTTTTATCTTGACAATAATCCGAAATCGTAATATACTCTCTATACTCCGATTTCGGATTATTTCTGCGGGCAACAAAGTCAAAGAGACATGCCTGCATCGGGGCTTTTGATTTTTTGAGGATAAGGAGGAGGATATTTGGAAGCAGGAACAGAGAAACGATATCAGGAATTTATCAGCGCCTCTAAGGAAATAGATGATGTATACCACATGCTGGCTCTGAAGTTTGGACTTTCCGACAGCGCCATGTGGATACTGTGTACTATGAGGGAGGCAAACAGGGAACTGACCCAGTCGGAAATTGCCCAGGAGATGTCCATGAGCCGGCAGACGGTAAATTCTGCAATTAAAAACCTGGAAAAACAGGGATATCTTCAGCTGGAAGCAGTTTCCGGTGACAGAAGAAACAAGACTCTTTCCTTTACAGAAGAAGGAGAAGCGTTTGCCAAAAAGACTGTGGACCGGGTGCTGAGCCTGGAACACCAGGTTTTCGAAAATCTGGAAGTGGAGGAACAGGAAAAGATTACGCAGATCCTCCGAAAATATACCAGATTTATGAGGGAAGGAGCAGAGAAAATCTGACAATTACGGAAAAGAAAGACATGACAGGAGGATTTTATGAAAACGGTACTGCGGTTTATGAAACCGTATAAAGGATTGTGTTTTTTTACGCTGCTGGTAACCATACTGGATGTGGCAGGAGGTCTCCTGATACCCAGACTGACAGCAGATATGGTAAATTTGGGCGTGGCAGGAGGCGACTTAAGCTATATGCTGGAAAAGGGCGGTCAGATGATCCTGATCGCTTTTCTTGCCGGCGCCGGCGCTCTGGCAGGCAGCTATCTCTGTGCGGAGCTTTCCGCAAAGATTGGCCAGGATATGAGAAATGCAGTATATGACAAATCCCTGGAATTTTCAGGAGAGGATTTCCAGAGATTTGGAACTGGCTCTATGATCACCAGGACCTTAAATGACATTAATGTAATCCAGCAGGCGGTAGTCTGGTGTATTCAGATGGTAATCCCGGTTCCGGTGGTATGTATCATGGGAACCTCTATGGCCTTTGCCATAGACAGCCAGATGGGACTGCTGCTCATTGGAGTGACAGTTCTTATTGTTGTACTGGCTCTGGTTGTGACCAGAAAAGCGTCGGAAATTTTTGACCGGCTGCAGCGATTCCTGGACAGGATGAATGTGGTCCTTCGGGAAAATATCACAGGAGTCCGGGTAATACGGGCTTTCCACAAGGAAAAAAGAGAAGAAGGCAGAATGAGGAAAACCTTTGAGAATTATGCAGAGTCTTCTATTCAGGCAAACAGGCTTTTTGCCGGCCTGGACGTAGCAGCTTTCACAGTTATCAATCTGTGTATTGTTCTGATCCTGTGGCTGGGAGGAAACAGAATCGGAAAAGGATTTATGCAGATCGGGGACATTACGGCACTGGCGGAATATGCCATTTTAATATTATTTTATATTATCATGGCCCAGATGGTAATCATACTTTTACCCAGGGCCAGAGTCTGCATCCGCCGTATGGAGGAAGTGCTGAAAACAGAGCCGGAAATCCAGGACTCTAAAGACTGCGTCAAAGGGAACTGGGATAATACCCAGGAGGTACTCCGCTTTGAAGACGTAAATTTCCGGTTTTCTGATGCAGAGGAAAACACCTTGAAGAACATCAGCTTCTCCTGCAGAAGGGGAGAAACCACGGCCATTATCGGAAGCACAGGAAGCGGAAAATCTACCATAGCCAGACTGATCCTGAGATTTCATGATGTCAGCCAGGGGAGCATTCTACTGAAAGGACAGGACCTTCGTAACCTCCCCCAGAAAGAACTGCGGCAGGAGATTTCTTATGTGCCTCAGAAAGCCTGGCTTTTTTCCGGGACCATCGGGGAAAATCTGGCCCATGGGAAAGAAAACGCCGGAAAAGAAGAAATGCTCCATGCTCTGGAGATTGCCCAGGCAGACTTTGTAAAAAATCTGCCCCAGGGCCTGGAGACAAGAGTTGCCCAGGGAGGAACGAATTTCTCAGGAGGCCAGAAGCAGAGGCTTTGTATTGCCAGAGCCCTGATGAAGGACAGCGACCTTTATATTTTTGACGACAGCTTTTCAGCCCTGGACTTTAAGACAGACAAGGCTCTGAGAGAGGCTTTGAAAGAAGAGACAAAAGAAGCGGCGGTATTGATCATTGCCCAGAGGATCAGCACCATCTTACATGCCAGCCAGATCGTAGTCCTGGATGAGGGCGAAATCGCAGGAATAGGAACCCACGAATATCTGATGGAAAACTGTGACGTTTACAGGGATATTGCCAGATCCCAGATGAAAGGAGGGGAGTAAGTATGGAAGAGAACAATCAGGCCTTATTTGAAGAAGAATTTGAAATGCCCAGCCGTCCGCTGGAGACTTTGAAACGGATGTGGAACTCGGTAGAAGAACAGCATGGACGGCTGCTGGTGGTTTTTGTATCTGTAATATTTTACACCCTGCTTTCTATTTTAGCTCCTGTTTACAGTGCAGGGATCATTGACCTGCTCTGGGAAAAGATACAGGAGGCAGCCAGAGGGGGACAGGCATTTTCAGTGACCTGGGAATCAGGAGGAAAAGAAATCTGTACTCTTCTGGTAATATATGGGGTTACTTCCCTGTTTTACGGCCTTCAGAATTTTCTTATGGCCAGTTTTGCAGAACGCCTCAGCCTGAAGCTGAGGACAGATATCAGTCAGAAACTGGACCGGCTTCCCCTCTCCTACTTTGACGGCCATCAGCCTGGAGAGATCATGAGCCGGGCAGTAAACGATCTGGACAAAAACGCAGAGGCTCTTCAGACGGGACTTCTGAAACTGTTTTCCGCAGTGGGACTTGTGGTGGGCTCTCTCATCATGATGTTCCGCTTTCATGTGGGGCTGACCCTGATCTTTCTGGTGTTTATGGCCTTTTCCCTTCTTTCTACCAAGGTTTTTTCTGCCAAGACACTGGAGTTTGCCGCCAGGCGGCAGCAGTGTGTCAGCCAGGTCACCAGACAAGTGGAAGAGGCATACAGCGGCAGAAATATTATTAAGGCCTTTACCCAGGAAGAAAACAGCTCCAGGGATATGCACCGGGTGAACGAGGAACTGGCTCAGGCCTCCAAATGGGCGGATTTCGTGACCAACGCCATTAACCCCACAATCCGCTTTATCAACCGGCTGGGGCAGGTGGGCATTGCGGTGTTTGCAGGGAAACTTCTGCTGGACGGCGCCCTTACTGTAGGACGGTTCCAGGCTTTTTTCCAGTATGTGTATCAGGCAGGAGAGCCTTTGACAGAAGGGGCTTATATGATAAATTCCATGCAGTCTGCTCTGGCCTGTGTGGAGAGAGTTTACCAGCTCTTAGATGAAGAAGAAATATCTCCGGAACCGGAAAAACCAGAAGTAGTAGAGAAGGCCAGGGGCCTTGTAGAATTTGAAAATGTACGCTTTGGCTATTCTCCGGAAAAAATCCTTATGGAAAATATCAGCTTCCAGGCAAAACCGGGACAGAAGATCGCAGTGGTAGGAAGCACAGGAGCAGGCAAGACCACATTGATCAATCTTCTTATGAGGTTCTATGAGGTAAATGGAGGCAGGATCCTTCTGGAGGGAGTGGATACCAGAAATCTCACAAGAGGAAACTTGAGAGAAAATTTCGGCATGGTCCTTCAGGATACCTGGCTTTTTCAGGGAACCATTGCAGAGAATATTGCTTACGGAAAACCGGACGCTACCAGAGAAGAAATCGTTGCCGCTGCCAAAGCAGCCAGAGTGGATTTCTTTGTAAGGACACTGCCTAAGGGATATGATACGGTGCTGCAGAATGAAGCGGAGAACATTTCTGTGGGACAGAGACAGCTGCTGACTATAGCGAGAGTCTTTCTCTGCAATCCGCCAATTCTTATACTGGACGAGGCTACTTCCAGCGTAGACACCCGGACAGAGATGGAAATCGGAAAGGCTATGCACAGCCTGATGAAAAACCGGACCAGCTTTGTGATCGCCCACCGGCTTTCTACTATTGTGGACGCAGACCTGATCTTATTTATGGAGAATGGAAACATTATTGAGCAGGGACGGCACAGAGAGCTGTTAGAAAAAGGAGGGGCCTATGCCCAGCTTTATAACAGCCAGTTTGCGTAATCAAAATTTTTTCTCAGATATTGACAGCGCATAAAAAATACAGTACCCTCAGTGGACAAAGGAGTGTTTGACTCTGTATACTGAGGGTAAATATTTTTGTAAAATGAGGTGTAAAAGATGAGTCTTCGGAAATGTGCGTGTATTGATACGTTATACACAGAACTTCCCTGGAAGGAGCGGTTTCAGGCAGCGAAGGAGGATGGATTTGCTGCAGTGGAATTCTGGGATTGGAGGGACAAAGATCTGAAGGATACCAAGGAGGCTGCTGAAAGTGCAGAAATCCTTATCAGCGGATTTAACGGAGATGCAGACTATTCTCTGGTAGATCCGGAACACAGAGAGAAATATCTGGAAGAACTGAAAAAATCCATAGAAGCGGCCAAGAAGGTAGGAGCATTCAGCCTGACTATTCATTCCAACGCATTGGGAGAAGGAGGCGTTGTAGTGAAGGATTATGAGGAGCTTTCGGACACAGTTAAGATCTGCTGTATGTATGATGGCTTACTGGCCTGCGCCAGGCTGGCAGAGCAGGAAAATATCAATTTGAACCTGGAGGCCTTGAATATTTCAGTGGACCATGTGGGGAATTTTCTGAGTACTACCAGGATGGGGGCAGAGATCTGCCGGCTGATTGCTTCCCCAAGACTGAAGATTTTATATGATGTGTATCATATGCAGATTAACGAAGGAAACCTTTGCGACACAATCTCTGCCTACGCAGACCAGATGGGGCATATCCATGTGGCAGATGTTCCGGGCCGTCATGAGCCGGGGACCGGAGAAATCCAGTACAAAAAGGTTCTTCGGCATTTAGAAAGCTGTGGCTATAAAGGTCTGGTAGGATATGAACTGTTCCCTCTTACAGATACTAAGTCGGCAGTACAAGCTATTATGGAAGAATGTTGAGATACTGTTTTACTATATCCCTGGGGAAACTATGGGGCAAAAGTTTCTCCAGGGATATTTTATGACTTTAAATGTCAAAATATATTGCACTTGAGAAAAAACAGTTCTATAATGAGATGAAAATATTATCTCAGATAGGAGAACCCAAAGATGAAAGAAGAAGCAAGAGTATATTTGGAGACAGAATCCAAATACGGAAGTGGACTTGGCTTGAAGAACTCAGAGACAGTTCTTTCCTCAGAAGGCTTACAGAAACGAGCCGGAAAAGGAGGGAAGGCACATGGATAAGGAAAAAATACAAGAGGGAGTAAGGCTTATCCTGGAGGGTATCGGAGAAGATATACATAGAGAAGGGCTTGTGGAGACCCCGGACCGTATTGCCAGAATGTACGAGGAACTGGCAGCAGGATATACAGATGACGCTGCAGTACATTTAAAGAAAAGGTTCCATGTAGACAATAATGACATGGTCATGGAAAAAGATATTCATTTTTATTCTTTTTGTGAACACCATATGTTACCTTTTTACGGAACAGCGGCAGTTGCCTACATTCCTGACGGGGAAGTGGTGGGATTGAGCAAAATTGCCCGCACCTTAGAGGTTTTTGCAAAGCGGTTTCAATTACAGGAACGTTTGACTGCGCAGATTGCCGACGTATTTATGGAAGAATTAAAGCCCCATGGCGTCATGGTGCTGATCGAAGCAGAGCATATGTGCATGACTATGCGGGGAATTAAAAAGCCTGGGACTAAAACAGTCACTGTGGTTACAAGGGGTGTTTTCAATGAAGATGAGAAACTCCAGAACCAATTCTATCGTATGCTGGAACGGAGATAATATGGAAAGAGTAAACAGAATATGTGAACATCCTGTATGGAAATGGCATATGGAACGACTGGCAGAATATGAGAAAGACCGGATATTCTGCAGACATGGAATGGAACATCTGCTGGACGTGGCCAGAATTGCTTATATAGAGAATCTGGAAAACAACAGAGGCATCTCCAAAGAAATCATTTATGGGGCGGCTCTTCTTCATGATATCGGGAGATATCTCCAATACACAGAAGGAATCCCCCATGAGAAAGCCGGAGAAGAGCTGGCTTTGGAAATCCTGAAGGACAGCGGCTTTTCCGAAGAAGAGCAGGAAGAAATCCTGGAAGCTGTTTCCCGGCACAGAGATAAGGACACAAAAGACAGCAGCCAGCTTGCCGGGCTGATCTACCGGGCAGATAAGCAGTCCAGGATCTGCTGTTTCTGCAGTGCAGAGCCGGAATGCAACTGGAGTGAAGAAAAGAAAAACAGGCAGATCCGTGTATGAGGAGATAAGGAGAGACATCATGAAAATTGGAAACCGATATTTTGATACAGAACATGAATGTTATATTATGGGCATTTTAAACGTTACCCCGGATTCTTTTTCCGACGGCGGACAGTGGAATGACATAGATAAGGCCAGAAAACATGTGGCAGATATGATCGAAGAGGGAGCGGCAATCATTGACGTAGGAGGAGAATCCACCCGTCCGGGCCATACCCAGATTACTATTGAAGAAGAAATCCAAAGGGTGGTTCCTGTTATCCGGATGATAAAGGAAAATTTTAACATTCCGGTATCTATTGACAGTTATAAAAGCCATGTTGTGGAAGCTGCTTTAAAGGCCGGAGCAGATATGGTAAACGATATCTGGGGATTTAAATATGACAGAAGAGTGGCTGAGCTGACAGCACAGTTTCAGGTTCCATGCTGCCTGATGCATAACCGTGATAATACAGATTATAAAGATTTTCTGACAGAAATGTGCCAGGACCTGAGGGAATCTGTAGAGATCGCAAAAGCAGCAGGGATTCCTGATGAAAACATTATCCTGGATCCGGGAGTGGGAGTGGGATTTGGCAAGACCTATGAACAGAACCTCCAGGCTATAAATCATTTGGAACTTCTGAAGGAAATCGGATATCCGGTACTGCTGGCAACCTCAAGAAAGTCCGTGATCGGACGGGCCCTGGACCTGCCATCGGACCAGAGAGTTGAGGGGACAGTGGTAACAACGGTAATGGGCGTGGAAAAGGGAGCTTCTTTTGTCCGTGTCCATGATGTAAAGGAAAACAAAAGAGCGATACAGATGACCCAGGCTATTCTGAGGGAGCAGTAGAAAATGAAATACGATGAAATACATATAGAAAATCTGGAATTTTATGCCAGGCACGGAGTTTTTCCAGAAGAGACGAAACTGGGACAGAAATTTATAATTTCTCTGGTCATGTATACCAATACCCAGGGGGCTGGGAAAAGGGATGATCTGGAGCTGTCTGTAGATTACGGCGCAGTCAGCCATTTTATTACAGAGTATATGCAGAAAAATACCTTTAAGCTTATCGAGGCGGCGGCGGAAAACCTTGCCCGGGAGCTGCTGCTTCGGTATCCTCTGCTGGAAGGGGTGGATCTGGAGCTGAAAAAACCCTGGGCTCCTGTGGGGCTGCCTCTGGAATATGTATCTGTAAAAATCAGCAGATGCTGGCACAAGGCATATCTGGGCCTTGGCTCAAATATGGGAGATAAGAAGGGATATCTGGATTATGCAGTGAAACGGCTGAATGAAGAAAACGGCTGCAAGGTGGAAAAAGTATCCGATTATCTGGTGACAGAGCCTTACGGAGGAGTAGAACAGGATGATTTCCTGAATGCCTGCCTTATTCTGAAAACTCTCCTTTCTCCGGAAGAGCTTTTAGAAAAGCTTCATGAGATTGAGAAAGAGGCTCACCGGGAGAGGATCATCCGTTGGGGACCGAGAACCTTAGACCTGGACATTTTATTATACGATGACCTGGTTATGGAAAATGATAAACTTATCATTCCTCATGTAGAAATGCATATGAGAGATTTTGTATTGAAGCCGTTAAGTGAAATCGCCCCCAATGTGCGGCATCCTATTTACAAAAAAACAATTTCCCAGCTTCTGAAGGAACTGGGGTAAGGTTCGGAGTAAAATATAAGTCCGGGACAGACTGATTTTTCAACGCCTGTCCCGGACTTGTATTGTTTATCTTATAGTTACTTAAGCTGAATGGTAAATGCCTCTCCCACAGGCTGATAATCATTGCTCATCTTTCCGCTGGTCTCCGGGAATTTTACGGCATATGGGGTCAGAGTCAGGCTTTCCGCCTGGTCGTTTACATAGCCGTTGTCTATGGTGCTGACTTCCATACGGCCCTGGCCGTCATGAATGGAACGGGTGATAAATTCCACCGGATTCCCCAGATTGTCTTCTCCTTTCAGGATAACGTCATAGACTACCTTTTCAGGAGAAAGGGTGAAGAAGATTTTCTGGCCTACTTCGCTGGTGGTGTATTTTTCCAGAGATAATGTGCTGTCATCAGGCAGGGTAACGACTTCGTTTAAAGGGATGGTAACAGTATCGGCGAGAAGTTCTGCTCCTGAGGCAGTAAAGGCTATGGTGCCAATTTCTTTGCCGGCTACGGAATAGCGGATTTCCATATCCACAGTGCCGCTGGTATCAACATTGGGCAGGTCGATTTCCATGGTGGATACCAGGTTATAGTCATCCGCCTGTTCAATGCCGCCGCTGGCCCCGCTTGAGGCCATTTTACCGTTGATAAATACCATGGCGTCAGCAGTATATCCCATTTGCTTTTCTACAGTGTCCATCTTTTCGGAAGTTGTTACCGTATCGGTGATATACATCATATTTTCGTCCATGATCACTTCATTTAAGGTTACAGAGACACCGTCTTTAGAAACAGACTCTCCCACCACGGTGGTATAGGGGGAGAGATCTCCAGAGATTCCCAGGAGTTGACCAAGGTCATAGGTGACGGACTTTACTGCGGCATAGGCGGTGATCCGGACAGAGGGAATGGAGCCGGCACAGATCAGGACTACTGCGGCGGCAGCGGCTGCTGCATATTTTACATAACGGTGTTTTCTGACAGCTCTATTGCCAGAAGGACCGGAACTGTGTTTTTTCGCTTTGAAGGCTTCTTTCCAGCTCTGCATATCTTTTTGGGTTACCTGCGCAGCAGGGTAGGACTCCGGGCTGCTGTCAATATCATTTAATAATTCATAGATAGGATCTTTCATAGCTTAGTCTCCTTTCTGGTTTTGTCCGGGAACAGTTTTCGTATCTTACGCTTTCCACGGGATAGATGGTTGTAGATCACTGGTCTGGACATGCCTGTGTCCCGGCTGATTTCTTCCATATCCTGTTCTTCCACATAAAGACGGAGGAATAAATCTCTGTCCTGGGGTTTGAGGCAGTCCAGCATCTGTTGGGTTTCCCGGGAAATTTCTTCTTCAATGGCCTGAAGGGCCGTATCTTCCCGGGCGGCTGTGGCAGGCAGATTTTCCTCCCAGCTATGTTCCATAAGATGGTGGGAATATCTTCTCAGACAGTCCAGAGCCTTTAGTCTGGCTACCCCTGCGATCCAGTTGGCGAAAGGGTTTTTCTCCGGCCTGTAGGAAGTGATGTTTTCCCAGACTGCGAAGAACACTTCGTTGATACAGTCTTCCTCATATTGGGTCAGGCTGCCGATATGCCGGTGTATCACAGAACGGACCAGACCGCCATAGTGGAGCATACAGTATTCCAGGGCTTTTTCATTCCCAAGACCGATCTCCTTTATAAAATTTTGTTCTGTTATTTTCATAAACTCTCCTTCTGGCTTAAGTATGCATACAAGATCCGGACAAGAGACTTGCCGGCGCCATATGAAAATACTATAGCTTGAAACACATCTGATGGTTATACCTTATATTCGTAAAAAGAGAGGGAAATCTATCCATTTTCAACAGAAAATAGAAAAACAATTAATTCCAGTCCAGAAACCCCAGGATAGAAAACCTGGACTTTGTCAGGTACGGTTATAAAAGTGAAAATAGAAGATGTAACCGTACCATTCAGTCCAAGGGTACGGTTACAAAAAAGAAAATGTGGAATGTAACCGTACCAGAGCAGGAGTACGGTTCTGGGAGAAAAAGTCCTGCGATTTTAAAGAATTTTTTTCGGCGTTACTGGTCTTTCCAGATAGACATCCAGTATTTTCGTACGTTTCAGGGCTGTCACCAGTACTATGGCAATGAGCGTTCCACCAAAGCTGGATATAAAGAAAGGAAGAACAAAAGCAAACACAGCACAGGAACTTCCCATGAGCAGAACAGACACAGGATAGCTCAGGATCCCGCCGATCACAGAAGTGCCAAATAATTCACCAAGATAAGCCATAGGCAGCGTTTGGGTGTAGCGGTAGAGCAGTCCGCAGATCAGAGCACCGCACATGGATCCCGGGAAAGCCAGGAGAGTGCCGGTTCCCATGAGATTCCGCAGAAGGCTTGTGACAAAGGCCATTCCCACTGCATACCAGGGGCCTAAGAAGACTCCGCCCAGTATATTAATAAAATGCTGTATGGGAGCGCATCTGGAGGCTCCTACGGGAATGGACAGAGGGGAGCATACGATCCCTACGGCTACAAGTATGCCTGCCAGAGCAAGCTTGCGTACATTTACATTTTTCATATTCATCAGACCTTTCAGGTTTGTTAAAATTTTTCCGAACCTAATTGTATCACAAAAAAGATGAAATTTGAAAAAAATATAGGGGATTTACGGTAAATATAGTAAAATATATAGATATCAGGGGAAAGGCCGGTAATCCGATGTAAGCCTGTCTGTAAAAGAAGTCAGGATTTGGGATCCTGCTATCATAGAGATTTGAGAGGAAAAAGATATGGAAAGCAGTAAAAATGATTTTACCCGGGGAAGTATTCCAAAGAAAATGCTGAAATTTATGGTTCCTGTATTGGGAGCGCTGGTTCTTCAGGCAATGTACGGGGCAGTGGACATTCTGGTGGTAGGCTGGTTTGGCACCACAGCAGGAATATCAGGAGTCTCCACAGGAAGCAATATCGTGAATCTGGTGGTATTCACAGTGACAGGACTGTCTATGGGGATTACGGTACTCATAGGCAGGTACATAGGAGAGAAACAGGAGCGGAAGGTGGGAAAAGTCATCGGAGGGGCGGTCTGCTTTTTTGCAGTGCTGTCTGTGATCCTGGCGGCGGTATTGCTGATCTTTGCCAGACCCCTGGCAATCCTTATGCAGGCTCCTGAAGAAGCCCTGGATCTGACCGTAATCTATGTGCGGATCTGCGGAGGAGGGATTTTCTTTATTATTGCTTACAATGTGATCAGCAGTATTTTCCGGGGAATGGGAAATTCCAGGCTTCCTCTGATTTTTTTAGCTATCGCCTGTGCAGTAAACATTGTGGGGGATCTTTTCTTCGTGGCGGTCCTTCATATGAACGTAGCAGGGGCCGCCCTGGCTACGGTCCTGGCTCAGGCAGTAAGTGTGGTCCTCTCCCTGGTGATCATCCGGAGGCAGAAACTGCCCTTTACCATGACCCTAAAGGACATCGGGATCAATCCGGAAATCTGGAATTTTGTCAAGGTGGGGTCTCCCATTGCTTTTCAGGAAATTCTGACCCAGCTTTCCTTCCTGGCCCTTTGTGCCTTTATCAACCGTCTTGGACTGGAAGCATCTTCCGGATATGGAGTGGCTAATAAGATTGTCAGCTTTATCATGTTGCTTCCCAGCGCCTTAATGCAGACGATGTCTGCCTTTGTAGCCCAGAATGTAGGGGCGGGAAGAGAGGACCGGGCCAGAAAAGCTCTGTTTACCGGCATAGGGATTGGCTGTGCGATTGGTATCTTCATCGGTGTCTTTGCATTTTTCAGAGGAGATCTGATGGCTTATATCTTTACCGGAGATCCTGCAGTAATCCGGCGAGCGGCCCAGTATCTGAGGGGCTTTGCTCCGGAGGCTGTAGTGACCGCTGTTTCTTTCAGTTTTATCGGATATTTCAATGGTCATAGCCAGACGATGTTTGTTATGTTCCAGGGACTGTGCCAGACCTTTCTGGTAAGACTTCCAATGTCCTATTTTATGAGTATTCAGGAAAATGCAAGTCTGGCATGGATCGGAACAGCGGCGCCTTTGGCAACAGTTTTTGGAATCGTGCTGAATACAGTCTATTTTATCTGGTATCACAGATGTGTTATTTGTAGAACTGGCAGGAAGTAAGATTTTCTTCTGAGCTGAACAGGGTCAGCAGTTATAACCGTAAAAAGTTTCCAACATATTATGAAATTGAGGGCAAAACGATCTGCCCTTGATCATAATATGGAGGTAAACCTATGGGAATCACAAATTCAAATAAAGAAGTTGATGTTTCAGAAATATCCTGTGACGGGATCGTGAAGGTGACTCTTGGGCTTTCCGCAGCGCCGGATATTTCTTCTAATCCTACGGATATTGTTCTGGTGCTGGATCGTTCCGGAAGTATGTCCGGAAGTCCTCTTGCTAATATGAAAACGGGAGCAAAGACGTTTATCGACATTATTGATGAGTCTACAGACAGCGCGCAGGACGGGCATATCGGCTCTGGAAGCCATATGGGTATTGTAAGCTTTGCCAGTATCGCCACAGCAGATACAGGGCTCATCACCTCAACAGAAGACCTGAAGAATGTAGTGGACGGACTTGCAGCAGGAGGAGCTACCAATCATGCAGATGCCTTTACCAAGGCAATCCAGCTTTTTGATCCGGCTTCCTCTAATGCCAAGGTAATGGTTATGTTTACAGACGGCAAAACCACAGCCGGTGCCCCGCCGGCTCCGGTAGCAGCAGAGGCCAGAGCAGCAGGGATCATTATCTACTGTATCGGACTTCTGGGAGATGATGGGATTGATGTGGAAGTGCTCAACGACTGGGCCACGGACCCGGATGCCTCTCATGTGGCGGTAACTCCGGACGAGGAAGAACTAGAGGATCTGTTTGCAGACTTAGCAGCAGATATCTCCAAGCCCGGAGCCCTCGATATTGTCATTGACGAGATGGTAAATCCGGATTTTACCATTGTGAGCATAGACACTCCCAGTAAAGGAACCGCTGAGATGATAGACTCCACCACACTTCAGTGGAAGATATCTGAGCTGGGAGTTTCCGGAAATGAAGGGGCTTCCCTGGAATTCTTTATTAAGCATATCGGTCAGACCTCCGGGACAAAACCTGTGAATGCCTCTATTATCTATTCAGATAAAGACGGAAATCAGGTGTATTTCCCGGAACCTTATGTGACGGTAGACTGTGAGAAACCGGTGGAGCCGGAGAACTGCCCCAAACCTGTAGAATTCAAAATTGAAGGCTGCAAGGACTTTGCAGTGATAGATCTGGGGGAGGTATATCTGGAATCTCTGGGAAGAATCCTGGAACTGAATCTTACCATTAAAAATGTGTGCCCGAACAAAAGGGTGGCTCTGGGAATCATCCTTACAGAGGTTGACTGCTATGGGAAGGAGCACCAGAGAGGGTTAAAAACCATGACAATTCCTGCCCACCACTATCCGGGCTGCCGGGACATCCAGGTAAAATGTATCAAATTCGTACTTCCCGAGGATTTAAATGTCTGCAGAGGAAATTCCGGATCCATGTGCGGAGAAAGAAAATTTAAGGCTCAGGTGATCGCTAATACTATTGATACGGACTTCAAATGTTGTGAATCTGCAGCTAATATCTAAGACCTGAGAAGGGGGGGGTATCCAGGCCAGAAATGACTTGGAGTACCCCTATAAAATTAACAATTCAGAAACAAAAGTCAAACATTCCGGAAACAGAAACAGGATATCTTATCAATCAGAGAAAGAAAAGGAGGAAAGGAAATGATACACATCCTTGTGGTAGAAGATGACGAAAAACTGAACCGGATCGTCTGTACGTATCTTAACGACAGCGGCTTTCAGGCAAAGGGATGCCCGGGCGCCCAGGAAGCCTATGAGGAAATGTACAATCAGCTTTACGACCTGATTATTTCAGATATTATGATGCCGGGAATTGACGGATTTGAATTTGCCCGGACAGTGCGGAAGGTAAACCAGAGGATCCCTATACTTTTTATGTCCGCCAGGGATGACCTTCCCTCTAAGCAGAAAGGTTTCCAGCTGGGAATCGACGATTATATGGTAAAACCGGTAGACCTGGATGAGCTTGTCCTCCGGGTGCGGGCGCTTCTGCGCCGGGCCAATATAGAATTGGAGCGGAAAATTACAGTGGGAAATCTGGTGCTGGATGCAGATGGGATGAGTGCAGAGGTAGACGGAGAGGAGATCAGTCTGACAACCAGAGAATTCAATATAATTTTCAAGCTCCTTTCCTATCCTAAGAAAACCTTTTCCAGAGCCCAGCTTATGGATGAATTCTGGGAGCTGGACAGCGAGGCCGGACTGAGAGCAGTAGACGTGTATATGACAAAGCTGAGAAATAAACTTTCCGGCTGCAATGGATTTAAGATCGCCACAGTCCGGGGGCTGGGATATAAGGCGGTGCTTCAATGAATAAAGGGGATAAAGCAGAAAAACGTATTATTAAGGATAGTCTTTTCCCGGTTTCTCTTTTTGCCATTTATCTGGGCGTTCTGCTGCTGATGTCAGGAATCCATCAGGGATTGGTAGTGCTGATGAATACTCTTGAATTGAACAGTTTTATCCAGACCCTTATTCCTACCATATACTGGAGTGCTGTAGCAGTAGGACTTACTCTTTTTACAAGAAAGAAAATGAGGGACACCTATGAGGAACCTCTCCATCGGCTGGCAGATGCCACCCAACAGGTGGCAGAAGGGGACTTTTCTGTCTATGTTCCCACGATTCATACATCAGACAAGCTGGATTATCTGGATGTGATGATCCTGGATTTTAATAAGATGGTGGAAGAACTGGGAAGTGTGGAGACCTTAAAAACGGATTTTGTTTCTAATGTTTCTCACGAAATGAAGACGCCTATTGCCGTTATTAAAAATTATGCGGAGCTTCTTCGGATGAAAAATGTCAGTGATGAGGAAAAGGCAGAATATGCCAGAAGTATTGAAGAGGCCGCCGGGCATTTGTCCTCCTTGATCAGCAATATCCTGAAGCTGAATAAGCTGGAAAATCAGCGGATCGATCCGGAGATTGGAAGTTATGATCTCTGCGGACAGCTGGAAGAATCTATTCTTCATTATGAAGAACTGTGGGATGAAAAAGAACTGGAACTGGAAGTAGATATGGAAGAAAAAGCAGTGATACAGGCAGATCCCAGTCTGATGGAACTGGTGTGGAACAATCTTCTCTCTAATGCGATTAAATTTACGGAGCACGGAGGAAAAGTGACAGTACGTCAGATCACAGACGGGGAGTATGTGGAAGTTTCTGTGTCGGATACAGGCTGTGGAATGAGCAAGGAAAGTATCCGGCATATTTTTGATAAGTTTTACCAGGGGGATACCTCCCATTCAAAAGAAGGAAACGGACTTGGACTGGCGCTGGTTAAAAGAATCCTGGTCTTAATGAATGGAGATATCCAGGTGGTCAGTCAGGAGGGAAAGGGCAGTACCTTTACAGTAAAGCTTCCCAGGCGAATAGAGAATGAAAATGGGGCGGAGGTTGATAGATGATGGAAAATGAGAACAGAAAAGCCAGAAGCTTTATCGCCTATGAATATAAAGAAGTGTCCGCAGATTCCGGGCAGATTTCTTTCCTTATAGACGGATATGAAAACTTTGGGTGGGAAGTGGACGAGAATATCATCCAGTACGGCATGGAAAAATATCCGGAGAAAACCGGCGCTTCACACCGTGGAAAAGCTGTGCTTCGATTGAAGCGGAACCGGAAGATCATCAATAAAATGGAACTGACCAGGCTCCAGAGAAATTTTGAGGCCTGTGTAACAGAAATAAAGAATCTGGAAAAAGAAAAGACTTCCCGGCCTGCAGTACAGGCGCTGTCTCTGGGGATTGGCGGAACTGCCTTTATGGCCGGATCCACGTTTGCAGTGACAGCGGATCCCCCTCAGATACTTTTATGTATCATCCTGGCCATACCGGGATTCCTGGGATGGATTTTGCCCTGCTTTCTGTATAAACGAGGCGTCAGAAAACAGACAGAAAAGATCACGCCTCTTATCGAAGAAAAATATGATGAGATTTACGAGATCTGTGAAAAAGGTAACAAGCTGCTGAACGGAAGACAATGAAAGCCTGCCAGGATTTTGCAGATAGATTGCGTATACAAATCAGGTGCGTCAGGTTATAATGATAAAAACCGGAAAGACAGGTAAGGGATCAGGGAGGCGTATAATGGGAGAAAAAAGGCTGAAGGCGGAGAAACTTTTGCTGCTGTCTGTAAAAATTGCAGTGGGAGCCAGTCTGGCTATTTATATTGCGGAATATCTCCGCCTGGAGAACGCTGCTTCCGCAGGGATTATTACCCTCTTGTCTGTTTTGACAACAAAATGGGGGACGTTGAAGCTTTCTCTTCTGAGAATTGCTACATTTCTGGCAACTGTGGCAGGGTGCTGGCTGATCTTCCAGTACGTTCATGGAGACTGGATAGGATTTGGCGTATTTCTCTTTTTCATGGTGATTCTCTGTGAGCTGACAGGTCTTCGCAATACCCTTTCCGTAAATGCAGTAATTGCCACACACATACTGACTGCCCGGGATTTTTCCGTGGACTTTTTCCTGAATGAATTTTTCCTGGTACTGATCGGAGTCGTGTCAGCTTTTCTTTTAAACCTTTTCCAGGGAAATAGAAGCCATAAAAAGGCGATCATAGAAAATATGCGCTATACAGAGCAGCAGCTTCAGGAAATATTGGAAAGACTTGCGGATTATCTGGAGGGAAAAGATACGGGAGGAAGTATATGGACAGATATCATCCGTCTGGAGGATAAGCTGAAGAACTTTATTGATCAGGCCTATGAATATCAGAATAACACCTGGCATTTTCACCCGGTTTACTATATCGATTACTTTGAAATGCGGGAAAAGCAGTATACGGTACTGCATAACCTCCACTATGAGATTAAAAAGATCAGGACCATGCCAAAACAGGCGGCAGTGGTAGCCGATTATATCCGCTACCTGAAAAAGTATGTGATTGAAATGAATGATCCGAAAGAGCAGATAAAACGCCTTCATGACATTCTGGAGGAGATGGAGAAGACTTCCCTGCCTGCAAGCTGGGAAGAGTTTGAAGGGAAAGCCAAGGTATATCATATTATGATGGATCTGGAAGAATTTCTGATCTATAAGAAACGGTTTGTAGAATCCCTGGACGAGAAGAAGCTGAGGATCTACTGGAATAAGACGCTGTCGCATTAATTAAATATATAAATATTCCTGAAATATGACGAATGCGACAGCGCCAGATTTTATACATTTAAACTTTTTACCCAGGAATCCAGCACATCCTGTCCCGGATGGCCGTTAAGGAGCTTTCCGGATTTCCAATTTATAGAAGGATACTGTTGCTGCAGCTTTTTCTCGCAGTTTTCAATACCGCTGCTGCCGGAGGTGGCGAAAGGTATTACTGTTTTTCCGGAAAAGTCATAAGTTTCCAGGAAAGTGTTGATAATCGTGGGCGCCATGTACCACCATACAGGGAAGCCCAGGAATACCACATCATAAGAGGAGATATCCAGGTCTTCTGCAGCGATCGCCGGACGGGAGGCCGGATCGTTCATTTCAATAGAGCTGCGGCTTTTCTTATTCATCCAGTCCAGATCTGCGGAGGTGTAGGGAACTTCAGGCTGAATCCTGTACAGATCTGCTCCTGCTGTCTGGGAGAGATTCCGGGCAACAGATTCTGTTATGCCGCTGGCGGAAAAATATGCTACTAATTTCTTACTCATCTCTGTTCCTCCATTCAATTTTTATCCTGTTGATATTATAAGACTGGCCAGGAAAAATGTCTAATGCTTATATCCTATGAATATAAATGCTTTTGCTGTACAAAAAAATTTTTTCTGGTATGATAGATAGGGAACTGACATCCTCTGGTATAAAATATAGCAGCTGCGGGAAGGTGAAAGAATTTGAATAAGAAAAAGAAAAAGCCGAAGATGGAATTCAGGTATTACAGTATGCCGGAAGGCAGAAAAATGTTTGCCCTTCTGGGGGAAAAATGGATCCAGTATTATGGCAGGAATATTGATTATCTGCATTTTCACAATTATATGGAGATCGGTTACTGCTATGAAGGTTCAGGCGTGCTTACCATGGGAAACAGAGACGTCAGATTTTCAGGAAAGGAATTCTTCGTACTGCAGAAACAGTTTGCAGAAGGTATTACAGGTGCTGTAAAATAAGTGGAATTATAAATGCAGGGGATGCCGCATTAATCAAAATCGAGAATATTTATACATTTTATTGCTCAGTCTGCAACCCTTTGAGCCTATGGTCTCAAAGCTATGCTCGACAAATTCGCATAAAATGTATAAATATTCCTGAAATATGATTAATGCGACATCCCCTTCTTTTATACAGAGGAGAGGGATTTCGGAGAGGTTGTTTAGAAATCTTATATTATTTGGTTTCACATACGATACAAGAAAAGAAAAGTTTATATTATACTGTAAACAGATAAAAGGAGGAAAGAAAGCATGAACGTATTTGATTATCAGAAGGTGAAAGACCCCAGGTATTTTCGGGACGGAAGACTGGATGCCCATTCGGATCATCCGTATTACGCCTCTGCCCGGGAAGCGGAGGAAAAGGTGTCAGGATTTACTGAGAGCCTGAACGGATTCTGGAAATTTCACTATGCCCGCAATTATGGATCTGCCATACCGGGATTTGAATCTGCGGACTATGACTGCAGAAGCTGGGAGGATATCCGGGTGCCGGCACACATCCAGATGGAGGGCTATGATGTGCCGCAGTATGCCAACACCCAGTATCCCTGGGAAGGCCATGAGGAGATCGCTCCCGGAGAGATCCCGGAAAAGTTTAATCCGGTGGCAAGCTATGTGAAATATTTTGAAGTTCCGGAATCCATGAAGGGCAGAAGACTCTTTATCTCCTTTCAGGGAGCAGAAAGCGGTCTGGCTCTCTGGCTGAACGGACATTTTGTGGGATACAGCGAAGATACCTTCACCCCTTCCGAATTTGAACTGACAGATTATGTTCAGGAGGGAGAAAACAAACTGGCGGCCCAGGTATTTAAATGGACTTCCAGCAGCTGGTGCGAGGATCAGGACTTCTACAGATTTTCAGGAATCTACCGGGATGTTTATCTTTATACCGTGCCTGATGTACATATCCGGGATCTGAGAATCCGGGCCATTCCTGACGAGACCCTGACAAAGGGCAGCCTGGAGATCTGCACAGAAGCCTGGGGAGAAGGAAAAGCGGAAATCTGCCTTACAAAAGACGGCCAGACTTTCCAGGGCGCCTTTGACCTGAAGGATGGGGGCATTACCATGGAGATCGAAAATCCTGTTCTGTGGAGTGCGGAGGATCCTCAGCTCTATGATCTCACGATTCAGGTATATGACAGAGCAGGGAAACTTCAGGAATATATCCCGGAGCGTGTAGGTTTCCGGAGATTTGAGATGAAAGACAGGATCATGACCCTGAACGGAAAGCGGATTGTCTTTAAAGGGGTAAACCGTCATGAATTCAGTTCCGTTACCGGCCGTCATGTTTCAGAAGAAGAACTTATCAAAGATCTGAAGACTATGAAACAGAACAACATTAACGCCATCCGTACCTGCCATTATCCTGACGCCTCTCTGATCTATCGTCTCTGTGATGAATACGGACTGTATATGATCGATGAGACTAACCTGGAATCTCACGGATCCTGGGATACGGTGGAGGCTTCCGGGGATTTTTCAGGGGTAGTGCCCTGCGACCGGCCGGAATGGCTGGATATGATGCTGGACCGTGCCAACTCTATGTACCAGAGAGATAAGAACCATCCGGCGATCCTGATCTGGTCCTGCGGCAACGAGTCTTTTGGAGGAAAGGACATTTTTGAAATGTCTCAGTTCTTCCGCAGAGAAGATCCTACCCGTCTGGTCCATTATGAAGGAGTTTTCCATGACCGGAGATACAACGACACCAGCGATATGGAAAGCCAGATGTATACTTCTGTGGAGAACATTAAAAAATTCCTGGAAAAAGACAGGAGCAAACCTTTTATCTGCTGCGAATATACTCACGCCATGGGAAATTCCTGCGGGGCTATGCATAAATACACGGATCTGACAGATACAGAGCCTTTGTATCAGGGAGGTTTTATCTGGGATTATATTGACCAGACTCTGTATAAAAAAGACCGGTATGGCAAAGAATTCCAGGCCTACGGCGGAGATTTCGGAGAGCGCCCCACAGACTATGAGTTCAGCGCCAACGGGATTGTTCACGGCGGAGAGAGAAATCCCTCCCCCAAAATGCAGGAAGTAAAGTTTAACTATCAGAATATTACAGCACAGGTAGGAGAAGACCAGGTAAAGGTGATCAATAAGAACCTGTTCCTGAATACCGACTGCTTTGACTGTGTGGTAACTGTAGAAAGAGAAGGAAAAGTGATCCGCAGGGCAAAACTGGAGACAGCTGTAGCCCCCTTATCAGAGAAAACTTATTCCCTGCCGGTGGCAAAGGAGACAAAGGCCGGAGAATATGTGGTTACGGTATCTTTTCTTCTGAAAGAGGATACCGCCTGGGCGCCTAAGGGACATGAGGTTGCTTTCGGACAGTATGTTTATAAGGTACAGGGAGAAAGGAAGAAATGCGGGAAAAAGATTGAAGTGATCAGAAGCACTCACAACATCGGCCTGCGGGGCGAGAGCTTTGAAGTGCTCTTTTCCGGACTGAACGGAGGACTGGCTTCCTACAAATACGGCGGAAAGGAAATGATCGAGGCCATTCCCAAACCCAATTTCTGGAGAGCGCCTACGGATAATGACAATGGAAACTTTATGGCTGCAAGATATGGCCAGTGGAAGATCGCCAGTCTGTATGCTACCCACAAAGACTACCGTGAGAATACCTACGCCAGAATCCTGGAGCCTGAGCTGGAAACAGAGGATAATAAAGCGAAGGTGACCTTTACCTATATTCTTCCAACTACGCCCAATGCCCAGTGCCGGCTGTCCTATGAAGTGGACGGAGATGGAAGAGTAAAGACGACCCTTTCCTATGATCCGGTGAAAGAGCTGGGAGATATGCCGGAATTCGGCGTAATGTTTAAGCTCAGCGCAGATTATGATCATCTGGAATGGTACGGTCTGGGTCCTGCTGAGACGTATGCTGACCGGTGCAAGGGTGCCAGACTGGGCGTTTACAGGAATCTGGTGAAAGACAACATGGCTGCCTATATCGTGCCTCAGGAATGCGGAGCAAAGACCGGGGTCCGGTATGCAAAGGTAACGGACAGGAAAGGAAGAGGTATGCTTTTTGAGATGGATCCGAATTGCGGTCCGATGATGTTCTCCGCACTGCCTTATACCCCCCATGAACTGGAGAACGCCAGACATCCCTATGAGCTTCCGGAGGTTCATTATACAGTAGTCCGGGCGGCTCTGGGCCAGATGGGCGTTGGAGGAGACGACAGCTGGGGCAGCCCCACACACCCGGAATACCTGCTGAAGACAGATAAGAAAATGGAATTTTCTTTCAGCTTTAAAGGAATCTAAAAAGTTTCAGGAGCTGGCCTGAGAGATTAAAAAGGGGCTTTGACTCTTGTGCTTTTTTCAAATTTATGTTACCCTCTATTGTCAGGGATACCTGCATCTGCCGGTATCCCTGGGATAGAGGGTAATTTGTATTCATTATGAAAAGAAGCCTGTAAGGCAGAATGGAGATGTTTATGACAGAATTGATCTGGCATGTTCTTATGCATGCGGTTACGGACACACTCCGGCTGGTGCCTTTTCTCTTCCTTACGTATCTGGTTATGGAGTATCTGGAGCACAAAACCCAGAAGACTACCCAGGAAATGATACGGAAAGCAGGAAAACTGGGACCGTTGATCGGAGGGATAGCAGGAGTGTTCCCTCAGTGCGGATTTTCTGCAGCCGCTTCCAGTTTTTATGCCGGAGGAGTGATTTCTGTAGGTACTTTGATGGCAGTCTTTTTGTCTACTTCCGATGAAATGCTGCCTATCTTTATTTCCGAATCAGTGGAACTTCCGGTCATCCTGAAAATCCTGGGGCTGAAGATCCTGATAGGAGCAGTCTCCGGCTTTGTCCTTGACATTCTCTGGAGAGCAGGCAGCAGGAAGAGAAAGGAATACCATGAACACAGACATATCCATAAGGAACATCATGAAAAAGATATCCATGATCTGTGTGAACATGAGCATTGTCATTGTGAAGAGGGCAGTATCCTGAAATCAGCAGTGATCCATTCTCTTCAGATCACATTGTTTATTTTTCTGGTGACACTGGTGATCGGATTTCTGGTGGAGATTCTGGGTGAAGACCAGATCGGAGCCATTATCGGCAGCCAGCCGGTATTGGGCGTCCTGTTGGCAGGTCTGGTGGGAATGATCCCTAATTGTGCCGGCTCTGTGATCATTACCCAGATGTATCTGGGAGGGATCCTGGGTACAGGACAGATGCTGGCAGGTCTGCTTGCAGGAGCCGGTGTGGGGATCCTGGTTCTTTGCCGGACCAACCGGGGAGCAAAGGAGAACCTGGGAATCATCGGCCTGCTCTACGGTATCAGCGTATGCTGGGGAATCCTGTTTGAAATACTGGGCATCACTTTTTAAAACCGGAGGAGCGTTATGGAGGTTTATGATCTGCACTGCGATACTATCAGTGCTATTTATGAAGGAAGAAAAGATGGGAAGGACCTTTCCCTCGCATCCAGCAGTCTCCAGGTAGATCTGGAGAAAATGGAAAAAGGAGATTACCGGCTCCAGACCTTTGCTATTTTCCTGGACAGGGCAAATACAGAGAACTGCTTTGCCACAGCCGGGGAAATGACAGAGCTTTTTAAGAAAGAACTGGAGAAAAACCGGGACAAGATCTCCCAGGTCTACACTTATCAGGATATTCAGCGAAATAAAGCAGAGGGAAAAATGTCTGCCCTTCTTTCTCTGGAGGAAGGAGGGATTTTTGAAAAGGCCCCGGAAGATCTCCGGTGGTTTTATGACCAGGGGGCCAGGATCGCTACCCTGACCTGGAATCATGAAAACGAGCTGGCTTATCCCAACTGTCAGGGAGATCCTTTCAAAGATCATCCATGGAGCTGGGGAGAGGAAAGAGGGCTGAAAGAGAAAGGAATCCAGGCCCTGGAACAGATGGAAAGCCTGGGGATGATCCCGGATGTGTCTCATCTGTCTGACGGAGGATTCTGGGATGTGGCAAAGCACTGCCGGAAGCCCTTTCTGGCCACCCATTCCAATGCCAGAGGGGCAGCTTCCGAGGCGGCCAGAAACCTTACTGACGAGATGATCCGGACCCTGGCAGACAGGGGAGGAATCCTGGGTCTGAATTACTGCGTCAGCTTTGTGCGCAGAGACTGGAAGCCCGGACAGCCGGGAGCTACTATGGAAGAGCTGATCCGGCAGATCCGGTACATTGTCAATATAGGCGGAGAAGAATGCCTGGGCCTGGGATCCGACTTTGACGGGATTGAAGAGGCCCCGGAGATGGAAAACGCCGGGGGAATGCAAAAACTGGCAGAAGCCATGGAAGGGGCGGGGATTTCCCACAGTCTTACAGAAAAGATCTTCTGGAAAAATGCAGATAGGTTTTTATAAAGAAAAAACAACTAAAAATCTGATTGTCCGCTAAAACACTGTACTTATCAGCACATTCAAGGATTGAAATACTTCAAATTACTACGATTTTACTACCATTGAATGAGCCTTGATACGTTAGAAATCCCAGATATGCAAAGATATGGTACAGCACATCAGTATTGAATAGATGAAAAATTGAATATCACAAGTAGATTATGGAACGCCGATATTGACGTTCCTTTTCTATTTCCAGCCGTTCAGAAATGGACGGCTTTTTCTATATCCAAACGAAAGGAGAATTTTAAAAGCTATGAAAAAGATATTGAAGCGATTAGC
>DXFG01000331.1 GCA_019114545.1 Candidatus Blautia pullistercoris | reverse complement strand
ACTGATCCTGTGGCTGAAACAGCTATGTGAAGTCCTGGGATATCTTCATAGCCAGAAACCGCCTATCTATCACAGTGACATCAAGCCGGGGAATATTATGGTCACTCCTGAGGGAAATATCTGCCTGATTGATTTTAATATTTCTCTGGGCAGCGGCTATCAGGCCGGGATCCTTGGACTGAGCCAGTGGTATGCGGCGCCGGAGCAGTACGAGAAAGCAGAACTTTTCACCAAAGGTCTGGATTCTTCCAGGATTGTTTTGGATGGAAGAATGGATATCTACAGCTTAGGAGCTACCTTTTATACCCTAATGTCAGGTCTTCTCCCGGATCGGCAGGGGGGAGAGTTTCTGCCTCTTAACAGTATGCATCTGCCTTACAGCAGCGCTCTTGTCCATATCGTGGAAAAGGCTATGGAGGAGCGGCCAAGAAAAAGGTTTGCTACTGCTCAGGCTATGCACAGAGCCCTTGATTATATTTATAAGATGGACGCCGGGTACCGGAGACTTCAGAAGATCAGCTGCTCCCTGTGGGGCGGCTGCGGCTTGCTGCTGGTGGCGGGAATCCTGTGCTGTACATATGGCTGGAAAGAATCTGCCAGAGAAGATTACCGCCGGGATTATCAGGAATTTTATGAAACTGCCCAAAAGTATGAAGATGAAAATACCATATCTATAGGGATCGATATAGTGAATAACAGCAGGTATAGGGGGATTTTAACTGATAATCCGGAGGACAAAGCCCAGATACTCTATATGATCGGAAATATCTATTACGGACTGGAGGACTATGCTTCTGCAGAAGAATATTTCCAGGAGGCGGCCCAGGAAGACAGTGAACCTTTGTATTACAGGGATCAGGCTCTGGCAGCGGCAAAACAGGGGAATACAGCAGAAGCAGAGAACGTTCTGGACCAGGCCCGGCAGGAAGGAATGGAAAATGACCAGATCCTTCTGGCAAGGCAGGAAGTAGCTTTTGCCAAAGAAGATTTCGAGGAAGTTCTGTCCATCGGAGAAAGACTGGAAAACAGCCAGGACAGCGACACAGCCGCCTATAGCTGTATCCTTACTTCTAAAGTCTGGGGGAAAACAGGGGATTATGACGCCCAGGCGGAATATCTGGAAAAAGCATATGCTCTGGGGGGAGACAACCGGTGCCTGCGGGAATTGGGAAGCTCTTATCTGACGGCAGCGGAAAATGTTTCCCGTTCTTCCAGAGAAATGTATCTGAAAAGAGCCCGGGAATGTTATGAAAAACTGGAAGAATCCTATGGGGTGACCTATCGGGATCAGCTGAACCTGGCTGTGATATGCGAAGAACTGGGAGACTATCAGGAAGCAAAAAGCCGTCTGGAACTTATGGAGGAAAGCTATCCGGAAGAATACCAGATTTATATGCATCTTGCTTATATCTGCTTGAAGCAGGGAGAAGAGGAGCCTGAAGACGATTCGTATTATGAGGAGGCAGTCAGCTATTACCGGGAGGCCAGAACCGCTTATCGTCAGGCGGGAAGTCCTGAAGACAGCAGTATGGCTGAACTGGAAGATTACATGGAGAGCTGAGACCGGACAGTAAAGCTGGGGAGAAAAGGAAAGAATCAAAGGAGGAATTTCCATGGGAGAAATCTGGACAGTGTTAGGCGTGATCCTTATTATACTTGGAGTCTGCGGCCTGACTGCAGGACAAGTTTACATAAGTGTAATGAAAAAGAGAATAAGAGAGGACTCTGAAAGAGTCCAGGGGAGGGGTATAGATGAGATGTCCTAATTGCCATTCTGTGGTAGGGCAAAACTACGGAACATGTCCTTACTGCGGATATGATATCGGAAATTATGTGCGGAATGTCCAGGACGAAGGAAGGTCCATTCCGGTACAGAGACGGGATCGTAAAGCCACCAGATATGCGACTGAGGAAGAGGAAAGACATGCCAGAACAGAGTTTAACTACGAAAACGGCTATCTCTATTATAAGAGAGCCTATGAGAAGGAGAGAAGAAAGAACGAAAAATACAGGCAGACTGTGATTTATGCCGCTGCCGGGATATTTTTGCTGCTCCATGCTGCAGAGCTCATACTTTTGGCAGCAATTTATACACTTTAACCAAGGAGGAAAAGAAGGATGAAAAAGAGAAATATTTTAATTATTATCCTGATCTGTGTGGTTCTTGCAGGACTGGGAGTCGGGGGATTTTTCCTGATACAAAATCAGAACAACCAGAAGATTTATAGAGAAAAGCTGGCAGAAGGTCAGAAATATCTGTCCCAGATGAAATATGAGGAAGCAGAAGCAGCTTTTGAATTTGCATTGGACAAGAATCCAAAGGATGAAGACGCTTATGTGGGCCTGTACAGAGTATATTCTGCACAGGGGCAATACCATCAGGCTGTATATATTTTGGAAAAAGGTTATAATCTGACAAAAAGCGAACGTCTTGTGAATCTTCTGGACAGTCTGGAGGCAAAAAATGCGGAACTGGTTTTGGATGATCAGGGAAATGTATCCAAGGAAAACCTGGATGCAATTTCACAGGACGTCATGATGAACGTAGCTCTGTTCCAGAAGTTCAGAAATTACACTTTTGCCCAGTACGAAAAGGATTATGGAGACTGCACTTCTCATGAGATGAATGGAGAGAAACTGGAAATTGTGCATCAGAAGCTGGAAGGGGTATTTACATATGAAAATAAAAGAGGCGAAGATAAAGTGATTGATGCTTCAAAAGAGCTGCCTTATGAAAATGCTGCCCCTGTATCTGTGCGGCTTCAGAATCTGAGTACCTTATTTCGCAGCTTTGACGCCGGACTCAGCTATGAGAGACTGTGCTCGATTGTAGGTTCTGTAGTGGAATGTGCATATAACGAGGAACAGGGAACCTATACAGACAGCTTTGAATATCAGAACTGTCAGGTGGAGATTGCCTGTGATGAAGAAGGGGACATTTTAAGCGGAACAGCGTGGAATCAGATCCTTCTGCCGGAGATCAGCGCCAGCACAGGAGGCGTAGAGGGAAGGATCGTTAACGCAGTTACCGGAGAAGGTGTAGAAGGAGCTACCGTACGTTTTACCTCTGCATCAACAGGAGAAGAAATTACAGTGGAAACAGACCGCTATGGCTCCTATGAAGCGGAAATCGCACCGGGTGAATATACCATGATCGTAGAGAAAGAAGGCTTCATTCAGGAAGAGACAGAGATCCAGGTAGAAGAAGAGGGAACTACAGTAGAAGATGATATTCCTATTTCACCGGAACTTGGAGAAGGAGAGATCCGTATTGTGCTTACCTGGGGAGCTGTGCCTCATGATCTGGATTCTTATCTGACAAATCTGGATACCAGGGACCAGATCAGCTATGCAAATAAAGAAATGACAGAGGACGGAGAGACCATCGCTGAATTGGATGTTGATGAAATGGACGGTTATGGACCGGAGACAGTGACCATTTATAGGCCTGGAAATTATCAGTACAGAGTACACGATTTCCGCCATGAAGGCCTTATGGGCGGTTCAGAGGCTATGGTAAAGATTTATATGCCTGATCAGGATCCTGTAGAGATTCAGATCCCTGCAGGAGAGGGGGACCTCTGGAACGTATGCGAATTTGAAGACGGTGAGTTAAAGATCATTAACGAGCTGGAACCGAATCACAGTGACAGAAGTTCTTATAAATAAAATAGAAACCGAGGAAAATAATAAATAAATGGAAACTGCGGCAGTGATTATATTAGCAGTGGGGATTCTTGCGGCACTGACCGCAGTGGTTATCCTCCGGAAGCAAAACCGGGATTATAGAAAAAAATGCATAAAAGCGGCTCAGAGAATTATCCGTGAAGAATATCTGGACGGATCGATCATGAAAAAAGATGAGACGAAAAAGCTGTCCAGACCCAGAAAGACAATGGTGGTTTTGAGAATAAAGGGAAGCCGGGAAAAAGGATTTGTCTTTGATCCGGAGCAAGAGATACGCATAGGAAGAAGCCTGGAAAGCAGTGATCTTTGTCTTCCGGATCCTTCCGTTTCTTCCCATAACAGCAGGATCTTTCTGTACCAGGGACAACTCTGTATCCAGGATATGGATTCTGCCAACGGTACTGCTGTCTGGTCTCGTGGAAGAGGAAAGCAGACCTTATGGGGAGAAACCGGATTCCTCTATGACCGCTCCAGGATATGGGTGGGAAATACCTGTATCCTTATAAGAGTTTTCCGGTGCAGTGTCAACGAAGAATAAAGAGGAGGAATCAGAGATGATCATAGTAGCTTACGGAAGCAATGCGTATAAAGAATATCTTCTTCCGAATCTGAAGAACACAGAATATTCTGTAATGATCGATCATGATATATTCCGGCTTAAACAGGATCTGGAACTGCGTCTGGAAGTGGACAGCAAGGGATGGCGCTTTATGAAAAGCAGCGAATATGCTTTAAAAAAGCGTGAACAGACTCAGGAGGAATACATCGGACAGGGAGATATCTATTCTCTTATCACACGGAAAGATGAGACACTCCAGCTGATCGCAGCGGATTTTCAGCCCGGATTTCTGGTCATGGATAAATTCGATCTGTCCGGGACATATCAGATCACCATCGGGAATCATAAAAGCAATACGATATGCTACGACTTTCAAAGGCTGGTCTCAGGAGAACACGGATACATAGAGCGAAGATCAGACGGATTTTATATTCAGGATACCAGCGCCAATGGTATTTTTTGCGGCGGAAGAAAGATACAGGGGAGAAAAAGACTCCGGTTTGGGGACTGCATCAATATTTTCGGTCTGCAGCTGATCTATCTGGATCAGATGCTGGCAGTGGGGACAAATTACGGAAAGCTGGAAATCCGGACTGAGGAACTGCTGCCGTTTCCTCAGGAAGAGTGGAAGGCAGGAAATGCTTCCGAAGAGGCCGAAACCGTATACTTTAACCGTTCGCCAAGGAACCTTCCAGTGATTGCTTCGGAAAAGGTAGAGATCGAAGGACCGCCGGCGCCAAAACAGAAATCAAAGAAGCCATTATTTCTTACCATTGGTCCGGCTTTTACCATGGCGATCCCTATGCTGCTGGGCTGTGGTATGGCTATTTTGAGCAGCAGACTTACCGGAAGATCTTCGGGAGTGTTTATGTTCACCGGAATCGTCACGGCAGTATCTTCTGCTGTGCTGGGCGTATTCTGGGCCATGATGAACGTAAAATACAGTGATAAAGAGGGGGAAGAAGAAGAAACTCAGCGATTTAATGCATATGGGAATTATCTGCTGGATATATCTCAGAAGCTGCGGGATATGTATAACCAGAATGAACAGGCTCTTCATCAGATGTACCCTTCGGCGCAGGAGTGCTGCACGTACAGTGAAAATTCTCCACAGCTCTGGAACCGGAACTTTTCCCACAGAGATTTTCTGTGGCAGAGACTTGGACTGGGAGATATCCCTTTCCAGGCAGAGATTGCTGTACCGAAAGAAGGCTTTTCCCTTTTAGACGATTCTCTGTCAAAGAAGCCGGGAATGATCAAAGAAGAATATCAGACACTGCATTCTGTTCCGGTAGGAATAGATCTGTCCAGAAAGCATCTTATCGGCCTGGTAGGGGGAAAGAATAAAAAAGGCGCTTTATCCCTTATGCATATCCTTACTGCACAGATTGCTGCCAACAACTGCTATACAGATGTAAAACTGGTATATGTGTATGACAAAAGGAAAGAAAAAGATACAGCCGGGTGGGAATGTATGAAATGGCTGCCTCATGTATGGTCTGAGGATAAGCATACCAGATATTTTGCCGCAGACCCTCTGGAGGCAGGAGATATTTTCTTTGAACTGGCAAATGTATTCAGAAGAAGGGAAGAGATGCCCCAGAGCAGCGGAAAGAGTACAAGGATAAAACCATATTATATTCTGTTTATTGCAGACCCCTCAATTTTAGAAGGAGAATTAATACGGAAATATATCTATGAGCCCAGAGATATTTATGGAGCTTCTGTTTTCCTGATGACAGAGACCTGCGAACAGCTTCCCAATGTGTGCGAGGATATCATACAGTATGATTCCTTTTTTCAGGGCTGTTATAATGTGATGGAAAATACAGAAGAACGTCAGAGGATTAACTTTGACGGTATCAAGCCTGCCTGGCTGGAAGAATTCGGAAGAAGGATTTTGAAGCTGAAGGTCAATGAAATAGAGAGTAATGCTGAGATACCTTCCAGCCTGGACTTTCTGGAAATGTACCATGTTCATAATCTGGCAGAACTGCATGTAGAAGAAAGATGGAGAAAGAACCGGACTTATAACAGTATGAGAGCTCTTATCGGACAGAAAGCAGGAAATACGGACTGCTATCTGGATATCCATGAGAAGTATCACGGACCTCATGGCCTGGTAGCAGGGACTACAGGTTCAGGTAAAAGTGAGACTCTCCAGACCTATATCCTGTCTCTTGCCATTAATTTCAGCCCGGATGACATTGCGTTTTTTATCATTGATTATAAGGGCGGAGGCATGGCAAATCTGTTTTCAGACCTTCCTCATCTGGCCGGTCAGATATCTAACCTGTCAGGAAACCAGGTGCGCAGAGCCATGATTTCCATTAAAAGTGAAAATATGCGCAGACAGAAGATATTCGGAGAGTACGGAGTTAATAATATCAACAATTATACCCGGCTGTATAAAGAACAGGAGGCGGCTTGTCCGATCCCTCATCTGTTCATTATCATTGACGAATTTGCGGAACTGAAAAGAGAAGAGCCGGAGTTTATGCGGGAACTGATCAGTGTGGCACAGGTGGGACGAAGCCTGGGCGTGCATTTGATCCTTGCAACCCAGAAACCCAGCGGTACGGTAGACGATAATATCTGGAGCAACTCCAAGTTCCGTCTCTGTTTGAGAGTACAGGACCGTCAGGACAGCAATGACATGCTGCACAAGCCGGATGCCGCCTTTATTACCCAGGCAGGAAGATGTTATCTTCAGGTGGGAAATGATGAAATTTATGAATTGTTTCAGTCGGGATACAGCGGCGCTCCTTACGAAGGTGAAGGGGCAGCGGTCAGAGAAGACGGTGCCCTTCTTCTCACCAATACAGGAAAACCTGCCGTAGTAGGAGGCAGAAAAAGAAGAAAAGCAATATCTGACAGTGGGACCAGAGAAATCACACAGCTTGAGGCGGTAGTAAAGCACCTGAATAGTATGGCCAGGGAACAGGGATATGACCACCATTTACAGCTCTGGCTGCCTGTTCTGAAGAGGGCGATCTATCTGGAAGAGCTGGATGGATATGTGCCATTTGATGAGGAAAATCCATGGCCCGGATTTCAGGGAAAATGGGAACTGTCTGCTCTTGTGGGAATGTGCGATGATCCGGTTAACCAGGCGCAGATGCCTTTGGAAGTGAGCTTTTCGGAAAACGGTCATCATGCAGTTTGCGGAACAGTGGTCAGTGGAAAAAGTACATTTGTCCAGACCCTGCTGTGGTCTTTAACGAATAAGTACAGTCCGGCATATTTAAATATCTATGCGCTGGATTACAGCAGCCGGATGCTGGCGCCTTTTGAAAAGCTGCCCCATACAGGCGGTGTGATCTACGAAGGAGAGGAAGAGAGAGTAGGAAAACTGTTCCATCTCCTGAACGGGATTATGGAGGAACGGAAAAAGCTGTTCCGGGGAGGAAACTATAATCAGTATGTTCAGGCCTACGGGGTAAAACTGCCGGCTATCCTGCTGGTAGTGGATAATTACGCCAACTTTAAAGAGAAAACAGGCAATGCCTTTGAAGAAAATTTCATTCGAATAGCCAGAGAAGGAGCCGGATATGGCCTCTATCTTCTGATGACTTCCGCCGGTTTTGGCCTTTCAGAGATCCCAAGCAGGATCGGGGACAATATCCGTACAGTGATCAGTCTGGAAATGGGAGATCAGTTCAAATATATGGATGTGCTGCGGACTACACATATTTCCGTATTTCCGGAACAGGATGTAAAAGGACGGGGGCTTGCTTTCTATAAAGGAGACCTGCTGGAATTCCAGACCGCACTTTCCCTAAAAGCTGAAGATGACTTTGCCAGAAGCCGGAAGCTGGAAGCTTTATGTGAAAAAATGAATGCATGCTGGAAACAGCGGTCGGCTCGTCCGATTCCCCAGATTCCGGAAAATCCTACGCTGGAGCTTCTGGCTGGTCTGGAAGATTATGCAAAGGAAAATCAGCAGGGCAGAAAACTGCCATTTGCCTATGGAATGGAAGATGCCTCCGTCTACAGTGTGTCTCTTATGGGAACTTTCTGCTATACCATTCAGGGAAGAAGCCGTACAGGAAAGACAAATGTTCTTCGTCTGCTCCTTTATGCAGGAACCAGAGAAGCACAGAATGGATCCTGCATTGTTGTAGAGATGAAGACACAGCAGTTAAAGAGCGCTGCCGAGGAATGGGGAGCCAGATATATAACTACAGCTAAGGAGCTGTTTGAATATTTCGTTGAGCTTACGCCTGTATTCAAAGCCAGAAATAAAAAGAAATGGGAGCTTCTGAATCAGGGATATACCGAGGAGAAAGTGTTTGAAGAGCAGGCAAAAGAGCAGCCGATATACATTTTTCTGGCGGACTTATCAGAATTTATCAAGACCCTGTATGGGAAACATGAAAACATGGGAAGTATGGCAGGATTTGCGGAAAATATTTTTGAAAAGGGCAGTCTCCATAATATATATTTCTTCGGCTGCCTGAATACAGAGGAGTGTACAGGTCTGGTCGGATACAGAGCATATACACTTTTTACAGGCTATAAGAAAGGGGTACATCTGGGAGGAAATCTTTCTGCTCAGAGAAACTTCAGCTTTCAGAATATTCCATACGGAGAGCTTGGCAAAGTGCTGAAAAAGGGAATCGGATATGTGCCTGATGAGGAGGATAATACTCTTGCAAAGAAAATCGTGATTCCTCTTGCAGGGAGGTGATCACATGGTAGAAATGATGATCTTCAGCCGGTACGGAGAGGAAATACCAAAAGTCAGGGAAGTCTCCAGGGACCTGGCAGCCAGATTGACAGAAGAAAACTGGGATTTTCACTGCTTTAATACGCAAAAAGAGGCAGAAGCTTTTGTAAGATCGGACCTTCCTTTGGACATTGTCTGTACAGATGTGACAGGAGAAGACGGGATCGGACTGGCGAAAGAGTGCAGAAGGAGAAACCGGAATGCTTATGTGATACTGATAGCAGATATCCATCTCTCCCCGGCTTCTTATATGAAACCCAGTATCATGGCAGGTTCTCTTTTGCTCCGTCCTTTTCGGACAGAGGAGATCAGAGAGGCATTTTCAGAAGCATTCGGAAATTTTTTCAAAGAGGATGAGGAGAATGAAGAAGAAAATCAGTTTATCATAGACAACCGGGAAGGGAAATGGAGGATTGACCTTGAGCATGTGTATTATTTCGAGGCCAGGGAAAAGAAACTGTTTCTTAATGACGGTGTTCGGGAAATCGGTTTTTACGATACCCTGGACAATATCCGTAAAAAACTGCCAGCGTGGTTTGTACGATGCCACAGAAGTTTTTTGATAAACGGGAGAAAGATCGAAAAACTGCTTTTAGGCCAAAACCTGGTGGTTTTAAAAGATGGCTGGGAAATACCTGTATCCAGGACTTATAAGAAGGAGATCAAAGAGTATGTGGGATAGATTAAAACCCGGTGAGGCCTTTTTTCTTACAGATATGGAATTGGCGCTTCTTCTGGAAGCAAAAGGAATTTCCAGTTTCCAGGGATTTCCTTTGGAACATTATCCAAAAAAGGAAGAGGATGTTCTGCAGACCATTTTTTCCATGACTGAAAAGGGACTGCTGCATGCCCGGGAGGAAGAATTCCAGACAGCAGGAGAACTGTCGGCTTGTATGGAGATTTTGAAAAATGCAAAGGGAATCCTGGCTTTGATTCCCGAAGAAAAAGATATTCCCCAGATCTGCTGCTATCCGGGAGAGGATCTCCTGACCATCGAGGCCTCTGCCCTGCGCAGCAGTACTTTTAAGCTCCAGAGGATTTCCTGGGAAGAGCTGGAAGAAAAACTGAAAGAAAGCGGTCCCCGAATGGAACTGGAGTTCTGCCGGAAGGGCGGGGAAGGACCTATATGGCAGGCAATCCTCAGGAACAGAGAGGATGGACTCGTGAGAGAATGGGGGGAAGGAGAGGAAGCTTTCAGCATAGAAATACTCAGAAAAGAAATCTGGCAGACAGAGGAGGTGCTGCTCTTATGATCTTAGTAGATGTGTATGTTCCGGTAATGGATGAGATCTATGATTTTTATCTGGACGAGGATGTGGAGATCGGATTGCTGATCCCTCAGATCGCTGAGAGCATCTGTCAGAAGGAACAGTCAGTACTGAAAGGGAATCCGGATGCCCTTACGCTTTGGAAACCAGATATCAGAAGCAGACTTATGCGGGATACAACCTTGAGAAAAGCCGGCGTTGGATCCGGGGACAGGCTGCTCCTGGTATAGATTAAGGGAAAAGGGCCGTTCATCGGACAAAACCTGCCGTCTGTCAAAAAAATCCAAAAAGAAAATGAAAGAATGATATAGTAACACCATCAAAGGAAACAAATTAAAAAGAAAAATAAAATGGAGGGAAAACATATGGCAACATTTACCGTAACATCTAGGGAACTTCAGGCAAAGGCGGAAGAACTTAAAAGTCTGAACCAGCAGTTCAAAAATGAAGTATCAAATTTGGAATCTACAGAGAACGCACTCTCTGGTATGTGGGAAGGTGAAGCAAGAGATGCATTCCATAAAGCCTTCAGCTCCGATAAAGTCCAGATGGATAACTTTTACAATGCTATCGAGACTTACGTCATGCGTCTGGAAGCTGCGGCTGCAAAATACGCACAGACAGAAGCGGCAAACGTGGAAATCGCAAATACCAGAAAATATAAGTAAAGATCGGTTTGAAGAAAAAAGAGAAAAGGAGAGTTTATCATGGAAGGTATTTTAAAAGTTAATTCCCAGCAGCTTGCTCAGACTGCTTCAGAATTTGGAAATAAGGCAGGTACAGTAGGAAATCTTACTACGGAGATGACAAATCTTGTTACAGGGCTGGCTTCTTCCTGGGAAGGCGAAGCTGCTAATGCTTATGTTACAAAGTTTAAAGGTCTTGAAAATGACATTCAGATGCTGGTGAAAATGATACAGGAACATTCTACAGATCTGGAAGAAATGGCAAGAGCCTATGAAGAGGCTGAAAATCAGAATATGGAGGAGATCAGCTCTCTGTCTTCTGATGTGATCGTATAAAAACAGAATAGATTCCTTTAAAAGGTAGGGCAGCGGATTACCTCCGGAACTGCCCTTCCTGTATATGGGAAGGGGAGAAGATAATGACAGAGATAAATCTGGCTGTCGGAGCAGTACAGAGGGAAAGACTGAAATGCAGTGCATCAGAGATATCAGGAGATATGCTGGAACTTCAGGAACTGATAACTGATATCAAAAGACAGGAGGGAATGGAGGATTTTCTTCCTTCCCTGTCTTCAGCTGTGGAAGAACTGCAAACTGAGACCCGAATTTTAAAAGAAATGGAAAAGGGGCTTGGGGAGATTCTGAAATGTTTTCGAGATACAGAAACAAGGATATCGCTGGAATATCAGCAGGAGAAAGTGTTTCAGATACGTATTGACTGGAACAGCGTTTACTATGCCAATACATTGTTGAAAGATATGGGGATCCGGCTGCGTATATAAGGCAGGTGGTATTTCAGGGAGGAGGATAAGAAAACATGGCAGACAGAATAGAGATTGAGACAAATCTGCTGACGCAGGATAAAGAAACGATCCAGAATCAGGTGCAGGTTCTGAAGAGCAGGATGGCCGGACTGAAGGATCAGATGGAACGGCTGTCCGGTATGTGGGAAGGTCCTGCTAAGGAAACATTTATGATCCAGTTTTGGTCAGACTGTGATTTCATACAGGACTTTTTTTCCGAGATGGATGCCTATGTAGACGCTATGGAGTATGCCAGGCAGGAATATGAAAAATGTGAAAACAATGTGTCACAGATCGTGGCATCTATCCGGATTTAGGAAGGGGGAAGGAGTATGACAGACAGCATAAGGATCAAGGTTTCCACCCAGGAGCTTCAGGCGGCATCAGGACAGACAGCAAGTACTCTGCAGGAAATGAAAACAGCATTTTCTGTTATCGGACAGGCGGTAGACCGGTCTAAAGGCTACTGGCAGGGAGAAGCGGCGGAGAATCACAGAAAGGTCTATGGAGATATGAAAGAAACCGTTTCTGAAATATTAAACAGGATACAGGAACATGTAGACGACCTGCAGACCATGGCACAGACATATGAAGAAGGTGAGGAAGCAGTAAAAGAATTGGCTGCAGATCTGCCTTCAGATGTTATTATCTGACGGAGGGAAAAGAATGGATCTTATAGAAATGAATTTCCGAAAAGCAAAAGAGCAGGCAGCGCAGCTGGAGGAGCTGGCAGCCAGACTGGATAATCTGGCAAAAAAAGATATCCAGGAAACCATGCAGAATCTCTCCGGAGCCTGGAAAGGTGACAGCGCAGATGCTTATATACAAAAGGGAAACAGACTGGAAGAAAACATAGTGGCTACTGCCGCAAAATTAAAGCAGATTGCCGCTACAATACGCAGTACGGCCCAGAGAACCTATGAGACGGAGATGAGGGCCAGAGAGATAGCCAGAGAGAGGACATATGGCGGAGGAAACTGATATGGTAATGGGTATTCTGGGAATTCTTGCGGTGATCCTGCTGACGGCGGTATTGGCAGGAATCATCACATGGAAGCTGCTTACCAGAACGGACGGAAATGGCAGTACTGGTAAGAAGGTATATATAAGCAGAAAAGGTGCCTATGTGGATGACGGAAATCTGGGAGGAAAGAGCGGGGAGCTTTTCAAGGTAATAGTTCGCGGAGAAGACGGCACAGTTATTACAGAACAGGGATATGGCTGGGGAAGCGGACAGGACAGAGGAAGACGGGAAATTGTTCTTGAAAGTCTTACAAACGGAAAGACATATCAATCTAATTTTTCCAGAGAGATCATGCTGGGCAGAGAGATAGCGGGGCTGACAGACAGCCCGGTGATTTCCCTGTCTTTTTCCTCTGTTTCCAGAAGACACTGCAGGATATTCCTGAGAGACACCCTGGTATTGGCAGAAGATCTGGGATCCACCTATGGGACATTTATTAACGAAAAACAAGTGCTGCAGGAAGCAGAGATCAGAGATCAGGACATGCTTCAGCTGGGCTATGAAAAATTTTTGGTGAGGATCCGGTAGGTATTTGAAAGGAAAGAACAGAAGGAAGGTTGTGACCCGGTAAGGACCATGATAAAATATAAAATGATAAGGCCTTTACGGGTATGAGGGAAAGATGGCAGATTACAGAGCAGATCCGGAAAAAATGATGGAAGGCTCCAGACAGGTCAGATCTTTGGCTGAAATTGTGGGACAATATGCACAGGATGTCAGGAGTGTGGAAAGAAATCTGCAGATCCAGAATAATCTGGGATGGGGAATCCGACAGTCCCTGGGACACTTATCACAGACTTTAGAAGAGGATTCAAGAAAGACAAACGCTTTAAGTGACGGGCTGGAGAAAGCTGCCCTTTTTTATGGGCAGACAGAGGAAAAGATCAGCCAGTATTACAGCGGGAAGCTGGAAAAAAAGCTGTCAGGAAAAAATGAATCTGCAGAAGGCGGAAAGGGAGAAGCGAAAGCCAAATTTGATACAGACCGGAAAGTGTCTTGGGCACAAGGCGTTTTAGCAGGGCAGGGAGAATTCCTTGGAGCAGAAACGTCAGGAAGGCTGGAAGGAGAATTACTGGGAGCTTCCTGGAAGCCGGAGTTTAGTACAGGAATTATATGGAAAGAAGAAAAAGATAAAGATGGAAATACTGTTCGCCGCCTCAGCGACTTAAGTCTTATAACCGCTGCTGTAGCTGGAGAAGTATATGTGGCGAAAGGAAGCGCAAAAGGAAACTGGGGATACCTGAGAGGAGAGGCCCAGGGAAGCGTAGGACAGATATCTGCAAAAGGTGAGATAGGCGCAGCCCTGTTTAAAGATGGAAAATTTGCACCTCAAATAGGTGCAAAAGCAGAAGCGTCGGCAGTAGGGATCCAGGGAAAGGCGGAGGCTGGAATCGGAACGGAAAATAACAATATCCATGTGGGAGCAGATGGAAAAGTAGGGGTTGCAAAGGCAGGAGCAGAAGCTGGGATAGGAAAAGTAACCCATACCAACGCAAATGGAAAATCAATAGAAGGCTATGGAATAAAGGCAGAAGCAGGTGCGGAAGCATATGCGGCAGAAGGGCGTCTGTCCGGAGGCCTTGAGATCTTCGGAATCCGGATCGATGCAGGTATCACAGGAAAAGCCGGAGGCGCAGGCGTGAAAGCCGGAGGTGCTGTCACCACAGGAGGAGTAAGCGGAAACATAGGAGCAGGTTTTGGCCTGGGAGTTGGGATAGATATTTCCATCGACTGGTCTAATTTTAAGTGGGGCTGGTAAGCCAGGAGGTAGATGACGATGTATAAAGATTTATTGCCTATAGGGTCAGTTGTATTATTGAAAGGAGGAGAGAAACGTCTGATGATCTGCGGAAGAGTTGTCTGCAGAGAAGACGGGGAACAGATTTATGATTACGCAGGATGCTATTATCCGGAAGGGGTATTGAACTCTTCCCAGTTGTTTTTTTTCAACCACGATGCAATTGAAACATTGTTTTTCATAGGATTTCAGGATCAGGAAGAAATGGGATACAGAAGCCAGGTTCTTGGCCGTCTGGATGGAGCGAAGCTCCGGGTGGAAGATGGACAGATCCTGGTAGAGGAAAATAAGGAGAACTAAATGTCAGCCGGAATTATACTTTTAATAATCGCTTTTATCATGGGGGCTGTGGGAATTATATTTACAGGAACAGCCTTGGGCCTGGGGATTTCCGCCAAAAGAAAAAGAGAAATCTGTACACAGCCGGTACAGGCTGTTATAGCAGACCTGGAAAGATCAGACAATATTTCTATGGAAGGAATACGTACCGTATCCTGGTTTCCTGTTTATGAATATTTTATCCGGGGAAAAAGGATCAGAAAGCGTTCTCATTTAGGCAGCGCGCAGCAGGATTTTTATATAGGTCAGGAGGTTACGATTTATGTTAATCCTGAAAATGCAAATGAGTTTTACTGCCCTCAGGAGAAAACCGGAAAACTCAGGGTTATCTTTCTGCTTATAGGGATACTTCTGATCATTATGGCGGCGGCAGCAGGAATATTAAGAATGGTATTACTTTGAATCATAACAGTCCTCAGTTTTCTGCGAGTCCTGAAAACTGGGGACTGAAATTTTCTATCTGAAAAAAGAAGGATATCTGTCTTATAAATCGGTCGTTTCATCAGGAAAAACAGTCTGTAATCTGCATATATGGTAAGCTGGAGAAAAGGAGGGGATCCGATATGGGAAGCTTTTTCAGCGTAAAACAAGAAAGACTTTCAAAAGAAAGCTTGAGATTCTGTGAATATGGAAGACAGATCAAAGGAATCAGTTCCGGAGTGGAAAATGTAAGACAGCGGCTGTGGGAAATGCAGGGAAGTATGAAGGTGTTAAGCCGACAGACAGCGGTATCAATACAGACTTTATATAGTTTGGCAGAAACGGCAAAACTTATGGGAAATGCTTTGGGAAAGGCAGCTTCCCAGTACGTAAGTACAGAGAAAAGTATTCTCCAAAACGGAACGAATACGGAAAACCGCCATGAAGAGACCAGTCAGGAGACTGCTGACAAGTTTGTGGACGATGGTTCCTGGTGGTCTGAATTCCGAAAATTTATCCATTGGGGAACTCCTGTAGAGGAGGATAAGATAGATTCCGTTGTTTTTGATGATGAAGGAGACTATGGAGGTGACCAGGGAGACCCACAGTCTCAATGGGGATTCTGGTCAGAAAAAGAGGACTTATATGAAATTGTAAAGGAACATTATCCGGATTATTCGGATAAAGAGATTGCTGTACTGCTCAGACGCCTGAATTCAGAAGGATGCAGCTATGTGTCTTTTTTGAATACTTTATTTGCCGCTTATGAAGGAAGAGAGGCGGAATTTGAGCAAACCTTTGGATTTCCAATGTATAAAGATGGAGACTTAAATTACAATGAGCTTTTAGTGGACTATTATTGTTCTACAGATAACCATATCCCCGGGGACGACGGAGATATGATAGACAGTTTTGAAGATTATTCCTCCGAGAGAGACGGCGAGAAATCGGGATATGATATCAAAAAGGATACGTCAGGAAGTGGGGCGAACCCGGAGGAAGTGATCTACCGGGCACAAAGATATTTAGATGATAAAGGGGTAGAAGCCAATATTGTAACCAGAACAGATATTACCACTGAAAACTTCCAGGAATTTGCAGAAGACGGTTATGTAGTGATCAACTATTATGACGGCCCAATACAGGATATTAATGGGGATACGGTTCAGTTTATAGACGGCGGCCATGCGATGACGATCACAGGTGTAACTTCGGATGGCAGATATATTGTATCTTCCTGGGGCGAAAAGTATTATCTGGATCCAGATCAGGGAGATATGTGTTATACATATATTCAGTTTGAGTGAGGAGGAAGAATATGAAAAATCTTTCGGAAATACTGGATCTGATTGAAAACTTCCCGGAGGAGGAAGAGATCAGAAGGATATACGGATATCTGTTTTGCCGTTTTCTGGAGGAAAAGACAGGACTGAGGAAGATTGATGAAAAACTGAAAAAGCAGGAAATCTCCTTTATAAAAGCAGACTGGGAAGAAATGGATGAATACCAGAAACGGGATCTTTTGGATATGGACTATTTTTATCTGAGAAATGTGATCCATACAGAACGCTTGAGTAATGAAGACAGAAAGAACTTAATGAAGATAGGCGGGGATCTTACCAGAGAAAACGGAGAAAAGGCAGGGGAGATCATAGAGAGGACCTATAAAAAAGTGTTGGCTTTTTCAGCGGATAAGCAGGCAAAAATAGAATTATTCCCTTCTATAGCCGGGGAAGGTGTAGTAGAAGGAAACAGTCTTGTACTGGTTTTGGCTGCGATGCCGCAATATGATGTCCACGGAAATCTGGCAGATAAGGAGAAGGAGAGAAAACGTATCAGGATACTGGTTGCATTAAAGAACCAGCTTGAACCAATCTTTTCAAAAATCCTGGATATGCCGGTAAGGATTTTAATAAAAGAGAGTTGAAAGATATGAAAACAAAGAAAAGATGGCTGACAGCCATTCTGATATTGACAGCGGCAGCTATTGCCGGGATTCTTTTAATGAAAAATTATTTTGAAGCCACGAGT
>DXFG01000330.1 GCA_019114545.1 Candidatus Blautia pullistercoris | reverse complement strand
CATATTGTCTGTTCATATTAAATACAAGAACAGACATCATTAAGACAACTGCCAAAATCGTCCACATATCTAATGTATCATCAGCGATTGCAAGGACAGTTTGCTCAGATAAGGTTATTACTGCTACAAAGCCTATAAGGACAATCACAGAAACGAAGCGGAACGCTTCTTTGCCAGCTATATTTGGACGTTGAAAAACATACCATATCAACGCAATTAACAACAAATGGAAACACCAGACCGCAATTTGCCCATACCCCGTTTCATAGTCAAGAAAGATCGGAGAACGGAATAGGACACCGAGCCACGCCGCAAAAAGAAATTGCCAAAATGCAACAGCAATCTCATAAAAAAATCCGAGAAACAGACCCATTCGTGTATCTGTTTCTTGAAAACAACGGGCACAGACCACAATTAAAATGGTTTCTAATATTGTACGATAGAAATCAGACAAACCGATTACATTAAGTATGATAGAAATAAATGCGACTCCAGCAAGAACCATCGCTATACTTTTCTTTTCAGGCTTTTTTGCAGAAAGCAGTCGGGAAATTAAGAACAAACAGACGATAATGCGTACACTGCCTGCAATGAAGTTTGAGAACAAAATAAGCCAATCTGTCATATGTGTTTCCCCCAATAATTAGTAACCTGCGCCTTAACCTCTTGTAAATGTGTGCGGCTTATAGGGAGTGACACACCATTTTTCAGAACGGCCATACCGTTTTTAATCTGCATAATATGTATTATGTTCACAATATAGCCCCGGTCAATATAGATAAATTCTTCTGCATTCAAATTTTCATAAACCTGCTGCAAACTTTTCCTTACTTTAGATACTCCACCGACAGCGGAAATACTTGCATTTTTTCCGTCTCTTTCAATGTAATAAATATCCTTGTAAGGAATTTTTTCAAGGCGGCTATTTGTTTGAATTGTATAGGCCTTCCCATCTTCCAGTTCAATCAATTTAATTGCGTCTTGTATGGCAGAAAATAGCCGTTTATTTATATCATTTTTAGGTACATATCGAAAAATGGATAATTCAAAAGCGTCTATTGCATATTCAATGTGGGAAGTAATAAAAATAATTTTTACGTTCGGCAGATGGGGTTTGATTTTTTCTGCAATTTCCATCCCGGTATTTCCCGGCATTTCTATATCCAACAAAATCAGGTCAAAGAAAAAGCCATCTTCTGTAATATCATAAAGAAGATTGCCACTGGTAGTATAGACGGCTATTTTACCTGCACTACCACTTTGCATTAAACAGGTTTCAGCAATCTTTTTATGTGTTTCAACTGCGTTGTTGTCATCATCACAAATTGCTATGCGTAACATTCTATCACCTCACTCGCCAGTGCTATTATACTACTTTTCCATAAAGCCCTCAATTGATACTTTTTAAGTGAATAACATACTTTGATTCCTTAATTGAAAATACCCGGCACTTATGTTAGAATGAAAAGGAATTTACCAAAGAAAGAATAGAACTGAAAAGTTTTAAGATACAGGAGGACGCAGATATGGAACAGTATAAGCAGGAATTTATTGAATTTATGGTGGACTGCAATGTGCTGAAATTCGGAGAGTTTACCTTAAAGAGCGGCAGAAAGTCTCCTTTCTTTATGAATGCAGGAGCTTATGTCACAGGCTCTCAGTTAAAACGCCTGGGGGAATACTACGCAAAGGCTATTCATGACAAGTATGGAGACGATTTTGACGTACTTTTCGGGCCGGCCTATAAAGGAATCCCCATCAGCGTAGTGACAGCTATTGCCTATAGTGAGTTATACGGAAAAGAAATCCGCTACTGCTCTGACAGAAAGGAAGAAAAGGACCATGGCGCAGATAAGGGAAGTTTCCTTGGAAGCAAGCTCCAGGACGGTGACAGAGTAGTTATGATCGAAGATGTGACCACTTCCGGAAAATCTATGGAGGAAACCGTTCCAAAGGTAAGAGGCGCCGCTGATGTGGAAATCGTAGGCCTGATGGTATCTCTGGACCGTATGGAAGTGGGAAAAGGCGGAGAAAAATGCGCTCTTGAGGAAGTAAAGGATCTTTACGGATTTGAAACCAACGCCATCGTTACTATGGAAGAGGTTGTAGAACATTTATACAACAAGGAATACAAGGGAAAAGTAATTATAGACGACAAGCTGAAAAGCGCTATTGACGCATATTATGAACAGTACGGAGCAAAAAGGTAAGAGATATTATTTAGGGAAGTGTTAAATTATGAATGAAAAAGTTTATAAGACCATGACCCGCTGCGGAGCGGGAAATATCGCTTTAGGAATCATTGTACTGGTAAGCGGCATTTCTGCTGGAATTTTGGTGTTGATAAATGGCATTAAGCTGCTCAAGAGAAAATCAGAAATTACATTTTAATATTCCGGGCTGCCCCGTGATGACAGAGGCTTTAGAAGGCTCTGCCTGTGGGGCGGCCTGCTTTACGCTGAAAACAGGACCCGCCGGGAGGGCGGGCTTTAAATATAGATAAAAGAGGTCAGAAAATTGAATAGAGAGACTAAGAAGAAAATAAAGACAGCAGGAGCAGTTTTGTTTGTGCTGTATATTCTTGCGCTGATATATTTTCTCTTTTTTGCAGATCGATACGGCCAGATGGCCTTTGCAGAGAGGGAATATCACTATAACCTGGTGCTCTTTACAGAAATCCGGAGATTCTGGACTTACAGAGAGCAGCTTGGTTTCCTGGCGGTTGCAGCTAATCTTCTGGGAAATGTTGTGGGATTTATGCCCTTTGGTATGATCCTTCCTCTGATCAGCAGAAATGCAAGAGGATTTTTCTTCATCACTTTCTCTGGATTTACACTGAGCCTGTGTGTGGAAGTAACCCAGCTTATGACGAAACTGGGGAGCTTTGATGTAGATGATCTGGTCATGAATACCCTGGGGACTGCGGCAGGATACCTGATCTTTGCCGTATGTCATGGCATATACGATAGGAAAAGAGGACGGAAATAATGGCAGGAAAACGATATAAATATTCTTTTACAAATAAAAATCATGCGGCTAAGGGCGTAGTTTCCACTGTCTGCGCAGGAATTTCCCTTGGGGTCTTCTGCGTAGCTTCCTTGTGCTCTCTGGCTTATCACGGCAACGGAGGCATATATCTGGGCGCTATGGGCCTGGCTGCCCTGGGGATTTCCATATATGGATTTATAATGGGCCTGAGAAGTTTTTCGGAAAAACATAAAAATCAGAGATTCTGTAAGATCGGAGCTATGGCAAACGGCGTGATCATGGTCATTTGGCTGGCTCTGTTTCTGGTAGGGCTTTCTTAAGCAGGAGGATAGAAGATGGAGAAAACAGAGGAACGGCTGAAAAAACAGATGGAGTTCTTACTGGAGGTGGATAAGCTGAAATTTATCACCAGACAGACCTATCTGTCCGATGGAAAACGAAAAGAAAATGATGGAGAACACTCCTGGCATCTGGCGTTGATGGCAGTGCTATTATCAGAGTATTCCAATGAAGAGATCGATTTGGTAAAGGTGATCACTATGGTACTGATCCATGATATTGTGGAAATCGACGCAGGGGATACCTATGCATATGACGCTGTGGGTAACCAGTCCAAAAGGGAACGTGAGGTAAAGGCTGCGGACAGGATTTTTCATATCCTTCCTGAGGATCAGGCAGGGAAACTCCGCCAGTTATGGGAGGAATTTGAGGCCTATGAGACCCCGGAGGCAAAATTCGCCCATGTTTGCGACAATGTCCAGCCTTTAATGCTTAATGACGCCACAGACGGACTGGCCTGGAGAGAGCATGATGTGAAAAAATCCCAGGTACTCCAGAGAAACGGTCGGACCGGGGAAGGTTCCCAAGTGATGATGGAATATATTAACAGGATTTTAGATAAAAATGTAGAAAGCGGTAATTTGAGAGATGAATGATGAATTAATGCAGGAACGTTTTTCTCTGATGAGAGAAAGAATCGGCGAGATCCGGAAAGAAGAACTGGTAAGGGAACCTTACAGAGATTTTTTCAGAAAAACAGGTGATTTTATCCTGGAGATCTGCCGGATACATGACAGGATTCGGGAAGGCTGGCTGGAGAAAGCCTCTATGGAAGAGTTGAAGGAAAACAATCATAAGATGTACGAAGATATCCTTCCGGAACATTATGAAGAATCTTATGGAAATCCGGCCTGTGCGCAGAAAATCCTGGGCAGGGATTTCGGACAGCTTCTCAGTTTCCTTTACACAGAGGTAAGAGGGATGATTGTCTTCGCTTATGAGGACAGACTTTTTGACATGACGGTGGCAATGGAGCTGTTTGTTCAGATCTATAATCTTTTTGAAGACCCGGAGCTCTCTTCGAAAGATGTGAAAGACGCCATTTACTGGTATGTCAGCGATTACAGTGATGAAATGGCAGGACACCGTGTTCGGGAAGGGGTGGATCCCTCTCTGGATTTTGCAGTGAGGATCATCTGTGAAAGCGATTTGACAGATTTAAGATATCTGTATAAATATGGAGAATACGTTACAGAAAATGAACGGGCCATGGCGGCTTTTCTAAATACCCTTACTGAAGAAGAAATCCAGGCTATGGCAAGGACTTATACAGAAGGATATCGTATTGGCTTTATCCAGGGAAGAAAAGATATTACTAAGAAAAAGACGGTTAATATCCGCTTTCAGCTTGGATTTGAGAGAATGGTCAAGGCGGCCATTGAACAATTCCGGGAAATGGGACTGGCTCCTGTAATCTACAGAAGTGCTGTCCACAGTGTGAATAAAAAGCAGGCCCATCGGATTGGGTACTACGGAGCCATACCAAACCAGCAGTTTGATTATGACCACAAAGATGACGCTGCCCTTTATCTGGATCATGAGTTTGTCCAGCGAAAACTGAGAGTTCTTCAGGTGGCTTACGAGCAGGTAAAGGAACTGGCCAATACCCATGGAGGACCTGCCTGTATTGAAACCTTTGGAGAAACGCCTTTTGCACCGGTTGCGAAAAAAGAAGCCTGTGCACTGTCAGCCCATCAGCAGAAGCTTCAGGTAAGCTATGACAATGAAGCGGGACAGATCGTGAACCGGTATATCAAAGGAGAAGAGAGGAGTTTTACCATCATTGCTTATCCTGTAAAAGAGATCGGAGAAAACTTCGAGGAAATTTTCCGGGAGACAGTGAAAATCAATACTCTGGATAATAAGCTGTATGAAAAGATCCAGCAGAATATTATTGAAGCCCT
>DXFG01000329.1 GCA_019114545.1 Candidatus Blautia pullistercoris | reverse complement strand
ATCATAATGCCTTCCATTACCGCCTGTCCGCCGATATTCGATGATTTCATTCTTTCCTCCAAACGCAATAAGAGGCTGAAGTCCGAAAACCTCAACCTCTTCATACATCTTATTTATTAATGCCGTATTTTCTATTGAACTTATCAATACGTCCACGGGCCTGTGCAGCTTTCTGCTGTCCTGTATAGAAAGGATGACATTTGGAGCAAACTTCTACTCGCAGCTCAGACTTGGTAGAACCTGTCTTAAATGTATTTCCACAGTTGCATGTCACTGTACATTCCTGATAGTTTGGATGGATTCCTTCTTTCATGTTTTTCACCTCTTCTATAAGTTTATAATTTATATAGTTTATGCGTTTATCAGTTTCAAACAGCTTATAAATTGTAGCATAGATTCGCTATAAATGCAAGTCCTAATATAGAAAAGTTAAAGGATTCTCTGTTTCTTGATCATCTGGACAAATTCTTTGTTATCCCTGGTCCTTGCAAACATATTCAGGATGTTTTCTGTAGCCTCGTCGGACTTCATCCCATTTAAGGCCTTGCGCATGATTTCCACTGCCTCCAGCTCCTCCGGAGTCAGAAGGAGATCCTCTCTTCTGGTTCCTGATTTTGCGATATCAATAGCCGGGAATACTCTCTTTTCCTGCAGCTTTCTGTCCAGGATCAGTTCCATGTTGCCGGTTCCCTTGAACTCTTCATAAACCACATCGTCCATCTTGCTTCCCGTATCTACCAGAGCTGTAGCCAAAATGGTCAGGCTTCCCCCTTCCCGCATATTTCTGGCTGCTCCGAAAAATCTCTTTGGCATATACAGAGCTGCCGGATCCAGACCTCCGGAAAGTGTACGTCCGCTGGGAGAAACCGTAAGGTTGTAAGCTCTGGCCAGTCTTGTGATACTGTCGATAAAAATGGTCACATCCTGCTTATGTTCTACCAGACGTTTTGCTCTTTCAATGGTCATTTCAGAGACTCTCTTGTGGTGTTCGGGAAGCTCGTCAAAAGTGGAATAGATGATTTCCACATTCTTTCCTTTGATAGTCTCCTTCATATCTGTTACTTCCTCCGGACGCTCATCAATCAGCAGAATGATCAAATGCATTTCCGGATTATTGCGGAGGATAGATTTGGCCGCATCTTTTAAAAGTGTAGTCTTACCGGCCTTTGGCGGGGAAACAATCATTCCTCTCTGCCCTTTTCCGATGGGGCTGACCAGATCGGTGATCCTCATCGCCATGCTTCCGCCTGGCCGTTCCAGATACAGCCTTTCGTTAGGAAAGATAGGAGTCATATCCTCAAAATTCATTCTCTGCATCTCATTTGCCTTGAATCCATTAATATAGGTCACATACAAAAGAGCAGAAAACTTCTCGTTCTGACTTTTTACTCTGGTATTCCCCTTTAGGATATCTCCGGTTTTCAAGTTGAATCTCCGTATCTGGGAAGGGGATACATAAACGTCATTGTCTCCCGGGAGATAGTTATCACTACGGATAAAGCCATATCCGTCCGGAAGCACTTCCAGAATTCCTGTTACACTCTGTCCGCTGTCCAGTTCGGACTGTTCCATAGGTGCCCGCAAAGTTCTTCCTTCCTGGCCTTCTTCTTTTCTATGCTCTTCCTTTTTATGTTCTTCTTTCTTATTTTCTTCTTTTTTATACTCCTCTTTTTTTACCTCCGCCTTGGCCTCTTTCTTTTCCGCCAGCTTCTTATCCTTCTCATCTTCCTGGAGCATACGTTCCACTAATTCACTCTTTTTTAATGAAGAGAGCCCTTTCATTCCTCTAGCCCTTGCAATCTCTTTTAATGCCCCTAATGACAGGGATTCATACTTTTCTCTCATTCTAAAATCCTTTCTTAGTATCCATAAATTATCGTACTTTTTATTTACATCATCTGGAATTTATAGTCAGAACTGACATGACATTTTATTATTAGAACAATTAATCTTGTGTGGCCCTATCCACACTTTTGCATATTCTACCACATATTGCCTGTTTTGGCAAATAGAAAATCCGAACCATTGCTGTGAGAATTTGAAGATAGCAACTATATTATTCCTAACCTGAAGAGAGAGAAATGCTGTAAAAACAGCTTTTCTCTCTCTTTAACTGTCCCAAGCCAGAAGCTATCTATAATAGTCCGCAATACCAATACCGATGGTGGCCCAGTAATTTGCTTTTTTCATTTCATCTTCCATTTCTTCTTTATCCATTGGCTTCCCATCTTCTTCTGCTTCCACTATCATCTCCTCAACATCTTTAGGAATATTAGGACGAAATACACCAACACTGATGTTTAAAAATCCATAGGAATATCCATTTTCACTGTCATCAATCTCTCCATGATTTTCATCGCTAAGTATGTTGTACAAAGTATCTGCTTTACTTTGAAAAACAGATACACCATAGATTGTAGGTTGCAATTTCCCATCAATTCCGCCTAAAAATTCAATAAATTCTACTTTTCCATCATCATCAAAATCAAACCGCAATTCACTGTTAAAATAAAATAGGGAATTATTTTTATTTTTTGCATAATTGTCATCCCAATTCCAACCTCATTAAAATTAGTTCCTGCCAGCCTTGGTAGCGTGAACGAAAACCTCTTGAATTGCGTCCAAATTCCATAGAACCCATACTTTTATACAGCGTAATCGCATTCTGCATACTCTCTATCTGTTAAAAATTGCTTTTCAAATGCCGTATCAAAAAATGTTTCATCTTTGTATGATGCCTTG
>DXFG01000328.1 GCA_019114545.1 Candidatus Blautia pullistercoris | reverse complement strand
CATACCAGCTGCATGTCATGGGTGGCGATCATAACCGTTTCTGTAATGTCTTTCATATCATTCAGTGTTCTCATGATCTCCTTTCTGGTGGCAATGTCCAGATTTGCCGTAGGCTCGTCCAGAAGAAGGATTTCCGGGTCCAGAGCAACGCCGATAGCCAGACTGGCTCTGCGCATCTGCCCTCCGGAGAGGAGACGGCCGTCCCGGTCTTTCAGGGAAGTCAGGCGGAACCGCTCCAGAAGCTTTCCTGTCCGCTCTTCCCAGTCTTTTACTCCCCGGACTTTCATGGCAAAAGAGATATCATTTTCTATGGAATCTTTGATAAACATATCCTCCGGATTCTGGTAAACCAGGGACACATGTTTGGAAAGATTTTCCGGCCTGGCCTTTCTGGTATTAATATCCTTGATAAATACATCACCGGAAGAGGGTTTTAAGAGCCCGGTCATCATTTTCATTAATGTGGACTTTCCCGCTCCATTGGAACCTATGAGAGCGATCTTCTCCCCCCGGCAGATTTCCAGATCCAGATCCTCAAAGATCTTTCTGGGTTCTCCTTTCACAGACCGGTAGGAAACTGCCGCATGCCGGTATTCCACAGAAGGCTCTGTCTGCTTCTGTCTGATTCGAAACTCCATATAGCGTTTATCAAAAGTCAGATTCTGAAAAGCCTTTTTCCCGTCTTCTACAGTAGAAGGGTATTCCTTTTCATGGGGTATGGCCCCTTTTTTCTCCAGCCCATAGGCTGCCAGAGTTACCTGAGGCGGAAAGATATTGCAGGCCTGAAGCTCTTCTACCCTGCTCAAAGCTTCCTTAGCCGGAAGTTTCCATTCCACATGCCCGTCCTTCAAAAGCATCACATGTTTACAGTAGTCTGCAATATATTCTGTATGATGCTCAATAACAATAATCGTTTTTCCCTGCTTCTCGTTTAATTCCCGCAGGATCTCATAGATCCTGTCTGCATGGTGGGGATCCAGCTGAGCAATAGGTTCGTCCAGGATCAGAACCTCCGGCCGGAGGGAAACCGCTCCCGCCAAAGCCAGAAGATGGGTCTGGCCCCCGGACAACTGGAACACATAATCATTTTCTCTCCCAGTAAGACCGCAGAGATCCAGGGCCTCCAGACCTCTCTCTTTATAGTCCTTCATGCCGTAGTTCATGCATGCATAAGAGGCGTCATCCAAAACTGTAGGACGGACGATCTGATTCTCAAAATCCTGATATACATAGCCTGCTTTCTGAGCCAGCGTTCCGATATCTGCCTCCAGCGTGGAGATTCCTCCCACCAGCACTTCCCCCTGGAAATCACCGGTAATAAAATGGGGGATCAGCCCATTCATAACTTTACAAAGAGTGGACTTTCCGCATCCATTATTTCCCACAATAGCCAGAAAGTCCCCTTTTTCAATCTCTAAATTTACATCTTTTAAAGTGGGGGCCTGGGCCCCCGGATAAGAATAGGTAAGATTTTTTATTTCTATACTGTTCATAATCACACTCTCTATACACGCTCAGCAGCACTGTCTGCTTTTTTCTTGATAACCAGAATCGCTATAATAGCCACAGCAGCAGCCACTGCCATTCCTGCCGCCATTGCTGTACCGCTCTCTGCCCAGCTTGCTTCCCAATCGATGAGAGACATGCCGCTTTCTGCCAGCATCTCCGATGCAATAGCCACTGCAAAGGCAGCCAGTGAACAGACCAGTACCTTCAGCCCGATAGGATCCAGGGCTGTCTTCTCGGTTCTTGGCTCCATTCCCAGAAGCGGCTCGATCTTTCCATAAAGCTTCGGCACCAGGAAAAGGGTAGGAAGCATACAGAACAGGATTCCTGAAAATACGATATCATTGAGGCAGGCAAAGCCTTCTGTGGCAAACACACTCTGGGGAAGTCCGGGAACCGCTTCAAAATCCTGTACTGCAAACTGAACTTTCAGGATATCCACGATCATACCCAGGATCTGCTGAATGGCTACACCGCTGATAGCGGCAATCCCCACCATTTTCCGGTTTTTCGGATTTCTCACCAGACGGCCTGCAATATATACGCCGATGGTAACTGTAATGAATTTTTCCAGTTCTCCAAGTCCGCCAAACTGACCCAGCATGATCTCACTGAAGACCAGTTCTCCTGTAGCTGCTCCCAGAGCCGCTGACATAGGATCAAAAAGCATTGCCAGCACTAAGGGGATAAACAGGAAATATTCTACAGAAAACTCTACGATTCCCACCTGGAAGGAAGGGATCAGTTCTGTAAACAGGGTTGCTAATCCATAAAGGGACATGGTAAGTACAAATACCATTAATTTCTGAGACTGCGTCAGCCTTTGTGTTTTCATTGTCGTTACTCCTCCTGAAAAATGATTGTTTTCTTTTTTACAGGAATATGATAGCAACGTCAGTTTAAATCTGATAGCATGTTTTTGTAAAATGTAATTTAATTTTCATTTTATCATTTTCAAGAAATATATTTTTCATTTTTGCAATTTACAACTTCTCCGTAAAACAGAAAGATACTGCATGAGAAGCATAACAATATCCGTCCGATTTCTGCTATTATTTGCATGGACAGGCCATTGCATAATCAACCTGACATATCTATAATGAATCTCAAGTTAGTTGTAAAGGAGAATATGGAAAATGAAAAAGACAATTATTTATGGAGCCCTGTCTGTATTCGCAGCGGTTTACATGACCGGCTGTTCTGACACGATGCCCTCTGAATCAGAGGAAAATATTCAGGTTGAGGCGGATAACGAAGTTTCTGGTGATAGTACAGAAGAAGTATCTGAAGAGGGAACCGATTCTGAAAAAGAAACTGGTTCTGAAGAAGAACTGGTGTTGGAACTGCTAGGGCAATATTTAGATTTAACTCCATATGAAGAAAATAATGGCCTGGTCATGGACAATCAGTTGTCTGATGTAGTCGAAGCAATGACTGTTAATGGCCAGGAATTTAAAATCGGCATGAAATGGGAGGATATACTGTCCACAGGCTACGAGCCCACGGATCCGGAATTTGCAGATGAAAAAACCGGGGCACTTGCCTATACCTGTGATTTTATAAACAGCGATAATGCTCTGGTAAATCTTGGCTTTATCGGCGAAGAAGGTCAGACTGTATCCGCAGGATCCTTATATAGTATCCACGTATCCCTTATAGAAAACGAGTCCTCAGAATTTGAGGTGGCAGGGATCCGTGAATCTTCCACAGTGGAAGAACTCATCGCCACTTTAGGCAATCCCTATTCTATTAAAGATCCCGCATTTAAAGATTATACGGATTGCGGACTGACCTACAGATGTGAAGACAGAGATATTGAATTAACCTTTTATACGGATCTGGAAACAGGGAAAATACTGACTGCAGCATTAGAAGGATATGGAGCATAATAAGGCTGCAGGGACTGGATCAAGATTCTCTGTATGAAAAAAATAGTATCCTGTAGAATCCAGGCCTATAAAGCCTGGATTTTACAGGATACTGCTATTTTTCCTGAATCTATTAGTGTTATTCCGGCAGGATCAGAATAAATTTGCTTCCTTCACCCAAGGTGCTTTCCACCTTCATGTCCGCGCCCAGGAACATAGTGCCGTGTTTTACAATAGAAAGTCCAAGTCCCGTTCCGCCGATAGCTTTGGAGTGACTCTTATCTACCCGGTAGAATCTCTCGAAGATGCGCTTCTGGTCCTCCTCTGAAATTCCGATTCCTGTGTCTTCCACAGTGACCACCGGTTTTTCTCCCTCCTGAGATATGGTCACAGTAAGGCTTCCGCCTTTTTTATTATATTTGATCCCATTGTCGCAAAGATTATAAATAATCTCATCCAGGATAGTTTTTACTGTGTTTGACTTGATATGAGGTCCGTAAAGATACAGATGAACCCCTTCCGCTTTGGCATGATCCTCGATACGCAGAAAAGTCTCCCGGACCGCCTCGTACAAATCCACTTCCTCTTTCTCATAAGGCAGTTTTCCCTCATCAAGCTGAGAGATCTTGATCACATCATTGACAAGGGTGATCAGCCGCTGGGCCTCTTTAAAGATACGTCCGGCAAATTTCTTGGTATCCTCCGGTTTTACGAAGCCATCGTTGATGATCTCTGCAAATCCGGAAATAGAAGTCAGAGGGGTCTTCAGCTCATGAGACACATTTGCGGTGAATTCTCTTCGCATCTGCTCCCCTTTCATTTTTTCTGTCACATCCAGGATCAGGATTACTGCACCGGTAACCTTACCTTCCTGGAAAACCGGGTTCGCCGCCACCTGGCAGGTAATCCCCTGGAATTCCTGATTAGAGATCACATGCTGGCCGCCCAGTACCTTTTCCACTGTCCTCTGGAAGCTTTCGCTCCGATTAAGAGCCAGCACACTCTGTCTGGCATCCTGTTCTCTGGCTCCCAAAAGCCGCAGGGCGCTGGAATTATAAGACAATACTTCTGTGTGGGAATCGATGACCAGAAATCCTTCTTCCATATTATCTGTGATAATGGAAAATTCCTCCTGCTGGCGCTTGGCATCGGCGATCTCTGCCTGAAGCGATTTCTGCTGCCGGTTGATCTTAGTAAGGAGAGGGGCCACCTCTTCATAAGTCTGGTTCTCCTCCGGATGATCCAGATCCAGCCGGTTCAGAGGATTCACAATATTTTTAGCCAGTCTTGAGGCCAGGAACCCTGCCAGAATCAGCATAAGGATCAAAATAATCAGCAAAGGCTGGATCATCCCCCCTAAAAGTCCGGGAAGACTGTATTGGGTACTGGAAACCCGCAGCACCGTACCATCTGCAAGACGCAGCGCATAATACAGTGTGCGCTGGGAAAGAGTATCTGACTCTCTCACAGCCATACCGCTGCCATCTTCCATAGCTTCCTGGATCTCCTCTCTGTCCAGATGGTTTTCCATGTCATCCGCATTGGAACGATTGTCAAAAAGCACTGTACCGTCTGTGTCAATATAGGTGATCCTTTCGGCCTCTGAGGGGATAGAGTCAAAAGCCCCCATTCCCTCGTTCTCTACAGCAATGGAAAGGAACTCCGCTTCTGTGCGGAGTTCCTCCTCCAACTGATTGCCAAAATGGTTGTATAACACTCCCATGGTCAGCCCGCCGCTGGCCAGAAGTACGATCACAGACGCCAGGATAATCGATGTAAAAATCCTTTTTGTCATGAAGGTCCTCCTATTTTATATCCCATGCCTCGTACTGTTTCAATATAACGGCCTGCTTCTCCCAGCTTCTGCCGGAGCGTACGGATATGAACGTCCACAGTCCTGCTCTCCCCGTCAAACTGGTATCCCCAGATCTTATCCAGAAGCTGGGCTCTGGTAAATACGATCCCCGGGTTGGAAAGCAGAAGAAGCAGAAGCTCAAACTCCTTCAGAGTCAGGACAACTTCCCGGTCTCCCACCTTTACCTGGTGTTTTTTCTGGGAAACATACAGACCGTCAATACTGTATTCTTTGTCTGCCTGTCCTGTTTTTCCGCTTCTGCGAAGAAGGGCTTTGATCCTGGACACAAGCTCCATCATCCGGAACGGCTTTGGGATGTAATCATCCGCACCGCTGTCCAGTCCTTTTACCGTATCATACTCGCTGCCCTTTGCTGTAAGCATGGCAATGGGAAGATTTTT
>DXFG01000327.1 GCA_019114545.1 Candidatus Blautia pullistercoris | reverse complement strand
GGATGCATGCCTGAGAAATGGGGCGGATATTATTGTGAATACAGATGCGGATAATCAATACTGCGGAGATGACATTGAAAAATTAGTCCGTCCAATTTTAGAGGGAAAAACAGATATTGTTATAGGCGAGCGCCCTATTGATCAGACAGAGCATTTTTCTCCTCTGAAAAAGAAACTGCAGCATATTGGCAGCTGGACCGTGCGGGTAGCCTCCCATACAGATATACCGGATGCACCCAGTGGATTCAGAGCTTTGAGCAGGGCGGCTGCATTGAAAATGAATGTTGTAAACGAATATACGTACACATTGGAAACCATCGTCCAGGCAGGAAGAAATAAGATGGCGATTACTTCCGTGCCGATCAGAACCAACCCGGAGTTGAGAAAGTCCAGATTGTTTAACAGTATGTTCGGATATATAAAAAAATCGGTCCTGACCATTATCAGGGCTTTCATGATGTATAAACCCCTACGGTTTTTCAGTATTATAGGGGGGATTGTGTTCGGCGTCGGTCTTATTATCGGGCTGCGGTTCCTGATTTTTCTGCTCATGGGAAACAGTGCAGGACATGTCCAGTCCCTGATCCTGGCAAGCACCTTGATGATCCTGGGATTTCAGACCATTATTTCAGGACTTTTGGCGGATCTGATTGCATCGAACCGAAAGATTCTGGAAGATACCCAGGAAAGAGTCCGCAGACTGGACTATGGGTCTGAAAAGCATTGGAAAGAAACAGAACAAGAAAAAGAAGCAGAGAAATAAAGCCTGATCCAAGAGAGGATATAGATGTTTGAAGAACTGAAAAATAAAAAGGTCCTTTTTATTACCACAAAAAATTTAGATTATTTAAGAAACACTCAAGAAATCCGTCAACTGAAAGAAAAGACGGATTTTCTTTCAGTTATAGGTGCAAAGGATAAAAGCTATCCAAAGCGGCTGCTAAAGGTATATGGGAAGCTGCTTACCACATCCTGTAAGGGATATGACGGGGTTTTTGTGGGATTTTCTCCCCAGTTAGTGGTACCTTTCTTTAAATGGAAATTTAGAAAAAATAAGCTTTATATAGATTTTTTTATTTCAATGTATGATACACTGGCATTTGACAGGAAAAAATGCAAACCGGAATCTTTATTCGGAAAGCTCCTGGCCTGGTTTGATAGAAAGACTCTGAAAGAAGCTGATGGGATTATTGCGGATACCTGGGCACATGCGAAATATTTTGAAGAGGAATTCGGAGCAGACCCCGAAAAGATACAGGTGATGTACCTGGAAGCAGACAAGAGTATTTACTATCCCCATAGGGTAGAAAAGCCTGCCCAGGCGAAAGGAAAGTATACCGTTTTATATTTTGGGAGCGTACTTCCTCTTCAGGGTGTGGATATTGTGCTGGAGGCAGCAGAAATCTTAAAGGACAGAGAGGATATCTGCTTCTATATCATCGGTCCCATAGGAGAAAAAATGGCAAAACCTTCCGGTTCAAACATACATTATATTCAGTGGCTCAGTCAGGACAAACTTTCAGACTATATCGCCTTTTCGGATTTATGTCTGGCGGGACATTTTAACAAGGAGATCAATAAGGCAAAGAGGACCATTCCCGGTAAAGCCTATATCTATCGTGCCATGGAGAAACCTGTGATTTTGGGAGAAAATCCTGCGAATCATGAATTGTATTCAGAAGAGGATCCGGGAATAAATTTTGTTGAAATGGGAAGCGGGAAGAAGCTGGCAGAGAAGATTTTGGAATGCATGGACAGATGGAGCAGACAATGAGTAAGAAAAAATGGGTATCTTTTTTTAAAAAGTATGGTGTAATGATTATAGGAATAGTTTGTACGGTTCTGTTTTTGTACTCTGAAAATATCTTCGGAGAATATCAGCTGTCTTTTACAAACTTAATGTACGAATCTTCTCCATGGAATACCCTTGGAGTGACGACAGACGGTCCGGTGCTGTCTGATGTAATAGATTCTTTTACCACAGAACTATATACCACCATTAAAGATGGCAGTATTGGCGGGCTATGGGATCCGGATATAGCTTTGGGAGCGGAAAGCAATATATCCAGCTGGCTATATCCTTTAAACTATCTATATATACTTCCACTTCATATTGCCACAGTATTAAGAACAGGCGCTGAGTTTTTAATTGCCTTCTTCGGCATGTATTTTTTTATAAGGAGTCTGGACTGCAAAAAGTTTCCTGCGGCAATTGCAGGGGTCACTTATTGTTTCTCTTCGGTTATCGTAATGTGGCTGGGATGGCAGCACAGCGATGTGGCGGCTCTGGCTCCTTTTGCCTTTTTCTTTTTTGAAAAATTTTTAAAAACCGTAAAAATAAAATATTGTTTTGGATTGATCTTAACCGTCTATTTTATGCTGGTGGCAGGGATGCCTACCTATGCTGCATACTTTCTGTATATTTTAGCTGCATATGTATTTTTCAGAACAATATGGATATACAGGAAAGAGGGGAGAAAGATTTTCCTCATATTTGCTGCAGTGTTTATAGCAGTATTGCTTGCTGTTGTCTGCAGTCTGCCTTATACGGGATCCCTTCTCTCCAGTGTGGGTGCAAATGGATATGCGGGGTCAAGGACAGGAAGAGCAGGGGAGGTCCTTCCCTGGGAATATCTCTCTTCTATGGTGCTGCCGTATATCAGAATTTCGTCGGAGTTTCACATGAATGAATCTACGATTTATGTGGGCCTGGCAGCAATACTGGTTTTCTTTTTCAGCTTTCTGAATTTTAAAAAGAAGAAAAATTCTAAGTTTTGGCTGATCTCTCTGCTGGTTATATTTCTGCTTATCTTTACACACGTATTTGACAGCGTTTATAAGCTGCTCCCCGCAGTGAATACTTCTTCCAAATTCAGGATTATTACATTATTCAATTTTTCCGGTGCAGTGGTACTGGGCCTCAATCTGCAGGATATTGCTGAAAACAGGGAGTACTATCTGAAACATAAAATCCGGTATTTTTTCTGTTTACTGCTGGGCGCAGGGGCCTTATGCTATGGCTGTATATGGACCTACCTGAGGGAAAGTGCAGACGAGTACTATGAAGACTATAAAATATATATCATTACTGCTACAATCTTATTTTTGCTGCTGGCCGCAGTTCTGATACGAAAAATTAAAATGTCTTTGATCATGACACTGTTGTGTACAGCTGTTATCTTCAATATGGCATCTTTTGCAAAAGATTATTTTCCGGAAGTTGAAAAAGGTACGGCCGATATTCCGGAGGCTACCGATACCATAGAATATCTTCAGAACAATACAGAGTATGAAAGGATTGCGGCAACCGGTTCCTGGACACTTTTTCCGAATACAGGAGTATATTATGGTTTAGATGATATAAGAGGCCACAATTTCGTGTTTACTAATGAAGATATGAAAACATATTATACTGCCTTGGCCGGAGAAGAAGGACTGGACAGCCCTACAAGATTTATTCTTCCAACAGAAAATGTCAGCCGCATAAATGAAAATCTTTTAAAATATCTGGGAACCAAATACCTGGTGATTGCAAATGAGCATGCAGGAGACTATAGCCTTCCCGGTTTTTTGTCTCGGGACAATGAACTGGAACAGGAAATCCAGTTCCGGGAGGATTCACCTCAGGCCATACGGCTGCTGGCAGGAACATATCAGGCGCAGTATGAAGCAGGAGACAGGTGTATTTTGGAGATCCTGGAAAAAGACACAGGAGACTGTGTTTACCGGAATTCATATGATATGCGGAACATTCGGGACAATACGTCATTTCTCATGGAACTGGACGGCAACACACTGAAGAAAGATACCGTATATATCCTCAGAATTACTACCAATACTTCTGAAGAAAAACCCCTTACATTTTATCTGGATAAGGATAACTGGAAACTTCCAAATGCATATTATAATGATTCAGAGGCAGAGGCGCCTTTGGCTGTGGAAATCTTTGAAAAAGATGACTATATAGGAGAGGACGGTCTGGTGTCCAAAGAGCTGGAGGAATATACGGACAGGGTAGAACTGGCTGATGCAATCGAGGTATATGACAGTGACGAAAAAGTTCTCAGGCGGATGGAAGCTTCTTTTGACAAAAACACGGTGTTTATAGAGAGGACAGAGGCAGAGAAGATTTCTTCCTGGAGCAAGATCGGCACAGTGACAGAAAATGATCAGGCGGTGATCACAGAGCATGAAGATGATCGTGTGGTGGTGGAAGTCACCGCCGGCACACCTAAGATCTTAATGTTGAATGAGTATTATGACTCTGACTGGAAGGTTTATGTAAATGGGGAAGAACAGGAACTTATAAAATGCAATTACCTTTTTAGAGGTGTGGAGGTTCCTGAAGGTCAGTGCACAGTAGAATTCCGGTATGAGCCCACCGCTCAGTATTTTCTTTTTGCGCTGAGCTGCGGAAGTCTGACAGTGATTGTGATACTGGCAGGGCTTTCTATACCTATACAGAAAGGGATAGACCGAAAGATTTTGAAGAAAGGAAGAAGCAAATGAAAATAACAGTAGCAGGAACAGGATATGTGGGACTGGTAACAGGCGTTTGTCTCGCAGAGCACAAACACGAAGTTACATGTGTAGATGTGGATGAAAAGAAAATAGAAAAAATGCAGCAGGGGATTTCGCCTATTTACGAAAAGGGACTCCCCGAGCTGATGAAAAAAAATATGGACAGGCTCACGTTTACTACAGATTATAAAAAGGCATATGCAGATGCAGAGGTGATTTTTATAGGTGTAGGCACTCCGGAAAAGGTAGACGGTTCTGCAAATCTGAAATATGTCTATACAGTGGCAAAGCAGATCGCAGAGTCTGTAGAAAGAGATTGTGTGGTGGTCGTCAAATCTACAGTACCTATCGGTACCAATGATAAGATAGAAAATTATATAAGAGAACATCTCACCCATCCGGTGGAAATTGATTGTGTATCTAATCCCGAATTCCTTTCCCAGGGAACCGCAGTGAGAGATACCCTTCATGCAGCAAGGATCATTATCGGGGCAGAGAAGGAAAAAGCAGGAAATGTACTGATGAAAGTCTACGAAGACTTTGAAGCCCCAAAAATCCTTACCAACAGAAGAAGTGCTGAAATGATCAAATATGCTTCCAATGATTTTCTGGCCTTGAAGATATCTTATGTAAACGAAATTGCAAATTTTTGTGAGACCGTAGGCGCAGATATCGAAGATGTAGCAAAAGGAATGGGAATGGATGAAAGAATCGGAAATAAATTTCTGAAAGCAGGAATCGGATATGGCGGCTCCTGCTTCCCAAAAGACACGAAAGCTCTTCACTGGCTGGGCAACTATTATGACAAGGAATTTAAGACGATCAAAGCGGCAATAGAGGTCAATGATAATCAAAAACTGAAACTGATTAAAAAAGCAAGACAATACTACAGCTCTCTGGAGGGACTGACAGTGGCTGTACTGGGTCTTACCTTTAAGCCGGGAACAAATGACCTGCGGGAAGCACCATCGATTATCAACGTGGGAATACTGCTGGATGACGGTGCAGCAGTAAAGGCTTATGACCCGGTGGCTGAAGCAGAATTTGACAGGCTGTATCCGGGAAAGATAAAATATTGCGAATCACCGGAGCAGGCCCTGGAGGAGGCTGATCTGTGCATGATTTTTACAGAATGGGAAGAAATTAAAAACCTTACTCCCCAGATGTTCTGCAATAGAATGAAAAAACCGGTGATTTTGGATGGGAGAAATTGTTTTCAGATAAAAGAGTTTGAAAAACTGCCTTTGATATATGATTCTATTGGACGCAGAACAGTCCGGAACATATAAGCACATAAGAAACTGACTAGGAGGAATATTTATGCCTGCAATAGACCAGAGCAAAATTCGTAATTTTTGTATTATTGCACATATAGATCATGGAAAGTCTACCCTTGCAGACCGTATCATAGAAAGAACCGGTTTGCTGACAGAAAGGGAGATGCAGTCACAGGTCCTGGATAATATGGATCTGGAAAGAGAGCGGGGAATCACCATTAAATCTCAGGCTGTACGTACTGTGTATAAAGCAAAAGATGGTGAAGAATATATTTTTAACCTGATCGATACGCCGGGACATGTAGATTTTAACTATGAAGTGTCCAGAAGTCTGGCAGCCTGTGACGGAGCTATACTGGTGGTGGACGCTGCCCAGGGGATCGAAGCGCAGACTCTGGCAAATGTTTATCTTGCCCTGGACCATGATCTGGATGTGTTTCCGGTGATCAATAAGATTGATCTGCCCAGCGCAGAGCCGGAGAGGGTGATCAACGAGATCGAGGATGTGATCGGAATCGAAGCCCAGGATGCGCCCCGGATCTCAGCCAAGACAGGACTGAATATTGACGAGGTGCTGGAACAGATTGTGGAGAAAGTGCCGGCTCCTAAGGGCAGCCCGGAGAATCCCCTTCAAGCCCTGATTTTTGATTCGGTTTATGATTCCTACAGAGGTGTGATTGTCTTCTGCAGGATCATGGAAGGCAGAGTGAAAAAGGGAACGAAAATCCGGATGATGGCCACAGGAGCTGTAGAAGAAGTGGTGGAAGTAGGCTATTTCGGCGCCGGGCAGCTGATTCCCTGCGAGGAGCTGACGGCGGGAATGGTAGGATATATTACCGCCAGCATTAAAAATGTGAAGGATACCCGTGTGGGAGACACGATCACAGACGAGGAAAATCCCTGTGCCCAGCCTCTGCCGGGATATAAAAAGGTAAATCCCATGGTATTCTGCGGTGTATATCCGGCTGATGGAGCTAAGTATGAGGATCTGCGGGATGCCCTGGAAAAGCTCCAGCTTAACGATGCCTCCCTGTTTTTTGAACCAGAGACCTCCATTGCCCTGGGATTTGGATTCCGCTGCGGTTTTCTGGGACTTCTCCATCTGGAGATCATTCAGGAAAGACTGGAGAGAGAATACAATCTGGATCTGGTAACTACGGCTCCAGGTGTTGTTTACAAAGTTCATAAGACAAATGGAGAAGTGATGGATCTGACCAATCCTTCCAATCTGCCGGATCCTTCGGAAATTGATTATATGGAAGAGCCTATGGTGAAGGCGGAAATCATGGTCACAACAGATTATATCGGCCCGATTATGGAACTGTGCCAGGAGAGAAGGGGCCAGTATCAGGGAATGGAATATATGGAAACCACCAGAGCTCTGCTCCACTATCATCTGCCTCTGAATGAGATCATCTACGACTTTTTTGATGCACTGAAATCCCGGTCAAGAGGCTATGCTTCTTTTGACTATGAAATGCTGGGATATGAGCAAAGCGACCTGGTGAAACTGGACATCCTGGTAAATAAAGAAGAGGTAGATGCCCTTTCCTTTATTGTATTTGCAGGATCTGCCTATGACAGGGGAAGGAAAATGTGCGAGAAGCTGAAGGAAGAAATCCCCAGACAGCTTTTTGAAATTCCCATTCAGGCAGCTGTGGGAAGTAAGATCATTGCCAGAGAAACTGTGAAAGCCTTGCGGAAAGATGTGCTTGCCAAATGTTACGGCGGCGATATTTCCCGTAAGAGAAAGCTGTTGGAGAAACAGAAAGAGGGCAAGAAGCGAATGCGCCAGATCGGAAATGTAGAAATTCCCCAGAAGGCCTTTATGAGCGTGCTAAAGCTGGATGATAAATAGATTCCGGGAGAATGGCAATGAAAAAAGATTTGGGATTGTATATCCATATTCCTTTTTGTGTAAAGAAATGTGCATACTGTGACTTCCTTTCCTGGAGCGGGGATAAAGAGCAGAGAGTGGATTATGTCCGGGCTTTGGAGCAGGAGATCCTCAGTTATAAAAATTTTGCAGAAGATTATCAGGTTTCCACCCTTTACTTCGGAGGAGGAACACCTTCCGTTCTGGAAGGCGAACTGCTGGAGCGGATCATGGAAGCAATCCGCCGGACATTTCAGATAGAGGAAAAAGCAGAGGTCACCCTGGAAATGAACCCGGGAACCGCTTTAAAAGAGAAGCTGGAATTGTATAAAAAGTTGGGAATCAATCGGCTGAGCATGGGAATCCAGTCTGTGAAAAATGAAAATCTGAAGCTGCTGGGAAGGATTCACACTTATGAAGATTTTCTGGAAAGCTACTGTATGGCCAGAGAAGCAGGATTCGACAATCTCAGCGGAGATCTTATTTCTTCTCTGCCGGGACAGACATTGGCGGAATGGAAAGAAGAACTGGAAATTCTGATGGAAACTCCTCTGGAACATGTTTCCGTTTATCAACTGATCATTGAAGAGGGAACAGAGTTTTATAAAAAGTACGGAGAATGTGAAGAACTTCTGCCTGATGAGGAGACCAGCAGGGAAATTTATCTGTGGACAGGAAAATATTTAAAGAGCCGGGGATTTGAACAATACGAGATTTCTAATTACGCCAGAGAAGGAAAGCAGTCCGCCCATAACCTGCGTTACTGGGAGAGAAAAGATTATCTGGGCCTGGGGCTGGGAGGGGCATCTATGATCCGCAATATGCGGATGTCCAATACACGGGACTGGGATAAGTATATGGCGTACTGCCGGGATCCGGGGAAAATCCGGGAAGAGGTGGAAGTTCTGGAAGAATCTGGCCAGATGGAGGAATTTATGTTTCTGGGTCTTCGTAAAACAAGGGGGATATCGAAAAAAGAATTCCGCAGGACTTTTGGAAAGGACATAGATCTGGTTTATGAGAAAACTCTGGAAAAATATCTGAAAAACGGTATGTTGCAGGAGTCGGGAGACAGGATCTTTCTTTCGGAGGAAGGGATCCTGCTGAGCAATCAGGTATTTGCGGATTTTCTGTTTGATGGATAAATATTTTTCGGAAAATTCCGGATAAATAGTTCTTCATAGAATTTTAATAAATGTTTATAGCTTTCTACTGGATTTCTTCTTCTGAATATGTCAGAATAAGAAAAGAGTAAATTGAGTGGAGGGTACTATGAATATATTATTTTTTCTTACCCCCAAGGAAG
>DXFG01000326.1 GCA_019114545.1 Candidatus Blautia pullistercoris | reverse complement strand
GTGCTGTGCGACTCTATGGGATTTGCGGCGGCGCCTATTACCAGATCCTAGCAGCAGGAGGTTTGTATGTCTGAAGAAAAAATGAAGAGGGTGATCCTGATCGGCAGGTCAATGGCAGGAAAGACCACTTTGTGTCAGTACATATCCAGACAGGACCTTAAATATAACAAGACACAGACTGTAGAAGTGGTCAATGGGACCATGATCGATACGCCGGGAGAATATTTAGAAAGAACGAACCTGCGGGGGGCCCTGACAGTATCGGCGGTGGATGCGGATATTATCCTGCTGGTACAGCCGGCCAATGAAGCAGGAACGATGTTTCCGCCGGGCTATTCCAGCACTTTTGCAAAACCCTGTGTCGGGGTGGTGACAAAGGCGGATCTGGCGGATGAGAAACAGATAGAAGATGCAAAGCAGTATCTGAGGAATGCAGGGGCAAGAGAGATTGTTGTCACAAGCAGCTATGAGGGTACAGGCTTTGAGAAACTTATGGAGTTTCTCCGGAAATCATAAAACGGATAAGCTCTGGGAGGATAAAGGAAGGCAGCGTAGGATGATGCGAGTAATTGTTGCGGATGATGAACCCTTGATCAGAATGGATCTGCGGGAGATTCTGGAGAGACAGGGTTATGAGGTAGTGGCTGAAGCGGCAGACGGATTCGACGTTGTGGAATGCTGTAAGAAAGAACATCCGGATCTGGTGATCATGGATGTAAAAATGCCTCTTCTGGACGGGATCACAGCGGCCAAGATCATTGGTCAGGAAAATCTTGCCCAGACTGTGGTACTGTTGACGGCGTACTGTGACAGAGAGTTTATTGAAGAAGCCAAGGAAGCAAATGTAGCCGGCTATTTTGTAAAACCGGTAAATGAAAGAACATTTCTTCCCGGACTGGAGATTGCTATAGAGCGGAGCCGGAAAATGGCTATGCTGGAAAAGGAATACGAGCATGTAAATGAAAGGCTGGAAAGAAGAACTCTGGTAGAACAGGCAAAGGGACTGGTTATGAGCCAGAAAGGAATATCCGAGCAGGAGGCCTATGATTATATCAGAAATATCAGCCGGACAAAAAATATTTCCATGAAAAGAGTAGCAGAAATTATATTAATGCGCAGGGGACAATGATATGGAAGATACAATTGAGAAACTCTGCAGACAGTATACGGATCTGAACGATGAAGAGATCAAAGTTATCCAGATGATGGCGAAAACCCTCCAGCCTCTGGCAAATATGGAGGCAGCCAATATGTTTATTGACTGCAGATGTAAAGAAGGGGACGCTATTGTGGTGGCTGAGGCTAAACCGGAGGAAGCACCTTCCGCCTACAAAAGCAGCGTGGTAGGAATGCTTGCCAAAGCAGAAAATGAGCCGGCGGTAGCCAGGACATTTAACCTGGGGATCGCCACCAAATTTATGCAGGCCAGGACCCAGGAGGATAATTATACCATTCAGTCAGTGGAACCGATCCTGTTCAATTCCAGGATCATCGGCGTTCTCATCCGGGAGAAGTGTATTACAGAGCCGGTGGAGGAACAGAGAGAATCCAAGAAATACCAGGCAGTAGAAGTGCCGATCTATCATATGGTCAATGAAAATGAGTGGTTGACAGAGGGCATTGATGAGGGACTGATTCTGGTGGACACGGATGGAAGAGTCTGCTTCCGGAACATGTATGCCAAGACCCTTTTCCATAAGCTGGGGTATGTTTCAGATATCCTGTGGCAGCCCTATCGGAACATTTGTCTGACAAAATGGGATGAAACCAGTGAAAATCTGGAAACATTAAAAGAAGTCCGCTATGGAAATTATTATTTGTGGATTCGACAGATTCCTTTAAAAAATAAAAACGGCATTATCCTGGCAGTGATCTTTCGGGACATCACAGGACCCAGAGAGCAGGAACGAAATCTGATCCTGAAATCTGTAGCTATGAAAGAACTGAATCACCGGGTAAAAAATAATCTCCAGATGGTGGCCTCTCTCCTGAGACTTCAGGCAAGAAGAGTAGGTTCAGTGGCGGCGAAAAGAGCCCTGGAAGAAAGTATCGACAGAATCCTGTCCATTGCGGTGAGCTATGAATTTCTTTCCCATTGTGAGGGAGAGACTGTGAGCCTGAAAAAGGTCCTGGGATCGATCAAGAACAACACGGTCCAATCTCTTGCCAGACCGGAACTTAAAGTAGATATCCGTCTGAAAGGAGATGACATGATGGTGGATTCAGATGTGGCTGTATCGGCTGCTCTGGCAGTAAACGAGCTTCTTCATAATTCTATGAAATATGCCTTTGAGGGAAAAGACCACGGAAATATTTCCATAACCTTGAAGAAAGGCACGGTCTACTCCGAAATCCTTGTGACAGATGACGGAGTGGGATTTCAGCCGGAACATACCAGAAAGGACAGTCTGGGTCTGAACATTGTCAAAATGATGGTGGAAGACAAACTCCATGGAAAACTGAGGATACGCTCAGGAGCCCAGGGTACAAGCGTAAGTATTGATTTTATCAGAGAAACTGCAGATTTTATAGAAGTCTCAGAGTGATAAGGAGGGGATTTATTGAAAGAACAGATTTTAAGCGTCGGAATTGACATCGGAACCTCCACTACCCAGCTGATCT